>JADIYI010000008.1:985999-1314666 GCA_016705365.1 Gammaproteobacteria bacterium | reverse complement strand
GGTGCGTAGTACTTCGCCATGTGGGTATCCCACGCCCGCACGATCGGCAGGCGTGCATCGACCCAGTCCCGCAATCCAATCAACCAGTTCATTATGCGGTCTCCTGATCGATACCGATGACGAGCACGTGCTCGCCCTCATAGGAATGGGGCGGTACTTCGAGATTGGTCGGCGCCGGCACTCCCTTGAACACCCGGCCGGCCAGATCGAATTTGGATCCGTGGCAGGGGCAGAAGAATCCGCCAAGCCACTCGGCGCCGCCCAGGTCGGCCGCACCCACATCCGGACGGTATTTGGGGGCACACCCGAGGTGGGTGCACAAGCCAAGCAGCACCAGGAACTCCGGCTTGATCGAGCGCTGCTCCGGATCGACATAGGCCGGTTGTACCGACTCCTGCGACTCGGGGTCGCGCAGCATGGACGTATCGCGGGTCAGCGAGTCGAGCGACTCCTGCGTACGCCGCACCACGTAGACGGGTTTGCCGCGCCATTCAACGACGACCATCTGTCCGGGTTCGAGCTTGCTGATATCTGCCCGCACCGGCGCACCGGCTGCTCTTGCTTTCGCGCTCGGATTCCACGAGGCCACAAACGGCACGGCAACTCCGACCACGCCCGCCGCCCCAACAACCGAGGTGGCGGCGGTCAGGAACTGACGCCTCCCCTTGTTAACACCTTGCTCACTCACGAGGGAGATACTCCATTCACGGATTGAAAACTGCGCGGATAAAACGCCCGGAATGCTAAAGAATTTTCCGCTTTCTGACAAGGAATTTAGGGATATTGCCGAACCGGCATGGATCACGGGTACGGCAAAAAAAAACGCCCGGGCCAGCGGGGCTCCGGGCGTTCGTCGATTCGACCTGCATCCGCAGGACGCGCGTCGATGCGATCAGCGCTTGGAGTACTGCGGACGCTTGCGCGCCTTGCGCAGGCCGACCTTCTTGCGCTCGACCTCGCGCGCATCACGGGTGACATAACCCTGCTGACGCAACGACGCTTTCAGCGTTTCATCGTAAACGATCAGGGCGCGCGTAATGCCATGACGGATGGCGCCGGCCTGTCCGAAGCTGCCGCCTCCGCAGACCGAGACCATGATGTCGAACTTCTCGTTCAGACCTACCAGCTCGAGGGGCTGGCGCACGATCATGCGTGCCACCTGCCGGCCAAAGTACTGGTCGAGCGGGCGATCGTTGATCGAAATCGTGCCGCGACCCGGCCTCAGGAAGACCCGTGCGGTTGCGGTCTTGCGGCGTCCGGTTCCGTAGTATTGCGTAACGGCCATGAGCGTTTATATCTCCAGTGCTTGCGGTTGCTGAGCGGCGTGCGGATGTTCACTGCCCGGGTAAACCTTGAGCTTGCGCGCCATGGCCCGGCCCAGCGGATTCTTCGGCAGCATGCCTTTCACCGCCATTTCAATCGCCTGCTCCGGAGCTTTTTCCATCAGTTTCCCGAAACTGATCGATTTCAGCCCACCCGGGTAGCCGGTGTGATGGTGATAGATCTTGTCCTTGGCCTTGTTGCCGGTTACATGAACCTTGCCGGCATTGACGACCACGACGAAATCACCGGTATCCACATGCGGCGTGAACTCCGGCTTGTGCTTGCCACGCAGGTGCGAGGCGATGGCACTGGCCAGGCGACCGAGCGTCTTGCCACTGGCATCGACCACGAACCAGCTGTGCTCGATTTCGCCGGGTTTGGCGGAATAGGTTTTCATCGGATAAAGCCTCGACGGGATGAGCCCGGAAAAGGGGGCGAATACTACACCATTGCTTTTCGGCCGGGCAACACCGGTGCCGGGAATTTTCACACCGCAAGCCGCAATCAGGGCCGGTGGGGACGCCCCAGGTATTCGTGCGACTGCATCTCCATCAGCCGGCTCACGGTGCGCTGGAACTCGAAAGCAAGATGCGTGGCCTGGTAAAGCTCCGCGAGCGGCGCCGCGGCCGACAACACCAGTTTCACGTTGCGATCGTAGAATTCGTCGACCAGGTTGACGAATCGCCGCGCCTGGTCGTCCTGCTCGGCGCGGAATACCGGCACATTGCTGATCAGCACGGCGTGGAACACCCGGGCCAGCTCGATATAGTCGTTCTGGCTGCGCGGACCGTCGCACAACTCGGCAAACTCGAACCAGACCACGTCATCGGCGCAATAGCGCGTGACGATCGTCCGGCCCTCGACCTCCAGCACCTGGCCTTTGGTGGCGGGTTCCGGTGCCAGGCTGTTGAAGCTGTCCATCAGGCTCTCGTCGGCGCGCTCGTCGAGCGGGCAATGAAAGAGCTCCGCCTGCTCGAGCAGGCGGAGCCGGTGATCGATGCCGCCGTCGACGTTGATGACCCGCGCGTGCTGTTTGAGCAGGGCGATTGCCGGAAGGAAGCGCTGGCGCTGCAATCCACCCCGGTACAGTCCATCGGGCTCGACATTGGAAGTCGCAACCAGCGTCACGCCGCGGGCGAACAATTCCTCGAGCAGGCCCGCAAGAATCATCGCGTCGGTGATATCCGCCACGAAGAACTCATCGAAGCACAGCACCCGGGTCTCGCGCGCAATACGCTCTCCGAGCAGTTTCAGCGGGTTCTTGTGCCCCGCCAGATCGCGAAGCTCGTGATGCACCCGCTGCATGAAGCGATGAAAATGGGTGCGCAACTTGTTCCCGGGCGCAAGCGACTCGAAAAACAGGTCCATCAGGTAGGTTTTGCCGCGTCCCACGCCACCCCAGAGATAAAGCCCCCTGACCGGCTCATGGAACCGCGTCGCGGCCGGGGACACGCGGGCCAGCAGGCGATTCAGCAGACCGGTGCCCGGTCCTGCCGTGAGTGCCAGGTAGAGACGCTGGAACTCGCCCACGGCCAGCTCCTGGGCGGGATCGAAGGTGAAGCCGGGGCGCCGCAACTCGGCGCGGTATCGTTCCTGTGGGTCCATATGCCTCTGTTTCGCTCGCCCCCATGGCATCGGCGATGCGGAAATGTAGCCACGCCTTCCGCGCTGTGCAACCACCTGCGACGCGACGGGGAGTGGCCCGAATGGTTATACTCGCAGACACGTACACACAAGCACCAAGGAGAGCGATTCTCTTGTACAGCTCCGCAACTTTCTGGCTGATCATTGCAGCCTGTCTGGGACTCGGAACCGTGGCCGGCTGGTTCATGCACCGCATGATGGACCCTGCCGAGCGCCGCCAGCGCGAATTTGCCCGCAAACTTGCGGATACCGAGCGCGCGCTGGCGGAATACCGCACCGAGGTCAACGAGCATTTCCGCGGTACCGCCGAGCGCGTGAATCGCCTCACCGAGGATTACCGCGAGCTGCATCAGCACCTCTCCGATGGTGCGGTCGGATTGTGCGCGGGGGGTGATACCGAGCAGCCGCTGCTCACCAGCCTCGCCGGCGCCGCCCATCGCGGCGCTGCGCCGAGCACCAGCCCACCGCTCGACTATGCGCCCCGCCGCTCGGCCATGGAGCCTGGCATACTCAACGAGGAATACGACCTCGACAGCGTGCGCAGCGCCTGACAGGGCCTGGAGGCGCCCGCGCAACAGCCTCGATCGCAGGAGGACACGCATTGAAACTGCCCCCATCGCTAGGCTGGCCGGTGGCAGGCGGGCTACTGGCCGCACTGCTGTTTTCCGCATACCTGCAGCAGCGCGGGACCCCGGGCGAACATGCGCATCTCGCGCAACGCGGGGTGGACTCCTATGCGACGGCCGTGCAACGCGCAACCCCGGGTGTCGTGAACATCTACACCAGCAAGGTGGTGCGCCGCCCCTACCACCCGCTCCTCGACGATCCGGTACTGCGGCGCTTCTTCAACCGCAGTCCAGCACCCCAGCGCGAGCGTATCCAGCGCAGCCTCGGGTCGGGCGTGATCATTTCCGAAGACGGCTACCTGCTCACCAACAACCACGTCATCGAGGGTGCCAGCGAAATCCTGGTACTGCTCGCCGATGGCCGCGAGGCGCTGGCAACCGTGATCGGCACCGATCCTGACACCGATCTGGCAGTACTCGACATCGATCTTCCCGACCTCAAACCGGTTTCAATCGGCGACCCGGATAGCGCCGAGGTCGGCGATGTCGTACTGGCGATCGGCAACCCCTACGGTTTCGGACAAAGCGTGACCCAGGGCATCATCAGCGCGACCGGGCGCTTTGGACTGCAACTCAACACCTACGAAAACTATATCCAGACCGACGCCGCGATCAATCCGGGAAACTCCGGCGGGGCGCTGGTCGACAGCAACGGCAACCTGCTCGGGATCAATACCGCCATCTATTCCCGTTCGGGCGGCTCGCAGGGCATTGGCCTGGCAATTCCCGCCGACTACGCCATCAAGGCGCTGCGCGACATCGTGAGTCATGGCTTCGTGGTACGCGGCTGGCTCGGGGTGGAAGTACAGCCGCTTCCGGCACGGGTACAGAACCGCGACACCGTCACCACGGGCCTCGTGGTGAGCGCCATCGAACCGGGCAGCCCGGCCGCAGCCGCGGGGCTGGAGCCCGGCGACATCCTGGTCTCCATAAATGGCAAACCAACCCACCAGGGCCGCAGCGCGATGTACCGCATTGCGCTGATGGCGCCCGGAGATGCCTTCGAGCTCGAAGTCTATCGCGCGGACCGGCGCATCAATCTGCGCGGGACGCTGGGTCAGCATCCCTGAGCCCGAGCGCCCCGTCGAGTTCGGCCAGCAAGCGGTCGTTCTCGGCCCGGCTTCCCACGGTAAACCGCAGGCACTCGGTCAACGTCGGGTGAGTGCCATGCAGGCACTTCACCAGCACTCCCCGCTCGCGCAACGCCGCATGAGCCCCGACCGCGTCTCCCGCGACGATTCGCGCCAGGATGAAGTTGGCATCGCTCGGCCAGCAATGCAGTCGTGAATCGGCTTGCAGCAAGCCGTAGACGCGTTCGCGCTCGCGCACCAGCGTACGGCTCTGTTCCAGCAGCAATCCGAAATGTTCGAGGGCCACGCTGGCCGCCAACTGATTCAGTGTGCCGATATTGTAGGGCAGGCGTACCTTGTCCAGTTCGGTGATCCAGCGCGGGTCCCCGACCAGGTAACCGAGGCGCAATGCGGCAAACCCGAGCTTCGACAGGGTTCGCATGATCAGCAGGTTCGGATATTCGGCCAGCCAGGACAGATGGTCGCGGGTGGAAAACGCCGAGTACGCCTCATCGATGACCACCAGCCCGGTGCTCGCCTCGAGGATGGTGCGCAGTGCCGCCTCGTCAAACAGGTTGCCGGTGGGGTTGTTGGGGCAGGCCAGGAAAATCAGCCGTGGCTGGTGGCGCTCCATCGCAGCGAGCATCGCCGCCACGTCGAGCGTGAAATCATCACCGAGCGGCACCTCGTCGAAGCCGACGCCCGACCATTGCGCGATCAGGCGAAACATCACGAACGAAGGCGCAGGCGCAAGCACCCTGCAGCCTGGGCCGGCAAGCGCGGTCACCAGCATCTGGATTATCTCGTCCGAGCCGTTGCCGAGCAGGAGCTCCCAGCGCGGATCGATGCCGAGCGCCGCGCGCATACGCGCTTTGAGGGTCGAGGCCTGCGGGTCCGGATAGCGGTTGAACTCCACATCGCGAATCCGCTCGCCCAGCGCATCGCGGACCACTTCCGGCCATGGGAAAGGATTCTCCATCGCATCCAGTTTCACCATGCCCCGCGAATCCGGAACATGGTAGCCGGCGGCGGCACGCACCTCGGCGCGCACCAGCCGCGCGATGTACTCCCCGATCCCGCGGCTCACTGCCCCGGACTCTCGCAACGGGCGTCCGCCGCCAGCGCGTGCGCCTGCAGGGACTCCGCCTGCGCAAGCGTGCGCGCCAGCTTCCCGAGGCTGCGCGCACCGGCAGGCGTGCAACCGATCAGGGAACTGCGTTTCTGGAAATCATGGACTCCGAGCGGGGAAAAAAACCGTGCGGTGCCCGAAGTCGGCAGCACGTGGCTGGGACCGGCGCAATAATCGCCGATGGCCTCCGAGGTGTTGCGACCGAGGAATATCGCGCCGGCGTGGCGGATACCGGTGAGCAGCGCGTCCGGGTCGGCGACCGACAGCTCGAGATGCTCGGGTGCAATCCGGTTGCTGATCCGCGCCGCATGCGCGAGATCATGACAAAGAATCAGCGCACCGCGTCCGGACAGCGAACGTGCGATGATTTCCGCGCGCTCCATCTCCGGCAGGAGTTGCTCCATGACGCGCTCCACCCGGTCGAGAAACGCGGCATCGGGGCTGATCAGTATCGCCTGCGCGTTCTCGTCATGCTCGGCCTGCGAGAACAGATCGAGACAGATCCATCGCGGATCGGTCGCGCCGTCGCAGATCACCACGATCTCGGACGGCCCCGCAATCATGTCGATACCCACCCGTCCGAACAGCTGCCTCTTGGCTTCGGCCACGTAGACATTGCCGGGACCCACGATCTTGTCGACGCGCGGCACCACGGCAGTGCCGAACGCAAGCGCCGCAATGGCTTGCGCGCCACCGACCTCGAACACGCGGTCGACACCCGCGATGCTTGCCGCCGCCAGCACCACGTCGCTCAATTTGCCGTGCGGTGCCGGCACGGTCATGACCAGTTGTCCGACACCGGCAACCCGGGCCGGGATGCAGTTCATCAGCACCGAGGAGGGATAACTCGCCTTGCCGCCCGGCACGTAGACGCCCACGCTGTCGAGCGGCGTCACCCGCTGACCGAGCAACGTGCCCCCGGCATCGTGGTATTGCCACGACTCCTGCCGTTGCCGGCGATGAAATTCATCGATGCGCACGGCGGCCTCGCGCAATGCCTCGCGCTGCGCCGGCTCGATACGATCCAGCGCCTGCGCCAGCCTCGGCACCGGCACTTCGAGCAGGGTCGCATCCTCGATCTCGCGCTGATCATAGCGGTTGGTGTATTCGAGCAGCGCCGCATCGCCGCGCCGCTGCACTGCATCGATGATCGCGCTGACCGTGGTCACGACCTGTGGATCGCGCGCAACCACGAACTCGAGCAGCTGGTCGAGCGCTGCATCGAACAGCGGGGTCGTGGCATCGAGCCGGCGCATCATTGCCGGCTATTTCCCGGCGTTTGCGCTGCCGCCGCGCGCACCGCATCGGAAAGTTGCTCCACCAGTTCGCGCAGCGGTCCCGGATGCAATTTCATCGACGCCTTGTTCACCACCAGCCGCGAACTGATCTGTGCGATGACTTCGATCGGCTCGAGACCGTTGGCACGCAGCGTGTTGCCGGTATCCACGATATCGACGATGCGTTCGGCCAGCCCCAGCACGGGAGCCAGCTCCATCGCCCCGGAGAGCTTGATGATGTCGACCTGCCGGCCCTGCGCCGCGTAGAACCGTCGCGCCACGTTCACGAATTTGGTCGCTACCCGAACCCTGCCCGGCAGCGCCGTGCGCCCAACCAGGCCTGCTGTCATCAGCCGGCAACGCGCAATACCCAGATCGAGCGGCTCGTACAAACCCTCACTGCCGGTTTCGAGCAGCACATCGCGCCCGACGACTCCCGCGTCCGCCGCACCATGACGAACGTAAACGGGCACATCGGAGCCCCGCAGCACCAGCAAACGCACCCCAGGGTGGCTGGTGGTGATGACCAGCTTGCGGCTGGAACCGGGATCCTCTTCCGGGGCGATCCCGGCGCGCGCCAGCAGCGGCAGGCATTCCTTCAGGATTCGCCCGCGTGTCAACGCCAGCGTGAGTGGCCGTGCCACCGCTTGCAGACTCATGCGCAGAGCCTCCGGATATCGGCACCGAGCTGTTGCAGTTTCTGCTCGATGCATTCGTAGCCGCGATCGATGTGGTAGATCCGCTCGATCACGGTTTCACCCTCCGCAACCAGCCCTGCGATCACCAGGCTCGCCGAGGCACGCAAATCGCTGGCCATTACCGGGGCTCCCTTGAGACTCGGCATGCCTTCCACGATGGCTGTATGCCCCTCGACACCGATACGCGCACCCATGCGGTTCATCTCGTGGACCTGAATCAGGCGATTCTCGAAAATCGTCTCGATGACCGTGCTGCTGCCCTCGGCAACCGCGTTCATCGCCGTGAACTGCGCCTGCATATCGGTTGGAAACGCCGGGTAGGGCGCGGTACGGATACTGACCGCTCGCGGCCGCTTGCCTGCCATATCGAGCTCTATCCAGTCCGGTCCGTGCTCGATACGCGCGCCGGTCTCGGCGAGTTTGACCAGCACCGCCTCCAGGGTATCGGAACGCGTCCCCAGCAATCGCACCCGTCCACGGGTAGCCGCCGCCGCGACCAGAAACGTTCCGGTTTCGATGCGGTCGGGCATGACCGGATATGCGCATCCCTTCAGCTGTTCCGCTCCGTCCACCACCAGGGTATCGCTTCCCGCTCCGCTGATACACGCCCCCATTGCCTGAAGACAGTGCGCGAGATCGACGATCTCGGGTTCGCGGGCCGCGTTCTCGAGGACCGTGCGGCCATCGGCCAGACAAGCGGCCATCAACAGGTTTTCGGTGCCCCCGACGGTGACCTTGTCGAACAGGATATGCGCGCCACGCAGGCGCCCCGTGACGCGGGCATTTATATAACCCCCGTCGATCTCAATCTGCGCCCCCATCGCCTGCAATCCGTGCAGATGCAGATCGATCGGGCGTGAACCGATCGCACATCCGCCGGGAAACGACACATGGGCGCGACCAAAGCGCGCCAGCATCGGGCCGAGCACCAGGATCGAGGCGCGCATCGTCTTGACCAGTTCATAAGGTGCGCTGAAATCGGTGACTCGCGCCGCGCACGCCAGCACCTCTCCGTGCTCATCGGCACGCAGTTCCACTCCCATGCTCGAGAGCAGCTTTATCATCGTCGTGATATCGCGCAGGCGCGGCACGTTGCCGATACGCACCGGGTCCGGCGTCAGCAGGGTTGCCGCCAGAATCGGCAGCGCGGCATTCTTGGCGCCGGAAATGCGGATTTCGCCATCGAGGCGGGTGCCTCCGCGTATGGAAAACCTGTCCATCGGTGGTGCTTCCCGCCCCCCTCAGGGCGTTGATCCGGGATGTGCGGCACCCCATTCGGCAGCGGTCAGCGTGCTGATATTCACCGCGTGCAGCGCGCCGGTGCGGATAGGATCAGCCAGGGCCGCGTACACGAGCTGCTGGCGACGCACCCGCGTCAGCCCTGCAAACGCCTCGCTGACCACGGTGATGTCGATGTGATAGCCATCGCCGCCAACATCCACGCGCGCACCGGGCATGCCGGCAAGCACCAGATCCCTGATTTCGTCTTCACTCATGCTGCTCGACACTCCCTGCCATGCCGGATCCGATGCCCGGACATTTTGCTCACTGCTTCCGCCCGGTCTCCGGAACGACCGACCAGTTCTCGATTACCGCATCGATGTCACCACCGAATTTCCCCGCCGCAGAGGCAAACTGACTCTGGTAGACCTTGCCGAGATTGAGCGTGTCGAGCGTCACGTTGCGCACCCTCCAGTTCTGGTCCGGATCCTTGCGCATCTTGTAACGAATCACGTACTGGTTACCGTCGCGTCCATGAATCACCTGCACCACGGTGGCCACTCCGGTTGCAATTTCTTCCGGCTTTGCGCTGTGAACCTCGATGGTTTCGCCGCTGAAAGCCATGAGCCCCTTGCTGTAGGTGCGCACCAGGCCCTGGCGGAAAACCCGCACAAAGCGCCCGACCTGGTCCTGGTAGCGCTTTTTCTCCGGCGCGCCCAGCGATTCATAGTAGGCCTTGCTGCCCCAGCGCCCCATCACGCCGCGCGAAAAGCTGTAAAAATCGACCACGGGGGCGATCGCGGAATCGACCTCGGCGTAATAGCGCTCGGGATCGCGGTCGAAGTACCCGCGCGCACCGTCGACTATCTGGAGCAGGTTTTCGGTTGCCGCACGGATCGCGGCATCGGGTTCGGCCGGGCTGCCGGCCAATGCCTGCTGGTTCAGGGCCACCATCAGCAGCAGGCTGCCCGCGATCCGGATCCAGTTGCTCCGCCTCCTCATTTCAGCCTCCCTCGATAGCCGCTTGCTCCGGCATGATGCTGGCGCATTGGTTCCGGAAACCCGTTATCATACCCGCCCGACGGAACCCCAGTGAACACCCGCGTGCGTGACTTTCACCGCCAATTGCCCGCCAAAGTGCGATATTGCCCGATCACGGCACCCGAGGTGCCGGCAGGCACCGGGGAACATCCGGGCTCGCAAACCAGCCGTCACGACGACCGGACCACGATACGGAAAGCGGTGACATGACAAGCCTCTCGTACCTCGAATCGGCCCAGCGCACGGTGGCCATGGAAATCGCGGCCGTGACCCAACTGCAGACACGCATCGACGGCTCTTTCGTCAGGGCCTGCGACATCATGCTCGCCTGCGGCGGGCGGGTAGTGGTCACCGGCATGGGCAAGTCCGGTCATATCGGCAACAAGATCGCCGCAACCCTGGCAAGTACCGGCACGCCGGCCTTCTACGTTCATCCCGGAGAGGCCAGCCACGGCGACCTGGGCATGATTACCGGCAAGGATGTGGTTCTCGCGCTGTCGAATTCGGGGTCCACGCCGGAGATTCTCACCATCGTTCCGCTGATCAAGCGCATGGGGGCCAAGCTCATTGCAATGACCGGCAAGCCCGAATCGACCCTGGCGCAGCTGGCCGACGTGAACCTCGATGCGGGAGTCGAAGCCGAGGCTTGCCCGCTCGATCTCGCCCCTACATCCAGCACCACGGTGGCATTGGTGCTGGGCGATGCGCTGGCCATTGCGCTGCTGGAAGCACGGGGATTTTCCGTCGAAGACTTCGCGTTCTCGCATCCCGGCGGCGCACTGGGCCGCCGCCTGCTGCTGAAAGTCGCCGACATCATGCACCGGGGTCGCGAGATCCCCAGCGTTTCGCCGGAAACGATCATGCGCGAGGCCCTGCTGGAAATGACCGCCAAGGGTTTTGGCATGACCACCGTAACCGACGTCGAGGGCCGGTTGCTGGGTATATTCACTGACGGTGACCTGCGCCGCGCGCTCGATCGCGGCATCGACGTTCATTCGACCCGGCTTGCGGATTTCATGTCCGCGCGCTGCAAGACCGTGACTCGCGAAATGCTGGCCGCCGAAGCGTTGCACATCATGGAGGAGTGCAAGATCACCGTACTCGTGGTGATCGACGGGGAGCGACGACCTACCGGGGTGATCCATTTGCACGACCTGCTCCAGGCGGGGATCGCCTGAACATGCAACGAGGCCAGGCCCCCATGGACGCAGAACTGTTGTCCGCAGCCGCCGGCATCAGGTTGCTGGCGCTCGATGTGGATGGTGTTCTCACCGACGGACGCATCCATTACACCAGCACCGGCGAGGAGCTGAAAAGTTTTTCGATACTCGACGGTCTTGGCATAAAGCTGGTGCGCCGGCACGGCATCAGCGTGGCGATCATTACCGCCCGCAAATCGGACATGGTGACCCGCCGCGCCCGCGAACTCGGCATCGACCACTGCCTGCAGGGACGCGAGGACAAACTGGCCGCATTGCTGGA
The DNA here is from genome assembly GCA_016705365.1 of Gammaproteobacteria bacterium. Lineage (NCBI taxonomy): Bacteria > Pseudomonadati > Pseudomonadota > Gammaproteobacteria > Gammaproteobacteria bacterium. The sequence goes on along the minus strand of JADIYI010000008.1, from coordinate 1,303,155 downwards.
GTTGTTGCGCGAAACAGGAATCTCGCTCGCGGAAACGGCGTATATGGGCGATGATTTGCCCGACCTCGGGGCGTTGCTCGCGGTCGGGCTGGGTATGACCGTGGCCAACGCCAGCAGCGAGGTGGCACGGCGCGTCGCATGGCAGAGCAGCGCCCGTGGCGGCGAGGGTGCCGTGCGCGAAGCCTGCGAGATGCTGCTGCGTGCGCGCGGCGCCTGGGAAAGTGCGATCGAAGCCTACCTGCTTGCCCCCGGCCCTTGATCATTCTGGAATCACGAGGATTGTTAGCAGTGAGTCATGCGTTTTCTGCACCTTGTCGCCCCTGGCTCCGCGCCGTGACGTTGTTCGCGGGACTGGCAGGTTTGCTGTCCTCGGTGGCTGCGCTCGCGCTGCCTGAGGATCGCGACCAGGCGATCTACATCCAGTCGGACCGTGCCGAGCGTGACGAGCGCAAGGGAACCACCGTATACACCGGCGATGTCGAAATCGACCAGGGAAGCCTGCACATCTCCGCCGAGCGCGTGACCATCCGCAGCACCGATGACGAGGTGAGCGAGATCGTGGCCACCGGCTCGCCCGCAAAGATGCACCAGAAACCGGCCGTGGACCGCGAGCCCGTCTACGCCCGGGCCCGCAACATACAGTACGACGTGAAAGGCGAAGTCCTGACCCTGCTCGAAAAGGCCACGGTAACCCAGGAGGGATCGACGGTTACCGGCGAGCGAATCGTTTATTACATCAAGGAGCAACGCGTCAAGGCCAGCGCAGGCAGCGCCGCATCGGGGCAGCCGCGCGTGGAGACGATCATCCCGCCACGGCGCAACAGCGCGCCCGAAACCGCCCCCGAAACCGTCACACCACCTGCCGCGAGCCCGGACAATGGCGCGTCTTGAGGCGCTCAACCTGGCCAAGGCATACCGCGGCCGCAAAGTCATCCGCGACGTTTCCCTGACCATGGACAGCGGGCAGATCGTTGGCCTGCTGGGACCAAACGGAGCCGGAAAGACCACCTGCTTCTACATGATCCTCGGGATCATCCCGGCCGATTCGGGCCGCATCCTGCTCGACGGAGAGGATCTCACGCACCTGCCCATGCACGGACGGGCACGCAAGGGCATCGGCTATCTCCCCCAGGAAGCCTCGGTGTTCCGGCGCCTCAGCGTCGAGGAGAACATACTTGCCATCCTGCAGACGAGGCGCTCGCTGGGGCGGGAGCGAATGACCGAGAAGCTCGAGGAGTTGCTGCAGGAGTTCAATCTCACGCATCTGCGCGATTCGCGCGGTATCGCCCTCTCGGGAGGCGAGCGGCGGCGGGTGGAAATAGCGCGCGCCCTCGCCAGCGACCCGGCCTTCATCCTGCTCGACGAGCCTTTCGCGGGAGTTGACCCGATCTCGGTCAATGACATCAAGGAAATCATCAAGCACCTGCAGCGGCGCGGCATCGGCGTGCTGATCACGGACCACAACGTACGTGAAACGCTCGACATATGCGAACGCGCCTATATCGTCGGCGAGGGGCATATCATCACCGAGGGCGATGCCACCGCCATCCTCACCAATGACAAGGTCCGCGAGGTCTATCTCGGGCAGCAGTTTCGCATGTGAAATCTATTTGTGGCGCGGGCGTTGCATGGCCAAGGCGCCACGACTACACTCTCGGGACCAGCCATTTTCCGGGCCGCCGAGCGCCCTCCGCCCCAAGACGGAGCCCTGACGAAGATCTCATGAAGCAGTCGCTACAACTAAAACTGGGTCAGCATCTGACGATGACCCCACAGTTGCAGCAAGCGATCCGACTGCTCCAGCTATCGACACTGGAACTGCAGCAGGAAATCCAGGAGGCCCTGGACAGCAATCCCCTGCTCGAATTCGTCGAACACGATGGCGTCAATTCCGCGGAAGCGCGCGTTTCACAGGACAATTCGACACAATCACAACCCGCCGAATCGGGCGGGCCGGCCACCGAGGCAGGGGAAGCCGCGGCGACCGATGCCATCCCCACCGAACTTGCCGTGGACACCAGCTGGGACGATATCTACGAACCGGTGTCGATCAGCGGCAGCGGCGAGTCCGAGGAGAGCCGCGATTTCGAAAGCTATACAGCCGAGGTATCGACGCTTGCGGATCACCTGAAGTGGCAACTGAACCTCACGCCGATGTCGGATACCGACCGGGTGATCGCGCTGGCGATCATCGATGGCATCGACAACGACGGCATGCTCACGGTGAGCATCGAGGAACTGGCGGAGGGCTTCGCGGGCGAATCCGGGGTCGAAACCGATGAAGTGCTGGCCGTGCTGCATCGCCTCCAGCATTTCGACCCGGTCGGAGTCGCTGCGCGGGATTTGCGTGAATGTCTGCTGATCCAGCTGCGCCTGCTCGACCAGCAGGACGCTGCAGTGCGCAACGCGCACGGCATCGTCGACAAGTATCTCCACCTTCTCGGAGGCAAGGACTACGCCACGCTGATGCGGCGGCTGCATATCGGCGAGGCAGAGCTGAGAGACGCCATCCACTGCATCCAGCAGCTGAATCCGCGACCCGGCAGCGCGGTGAGTGCCAGTACCGCGGAATACGTGGTTCCCGACGTCATCGTCAGCAAGCGCAACGGGCGTTGGCTGGTGGAGCTCAACCCCGATATCGCTCCTCGCCTGCGCATCAACCCTTACTACGCCGGGCTGATCAGGCGCGCCGACAACTCGGCAGACAACGTTTTTTTGCGCGACAACCTGCAGGAGGCAAAGTGGTTCATCAAGAGCCTCCAGAGCCGCAACGAGACGCTGCTCAAGGTTTCCAGCTGCATCGTCGAGCGCCAGCAGGGATTTCTCGAGCATGGCGAAGAGGCCATGCGCCCGATGATTCTTCATGACGTGGCCACCGCGGTGAACATGCACGAGTCGACCATTTCGCGGGTGACCACGCAGAAATACATGCATACACCGGGCGGCATTTTCGAGCTGAAGTATTTTTTCTCGAGCCACGTGAGCACGGCCGCCGGCGGCGAATGCTCGTCGGTGGCGATACGGGCTATCATCAGGAAGCTGGTCAGTGCCGAAAACCAGCGCAAGCCGTTGAGCGACAGCAAGATCGCCGCGATACTGGAAGACCAGGGCATCAATGTCGCGCGGCGCACCATCGCCAAGTACCGGGAGGCACTCGGGATTGCACCTTCCAACGAGAGGAAGCAACTGGTCTGACGACAGGACCATGTGTTTCCGGGCAGCACCATTTCACCCAGTCAGGAGTTACGCCACATGCAGATCAACATCAGCGGACACCACGTTGACCTCACACCCCCGCTGCGCGAGTACGTCACCAGCAAATTCAGCCGCCTGGAGCGCCACGCGACCAACATCACCCATGCCGACGTGGTGCTGAACGTGGAGAAACTGCGGCAGAAGGTAGAGGCCACCATTCGCATGGCTGGCGCCGAGCTGTTTGCGACTTCGGAGTCCGAGGACATGTACGCTGCGATAGACGCCCTGACCGACAAACTCGACCGCCAGCTCAGGAAGCACAAGGGCAAGGCAAAGGGACGCCAGCAGGCCCCTGCCCCGCGCCCCGCCGACTCCTGAGTCTCCCGCCGATGACCGATTCGCTCGCCAGCATGCTCGCTCCGCACCGGGTGCGGCGCGCTTGCGATTGCGCGAGCAAAAAGCGCTTGCTGGAAGTCGTTGCCGGCCTGATCGCGGACGGGTCACCGGGCCTCGACGAAAACCGTTTATGCGAGAGCTTCAATACCCGCGAGCGGCTGGGCAGCACCGGCATCGGTGAGGGCATCGCGATTCCCCACTGCCGCTTCAAGGATTGCCGGACCGCGACCGCGGCACTGGTCACCCTGGAACGACCCATCGATTTCGCCGCCATCGATGACCGCCCGGTCGATATCGTGTTCGCCCTGGTAGTGCCCGAGGAAGCGGCCGAGGCGCACCTGCAGCTGCTCGCCCGGCTCGCCGGTCTTTTCAGCGACCACGCATTCTGTGCCCGCCTGCGCGCATGCCGGGATGCGGCGCAAATGCATCACTGCCTGGGCGCGGCCTGGGAGCACGGCGCGGCGGCGCCCTGAAATCCTGGTCATGGGCAGCGATACACGAACCAGCAAGCTCGTTATCGTCAGCGGGCGCTCGGGCTCGGGCAAGAGCACCGCGCTGCATGTGCTCGAGGATGCCGGGTTCTATTGCATCGACAATCTCCCTGGCGTCCTCTTGCCCGAACTGGTCACCCAGGCCGAATCACGCGGCGATGCGTCGCTGCAGCGCATGGCAGTGAGCATCGACGCGCGCAACATGGCCAGCAGCCTGGCTGGTTTCGCCCAGATCCTGCTGGCACTGCCGCGCACCCTGACAGTCGAGGTAATCTATCTCGACGCCGATGACGCCACGCTCATCAAGCGCTTCAGCGAAACCCGGCGCAAACACCCGCTCAGCAACAGCAACACCTCCCTGAACGAGGCGATCGCCGCAGAGCGCACCTTGCTTGCCCCGATCGCGGCACGTGCCGCGCTGTCGATCGACACCAGCCAGATGTCGCTGCATGACCTGCGTGATCTGGTCAGCAAGACCGTGGTCGCCGATGGCGGCGCCGGCATGGTGGTGCTGTTCGAATCATTCGGCTTCAAGCGCGGCATCCCGATCGATGCCGATATCGTTTTCGATCTGCGCTGCCTGCCAAACCCGCACTGGGTGCCGCACCTGCGCCAGCTTTCGGGCAAGGATGCGCTGGTAATCCGGTTTCTCGAGCAAAGCCCGGAGGTAGGGGAAATGCTGAACGACATCGCCGCCTACCTCGAAAAATGGCTGCCTCGTTTTGCCAACAGCAACCGCAGCTACATGACCGTGGCGCTCGGTTGCACCGGTGGACAACACCGTTCCGTATACATGTGCGAGCGGCTGCTCGAGCGTTTTGGCGCAACCATGCCAGGCGCGCAGGTCCGCCACCGCGAACTCAACCTGCCGCTGCGGACGCCTTCATGATTGCCCGGGAACTTCTGATCATAAACCGGCTCGGACTGCACGCCCGCGCCGCAGCCAAGCTGGTCGCGACCGCCTCGCGTTTCTCCGCCAGCATAAAGCTGCAGAAAGACGGCAAGAGTGCCGACGCCAAGAGCATCATGGCGGTGATGATGCTGGCCGCCGGAAAGGGAAGCCATCTCACCGTGCAATGCGACGGCGAGGACGAAGCCGCCTCGCTGGCCGCCGTCGAGGCGCTGATCCAGGATCGCTTCGGCGAAGACGAATGAAGCGCGCGGCCGCGGCCGCAAGGAATGGCCATGATGCAGTCGCGCGGGCGCAATGACATAAGACAACGTCTCGAACAGCTGCTTGCAGCCATCGACGCCGGCACACTCGCGCCGGTAAAGCACCTGCTGGCACACCACTCGCCCGAGGACGTTGCCTACCTGCTCGAATCCTCCCCGCCGCGCGCGCGCCATATCCTGTGGCAGCTGATCGAGACCGACCGTGAAGGCGAGGTCCTGCAGGAACTCGGCTCCGAGGTGGCGAGCGAATTCCTCGGGCAGATGAACACCGACGACGTGCTCGCGTTGATGGAACATCTCGAGCCCGACGATGTCGCCGACATCCTGCAGCAATTGCCCGGAAAAATGATGCAGGAAGTGCTCGGCGCGATGGGCGCGCAGGACCGCCGCCGGGTCGAGCGCGTGCTGTCGTTCGAGGAGGATACCGCCGGCGGCCTGATGAACACCGACACGATCACGGTGCGCCCGAAGCACACCGTGGACGTCGTGCTGCGCTACCTGCGCCGGCTCGGCGAGATACCTGACACCACCGATGCGATTTTCGTGGTGAGCCGCGGCGACAACTTCCTCGGCATCCTGCCGCTCGGCCGGTTGCTGGTCTGCGACCCGGATTGCACCGTGCGCGAAATCATGCAAACGGATGTGCAGCCAATCCCCGTCGACAAGCCGGCACGCGAGGTCGCCAACCTGTTCCAGCGTCATGACTGGGTATCCGCGCCGGTGGTCGATACCGATGGCAAGCTGCTCGGCCGCATTACCATCGACGACGTGGTCGACGTGATCGTGGACGAGGCGGATCACTCCCTGATGCGCATGGCGGGGCTGGACGAGGACGAGGACACCTTCGCACCGGTGTTCAGGGCCACGCCGCGCCGCGCCGTGTGGCTGGGCATCAATCTGGTGACGGCATTCATCGCTTCCGCCGTCATCAACGTGTTCGAGCAAACCATCGACAAGGTAGTGGCGCTCGCGGTCCTGATGCCCATAGTTGCCAGCATGGGCGGGGTTGCCGGCAGCCAGACGCTGACGGTGGTGGTGCGTGGCATGGCACTGGGCCAGATCGGCCGCGGCAATGCGCGCTGGCTGCTGAATCGCGAACTCGCGCTGGGCGCGTTGAATGGCATGCTCTGGGCGCTGGTGTGCGCCTGCGCCGCGACCCTCTGGTTCGGTGATTATCTGATCGGTGTCTGTATCGCAGCCGCGATGCTGATCAACCTGCTGGCGGCGCCACTGGCCGGGGTACTGCTGCCGATACTGCTGCGGGGCATGCGGGTCGATCCGGCGCTGGCCGGAAGCGTGCTGCTCACCACGATCACCGACGCGGTCGGCTTTCTTTCCTTCCTCGGTCTGGCCACCGTGTTCTACACCTGAAGCGGAGCGTACAGTGAAAAAGGGCAGCGACGATGACGATCTTGCGCCACCCAGCAAATCGCAGCGCAAACGCGATCACCAGCTACTCCAGTTGCTCGCCGAGACGTTGAGCGCCCTCCCGGAGCGCCGGTTTCGCAAGCTTTCGCTGAACGAGCGCACCCGCGAGGAACTGTTGCTGCTCAGGAACATGTCCGCGAGCGGTGCCCGCAACCGTCAGATCCGCCTGATCGCCAAGCTGCTCGAAGACGAGAACGTCGCGGAACTGCAGCGCCCGGGCGCTGAAATCGATGCCCACAGGCGCGCCACGACCGCATTGCACCACCGCGCCGAGCGGCTCCGCGAACGACTGCTGGCGGCCGACGGCCCGACGTTCGAGAAACTGACGCGCAGCACTCCCGAACCGGTGATCGCTCAATTACGCGAGTTGTGCGCGCTGGCGCGCGACCCGGGTGGTGGCAACCGCACCCGCGAGGCCTATCGCGACATCTATCGCTTGCTGCTGGAGTCGTTCGTGCCCGGATCAGGGACGTAGATCCGCTGGTGCGAACGCACCGGCAAACGCGCGCGCACCTCCTCGAGCACGCCCGGATCGAGATCCGCGCAGATCACCTGCACCCCGCTGGCAGCACTCGCCAGCACACGCCCCCACGGGTCGATGATTGCCGAACCGCCCCAGGTCTCGCGCTGCGCCGAGTGCCGCCCTCCCTGGGCCGCGGCGATCATAAAAGCCTGGTTCTCGATCGCGCGGGCACGCAACAGTACATGCCAGTGCGCCTCGCCGGTCATCCGCGTAAACGCCGAAGGCAGCGCGAGCACATCCGCGCCGCGCTGGAACAGCACCCTGAACATCTCCGGAAAACGCAGGTCATAACACACCGCCAGCCCAAGCAGCCCACAGGGAGTCAATGCGCTGACCACCTCCGCGCCGGGCGCATAGAACGCGGACTCCCGATAGCAGCGCTGGGCATCGGGCAGGTCCACATCGAACAGATGGAGTTTGTCGTAACGCGCCAGTTCCGCCCCATCCGGACCATACAGCAGACATGCGGCTCGCGGCAGTGCGTCCGCCCCGGTGATCGGAATCGTGCCGCCCACCAGGAACACGCGATGACGACGTGCCTGCGCAGCCAGGAAGCAACGCAGAGGGCCATCCGCAAACCGCTCCGCGGCGCCGAGTGCAGCGCTCTGCTCGCTGTCGTAACAGGCAAAGGCTTCCGGCAGGACCAGCAATGACGCACCGCGTCCCGCCGCATCGGCGATCAGCGCTTCCGCGACCTGCAGATTCCCGGCCACGTTGCCGCCGCTGATCATTTGCAGTGCGGCGACGCGAGCGCTACTCATGCCCGGTTTCCGGGACGACCCGAGGCACGGCATCCTGCGCAGGATCGACCGCGGGTGAGGGTGCGGAATCTTTCGCCGCAGCTTCAATTGCGGCGCTCTCCGCGGATGGCGCAGCGGCGGGCGCTGGCGGTGCCTCGGTGCCAGCTACCGACTCGCCGGGTGGTGACTCAGGTGCTGCCTCCCGCGGCTTCGGCTCGCCCTGTTTCACCGCCTCGGTCACATCGAACACCTTGACGAACTCGAGCTGAGGGTCGTCTATCGCGCCGCTCACCTTGTACACCGCACTGGAGAACTTGCCCAGCTGATTCTCGAACAGACGACTCGCCACATACACGCCCGCTGCTGCCGGCAAGCCGCCGGCCAGCGCCGCGACCCAGGGCAGATTGCTGCCGATGGGAAGGGTCACAATCAGATCCGCGTCGATCGTCCGGGCGCGCAGGTCCGATTGTCCCGACAGACGGATACGCGCCGATGCTCCCTGCAGCTCCACCGGCTCCCGGGTACGCGCCAGGCCGCGCTCGAGGTCGATCGCCGCTTCAAAGCGGTCGAAACTCAGGCCCTCCTGATACAGGTCCTTGAAATCGAACTTGATGCGGCGCAATGCCTCGTTGAAATTGAGCACGCCGAGCGCGCGCATGATGGGGTTGTTGCTGCCCTCACGCGTGAGGTTGCCATCTTTCCAGGTAAAATCGACCAACCCGCTGACCTCCGCCATATCGAAATCGGTGGGATATCCGGGCCATTCGAGCGCAATGTCCGTATTCCCCTTGTGACTCTCGACCAGTCGCGAATAACCCCAGCTTTCGAAAAACTTCCCGATATCCCGCGTCTTCAGCCCGGCCACCAGTTCGGTCCGTGGCTGCCCCTCGACCCAGCGCAACCTGAGGCTCCCGCCCGGCGCCTTGCCCTGCCCGCGCACCCGCATTCCAGGCAAGCTCGCGCGCACATCGTCGAGCGCCATCGCGTCCTCTTCGGACTCCACCCGGAACGACCATGTACCGACATCCTGCTCGCCCAGCGTCGCCTGCGCGACTTCGACATCGATCGCGGGCACCTGCACTCCATGCAGCGCACTCCACGCATCCGCCCGCTTGCGACGGTCACTGCCGTCGGTTGACGCCATGAACGGCTGCAATTGAATGTCCGATAACTTCAACCCGTATGGCAATGCATGATCTCCCGGCACCCGGAACTCGCCAGCCAGCACATCAGACGTGAATACGAGCACGAAATCCTGCTGTTCCCGGCGCGAATCGAGGCGTAGCCCGTGGAGGGTCGCCGACAGCAAGCTTGCGGAGCGGAACTGCAACCCGTCGAAACGCAGGCCGTGATCGCTGCTCATGTCGCCGCGCGGATTGGCGCTCAGCAGCCGCTGACTGGCCTGAATCCAGCCGCCCGCATCCGCATCCTCCAGCGCACCGCTGACACGCAGACCCTGCCCGCCTCCATGCGCCTCTGCGCCCAGGATCACCTCTCCGGACCAGCTCCCGTTGCGATCGCGCAGCAACGCCGACTGCAAAAGCTGATCGAGCGTGATATGGATCTCGTTGCCGGCTGCCAACGGCAGCGATTCGACATGCAGCGCCAGGGCTGCCTCGGCGCTCTTGCCAAGCGGCGCGGGCAACGAACTGCCAGCGCCGACAAGATCAGAATCGAGCACGCTGCGCATCCCGCCTTCCGGCTGCTGTTCGATGCGCAGGCGAAACGCACTGGTTCCGGACAGATAACCCGCAGGATCCACGCCGAGCCACTGGGCAACGCGCTGCGGGTGCGCGGATCCGAGCACGTTTATCGCCATCAGCCGCGATCCCGGCTCACGCTCGGAAATAGCCGCGCGCAGCGGCAGACCCCACAATTTTCCGGTCAGCGAGTCACTGCTCAATCCACTGGCAAGGTCATAGACAATATGCCCCCGCGCCGTCTCGATCGGCAGATCCTGGTCGCCCAGATAAACCTCCGCCCCTGCGATATCCGCGCTCACCCGCAACCGCGATTTCTCCGGATCCAGCGAACCGCCCAGCGGCATGTCGAGATCGAGTGCCACACCAAGATCGCCGTGCGCGGTCCAGCTGCGCAATGCGCCGCCGGTAACTGCCGCCAGCGGAGATTCGTTGATGACCCGCAACCCGTCAGCGAGATCGCCGCTCAGACGACCATGGACACGCAAGCGTTTGCCGTCACTGGCCGGCGTGATTTCAACCTCCGCCTGCCCGATGTCGCTCTGCAGCATGCGTCCCGCATGCGCGCGAACCTCGACCCGCGCGCCATCGAGCACGAAACGCCCGTCGACTCCGCTCACCGGTGGCCACTCGGGGTGAAAGCTCAGCGCGGCGTCACGCACATCGAGCCCCAGCTGCAGCTTGCTGGAAGCCGCATGCTCCGGGCGCGCGAAAATCGCGTGGTAGGCGAGTGCCCCGACATCCACCCTGCCGCCCTGAATGTTGGCATCCAGCCAGTCACGCAAGCCCGAATCGACCAGGTAGGGGATGTACTTGGCACGCGCCGAGGCTTGCGCATGGCGCAACCCAACCGCCAGCGAGATCTGGTCGTCGAGCTGAGGATCACGGTGAAACTCGAGATCGAAGCGCGCGCCAAGCTCGGTTTCCCCGTCGACCAGGCGCAGCAACTCGCTGCCGACACGCACCCCGTCGGCGTCACGCAGCCAGCTCACTCGCCCGGATATGCTGTCGAAAGCCAGGTCATGATCGTAGATGCGCGGGAACTCCAGGGAGATCGCGCCACTCGCAATCTCCGCATGACCGCCTCCCGGCGTGACTTCGAGATAGCCCTCGGCATTGCGCACGCCGGGTGCATGCTTCCACGGCGATACCGACACGTCGATCATCCGTGCCCGCAGGCGGAAGTCCGCGGGCGCGGACGGACGCAACGCCAGGCTCATACGCGCATCCGCCAGACCGCCGTAAGGCGCCAGCTCGGCCAACGCATCGCCCCACGGCCCGGTGAGCAGCGCGCTGGAATGCAGCACGCCGGCCACCGCACCCAGGTCGAGGTAGTCCGCTCCGATTTCGACATTGCGGGCTTGCGCGTCGCCTGACACATCGAGCCGCAGACGCTCCAGCGCAAGCGATTCCCCATACCATTCGAGCGCCAGGCGATCAACCCACAGCGTGCCGCGACCTGCCGCCCATTCACCCGCGGCACGCAACTCGAGATTGTGCACCGCCGCCAACTGACGACCTTTCCAGGGCCCGGTGAGCTCGACTTTCGCTGCCTTCAGATCCCCTTGCCAGGAAAGCCGCCCCCCGGCCTCCATGCGGGCCCAGATCTTGCCGTTCAACCCGGCATCGGGCAGCTTGAGCCTTGCGCCCAGCAGGGGTTGAAAACGGGCGAGCTGAATATTGTGCAGATCGATATACGCCGCGGCATCGAAATCCCCGGACTTGCGCGGATCGCCATGGGCCTCCAGAAGCACATTCAGATCCCCGTCACTCGCATCCTCGCGGGCGGAAATCTGCAGCCGCCGGAAGCGCCGGTAATTTTCCATCAACAACAGCGCGCCGCGGGTCTCGATCGGCGCGCCCGAGCGCGCCTTGAGCAGCAGCCTCGTCTGGTGCAATTCGATTTCCTCGATGGCGAGGAAAAACGCGATGATTTCCTCCGGGTTGGACCGCGACCGGCTGTCGCCGACGCCGGCCATTCGCCAGCTGCCATCGGCCATCTCGAGGAATTCGAGCGCAACGTTCTCGGCAACGATCTTGCGCAAACGCGGCGCCAGACTGAACAGCGAGCGCAGGATGTCGATACGGATTTCGCAGCGGCTCGATGACAGGATCGTGACAGCGGGCTCGTTGCGCGCATACAGGCGCAGGCCCTGAACATGGAAAGTCGGCGCCAGCCCGGTCCACTCCGCGTTCAAACCGGTGATCTCGATACCGAACGGCAGCTCTGCGGCAGCGCGGCGCAGCAACGGCTCCCTGTATTCACCCAGATACGGAAAATAATACTGCCCGAGACTCACCAGCGACGCGCTGAGCACCAGCACCAGGGCGGCAAGATACCAGCTCCATACCGCCAGCCGGCGCAGCCCCGATTTCATCGCCCGGAGTCCCTCACCTCAACACCCATCACAACAGCACGACGTCATACTGTTCCTGCGAATACAGAGTCTCCACCCGCAAGCGGATCGTCTTGCCGATGAACTCCTCCAGGTCCGCCAGGTTTCCCGATTCCTCATCGAGCAGGCGATCGACCACCGATTGCGCGGCGAGCACCAGCAAGGTGTCGTTGTCGTAGCTGCGTGCCTCGCGCAGGATTTCACGGAATATCTCGTAACAAACCGTCTCCGCCGACTTGATCGTGCCGCGCCCCTGACAGGTCGAGCAGGTTTCGCAAAGCGTGCGCTCGAGGCTTTCGCGGGTGCGCTTGCGGGTCATCTGCACCAGCCCCAGATCCGATACCTGGCTGATGGCGGTCCTGGTGTGGTCACGCTCCAGCGCACGCTCGAGATTGCGCAAAACCTGGCGGCGGTGCTCGGGATCCTTCATGTCGATGAAATCGACGATGATGATGCCGCCCAGATTGCGCACCCGCAACTGGCGCGCCAGTGCCGCAGCCGCCTCGAGATTGGTCTTGAATATGGTCTCCTCGGGATTTCGACTGCCCACGAAGGCGCCGGTATTCACGTCTATGGTGGTCATCGCCTCGGTCTGGTCCACGATGAGATAGCCACCCGATTTGAGCTGGACACGACGTCCCAGCGCTTTTTCGATCTCGTCCTCGACGCCGAAGAGATCGAATATCGGACGCTCGCCAGTATACAACTCGAGCCGTTCGACCGCCTCCGGCACGAACTGGCCGGCAAACGAGCGCAGGCGCTCGAAGTTCTCCGCCGAGTCGATGCGGATTTTCTCGACATCGGTGCGCACCAGGTCGCGCAGGGTGCGCATCGTGAGTGGCAGGTCCGCATGGATCAGCGACGGCGCGCTGGCGCGGGCGATCGATTCGCGCAGCGACGCCCAGAGTTTGACCAGAAACCGCAAATCGCTCTCGATCGCTTCCGCGCCCACGCCCTCTGCCGCGGTGCGAATGATGAAGCCGCCGGGAGCGGCAGGCTGCGCCGAAGCACTCACGCGCTCCACCAGGGTTCGCAGGCGCTCACGCTCCCGGTCATCCTCGATGCGCTGGGAAATTCCGACATGACGCGTGTGCGGCACGAATACCAGGTAACGGGAGGAGATCGACAGGTGCGTGGTGAGGCGTGCCCCCTTGCTGCCAAGCGGATCCTTCACCACCTGCACAGCGATCGACTGTCCTTCGCCAATCAGTTCGCGGATGTCGCGTGCCTCGTCATGGCGCAGTTCATTGCCGCTCCCGTCGAATATCGCCAGGTCGCTCGCATGGAGAAAACTTGCCCGCTCCAGGCCAATATCCACGAACGCCGCCTGCATCCCGGGCAGCACGCGCATGACCTTGCCGAGATAGATGTTGCCGACGAGGCCCTTGTGACTGTGCCGTTCGACGTAGATCTCGGCCAGCGCACCGCCTTCCACGAGCGCCACCCGCGTCTGCACCGGTGTCGAATTGATCAGGATCTCATCGCTCATCGTCAGACCCGGCCCGCTGCCAGCCTCGCACCCCGATGGATTGCAGCAAGCTCGAGGTTTCGAACAGCGGCAAACCCACCACCCCCGAGAAACTGCCCTCGATTCGCGCAACGAATACCGCGGCGAGACCCTGTATGGCATAGGCTCCGGCCTTGTCACGGGGCTCGCCGGTGTCCCAATAACGGCGGATTTCGTGGGCCTCGATATCCCTGAACAACACCGTGGTCTCGCTGAGTTCGGCCCGGGTCGTCGCGCCTGAGGTCACGGCAACCGCCGTGAGCACCCGGTGTGTGCGCCCCGACAGCAGTCCGAGCATCCGGGCCGCATCCGCGGCATCCTCGGGTTTGCCCAGAATCTGTCCGTCGACCACCACCGCGGTGTCCGCACCGAGCACAGGCAGGGCAATCCCGGTTTCCACCACGCGCCATCCCGCCATCGCCTTGCCGATTGCGGTGCGGCGCACGAACGCCTCCCCGCTTTCGCCGGCTTGGGCCCGCTCATCGATAGCGACCGGCAGCACCGCAAAGCGATAACCCAGCTGGAGCAGCAAATCGTGACGCCGCGGCGAGGCCGAAGCGAGATAGAAGTCCGCGTTGCGATCGTTCATCGGATCAAGGCATCGCCCGGCACGCTGCCCGCGGCTAATGCGGCAACCTCCAGCTTTGCATGGTTGCATCGCGCGCGCCGATCATTGCCAGCATCGGCCAAAGAAGCGCGCTGGCCACCGGGCCCATCAGGAATGAAAGATTCGGAGTGCTGTGGCCGCTGAGATTCTGTACCCAATGACACAGCAGCTGGTCGAGGGTCGTCACCAGGAATACCAGCGCCATCTGTTGCGGCAACGTATAGATGTGCATACGCCCCCGCAGTATCAGGCTCGCATAGGCAACCACCCCCAGCGCCAGCGCATGACGTCCGAGAACTGCTCCTCCGACAACATCCATCAGTAAACCCGCCAGCCACGCCCCACCCATCCCGATACGGGCCGGTTGGCGTGTAATCCAGTAGATCGCCCATAGTCCCAGCCAGTCAGGGCGCGCCGCCATCAACCAGACAGGCAGTGCCATCAATGACAGCACCAGTGCGATCAGGCCCGAAAAGCCGACCGCAAGCGGAAACTCGCCGCTCCTGGCCGTACTCATTCCGGCTCCGGACCCGGCGTGGCCGGAGGCTCGCGCACCGCGGAATCCGCCGCCACGGTGACCACCATCACATGACGGCTGCGATCGAGTTGCGCGCTGGGGCGCGCCTGTACCACCGCAAAAGTGCGCCCTGCGTCGTTGGTCACCGATTCGACCACGGCCACCGGATACCCGCCGGGAAAGCGCTGGCCCAGACCCGAACTCACCAGCAGGTCACCCGGACGAACATCCATGTTGGAAGAAACATGGTTTACGTCCAGTACGTCAATGCGTCCCGTGCCTTCCACGATCAGCCTGACCCCGTTGCGCACCACCTGCGCCGGAACGGCGTGGGTGGTGTCGGTGAGCAGCAGCACCCGGCTGCTGAAGCGCCCGACTTCCACGACCTGGCCGAACAATCCGTAAGCGTCGATGACGGCCTGTCCCCGCGCCAGCCCCTGCGCACTCCCCTTGTCTATGACCACGGTCTGGTTGCCGAGATCCGGAGAAACCCCGATGATTTCCGCCACCAGAAGTTTCTCGTCCAGCAATGCCGTTGAATGCAGCAACTCGCGCAGCCGCACATTTTCCGCGGCCAGCGCCGCCAGCCGCTGGGTGCGGGCACGCAACACCAGCGCTTCGCCGCGCAAGGCCCGGTTTTCCTCGACCAGGGCTTCGCGCGTGGTGAACACACCGTCGAACCAGTCGGCGATCCGGGCCGGCAGATTGCCGATCCAGTAGAGCGGCACCGCGGCATCGCCGAGCACTGCTCGCCCCGGCGCCAGCAAACCGAGACGCCAGTCCGCCAGCATCAGCAGCAACGCGGCAAGCACCAGCGCCAGCAGTCGCGCGCCGATGGATGGTTCGCTGCGAAATATCGGTTTTATGACGGCTCTCCCAGTCGACAGCAGCCCGCAATCACGTGCTCTCCGGTGCCGCGCCCCGCTGCGCAAGATGCCGCGGCACCGCCATCATCCGGCCGGAATCAGTCGGACGAGAGCAGTTCCAGGCTCTTGCGGTCCATCATTTCGAGGGCTTTGCCCCCGCCGCGCGCAACACAGGTCAGGGGATCTTCGGCGACGATTACCGGCAGACCGGTTTCGCGTTCGATGAGCCGGTCGATGTCACGCAGCAATGCCCCGCCGCCGGTGAGCACGATACCGCTTTCCGCGATATCCGAGGCCAGTTCGGGCGGGGATTGCTCGAGCGCACCTTTTACCGCCTGCACGATGATATTGAGCGGTTCCTGCAATGCATCGAGTATTTCGTCGCTGTTCAGAGTGAAGGAGCGCGGAACGCCTTCGGCAAGGTTGCGTCCGCGCACATCGATTTCGCGCAACTCTCCGCCGGCCAGCGCGCAGCCGATTTCCTGCTTGATGCGCTCGGCGGTGGCATCCCCGATCAGGCTGCCGTAAGTGCGCCGCACATAAGTCACTATCGCTTCGTCGAAGCGGTCACCGCCGATGCGCACCGAATCCGAATAAACCACGCCGTTCAGCGAGATGATCGCAATTTCCGTGGTACCGCCGCCGATATCGACCACCATCGATCCGCTGGCCTCCTCGACCGACAGGCCGGCGCCGATCGCCGCAGCCATCGGCTCCTCGATCAGACGCACATCACGGGCACCGGCACCGTAGGCCGATTCACGAATCGCGCGTCGCTCCACCTGGGTCGATTTGCAGGGAACGCAGACGAGCACCCGGGGACTGGGCCGGATAAAGCTGTGCTGGTGCGCCTTGGCGATGAAATGCTGCAACATTTTCTCGGTGACCTGGAAGTCCGCGATCACGCCATCCTTCAACGGCCGGATAGCCGTGATGTTCCCGGGAGTGCGGCCCAACATGCGCTTGGCATCGGTTCCCACCGCCTCGATGGTTTTCTGCCCGTTGTGTACCCTGATTGCCACGACCGAGGGTTCATCGAGCACGATGCCTTGGTCGCGCACGTAGATCAGGGTATTGGCCGTGCCAAGATCGATCGAAAGATCGTTGGAGAACAGACCGCGGATTCTCTTGAACATGCTGCTGCTTCATACCTCGGGTGATGGCGCCAGCCAGTGTTGGTGGGCCGCTCATAAACAGATCAATCTATCAATGCCGTGTATTCAGGGCAAGGCACAATTATGATAGTTTACGCGCCTCGAAGCCGATATCGGCGCATTATTTCCAGACTCCCGGTCATCGAGGCCGGCGGGCGGCGCTGATCCGTCCGCACGGCCGCTTGTTGGAACCTCAAGGATGCCTATTACCGAACAGGATATTTCACGGGTGGCGGAACTCGCCCGGTTGCGTCTCGATGAAGCCACCGTTACCGATGTTACCCGGCGCATCGGCGACATTCTTGCGATGATCGACCAGATGCAGGCCGTCGATACCGCCGGTGTTGAGCCCATGGCCAATCCGCTGGATGCGATCCAGCGACTGCGTGCCGACGAGGTCAGCGAGTGCGACCAGCGCGAGAGCTTCCAGGCGCTGGCTCCCGCCACCGCGGAGGGCCTCTACCTGGTCCCCCGGGTCATCGAGTGAGTATCCGGCACCCAGGAACCCCGCCATGCACGAACTGACATTGCTCGAGATCGGTGCCGCGCTCGAGCGGCGCAGCTTTTCCTCGCTGGAAATCACCCGGCATCTGCTCGAACGCATCGAGACCCGCAACACGGAATTGAATGCCTTCATCACCATCGACCACGAAGGCGCCCTCGCGGCCGCCCGCCGCGCCGACGAGCAACGCGGGCGCGGCGAAGGCGGCCCGCTGTGCGGGGTGCCGATCGCCCACAAGGACATCTTCTGCACCGCGGGCCTGCGCACCTCCTGCGGCTCGCGCATGCTCGACAACTTCTTTCCGCCCTATGACGCGACCGTGGTCAGTCGCTTGGCCGCTGCCGGTTGTGTGACGCTTGGCAAGACCAATATGGACGAGTTCGCGATGGGCTCATCCAATGAAACCAGCTATTACGGAGCGGTACGCAATCCCTGGGACACCGGTCGCGTGCCGGGCGGATCCTCGGGTGGCTCGGCAGCCGCGGTTGCCGCGCGCCTGGTGCCGGCCGCCACGGCCACGGATACCGGTGGCTCGATCCGCCAGCCTGCCGCACTGTGCGGGATCACCGGCATCAAGCCAACCTACGGCAGGGTCTCGCGCCATGGCATGATCGCTTTTGCCTCGAGCCTCGACCAAGGCGGGGTGATGGCCCGCTCCGCCGCCGATGTTGCCCTGCTGCTCGGCGCCATGGCCGGGTTCGATCCGCGGGATTCCACCAGCATCGACGCACCGGTTGCGGACTACAGTGACTCCCTCGAAGACGACATCGCGGGGCTGCGGATAGGGGTGCCGCGCGAATACTTCGATTCCGGACTCGACCCCGCGATCGAGCAGGCGGTGCACGCGGGCCTCGCCCGGCTGCAGGACCTCGGCGCCAGCGTGCACGAGATCAGTCTGCCGCATACCCGGCTGTCGGTTCCCGCCTACTACGTCATTGCACCGGCCGAATGCTCCACCAACCTCGCCCGCTACGACGGCGTGCGTTACGGCTACCGCTGCAAGAATCCGGGCGACCTCCACGACATGTATTCCCGCACCCGTGCCGAGGGCTTCGGCGACGAGGTGAAAAGACGGATCCTGGTTGGCACCTACGCCCTGTCGGCGGGGTATTACGACGCCTATTACCGCCAGGCGCAGAAAATCCGGCGGCTGATCGCGGAGGATTTCCGCGCCGCCTTTGCCCGGGTTGACGTGATCGCGGGGCCTTCCTCGCCCTCGCCGGCTTTCCGTTTCGGGGAAAAGAGCGCGGACCCCGTCACCATGTACCTCGAAGACGTGTACACGATTGCCGCCAACCTCGCGGGGCTGCCGGCGCTGTCAATGCCAGGCGGGCTGAGCCGGGGGCTGCCGATCGGCATCCAGCTGATCGGCAATCATCTGCAGGAGGCGCTGCTGCTCAACGTGGCGCATCGCTTCCAGCAGGCCACCGACTGGCACCTCGCGCAACCCGGCACCGCGGCCTGAACAGGAGGCAGCAAATGCACAACGACTGGGAGACCGTGATCGGCCTGGAAATCCATGTTCAGCTCGCCACCCGCAGCAAGATCTTTTCCGGAGCGGCCACCCGCTTTGGCGCCGCCCCCAACACCCAGGCCTGCGCCGTGGACCTTGCGATGCCCGGCACACTGCCGGTGCTGAATGCAGAGGCGTTGACGATGGCGGTGAAATTCGGTTTGGCCATAGACGCGGACATCGCGCGGGTATCCGTGTTCGATCGCAAGAACTATTTCTACCCGGACCTGCCGAAGGGCTACCAGATCAGCCAGCTGGACTACCCGATCGTCGGGGCAGGCGCGGTAACGATCGAGTTGCCCGACGGCAGCTCGAAGCGAATCGCGGTGACGCGCGCCCACCTCGAAGAGGATGCCGGCAAGTCGCTGCACGAGGATTTCCACGGCGCAACCGGCATCGACCTCAATCGCGCCGGCACGCCCTTGCTGGAGATCGTCTCCGAACCCGAAATGCGCAACGCCCAGGAAGCGGTCGCCTACCTGCGCCAGATCCACTCGATCGTGCGCTACCTCGGCATCTCGGACGGCAACATGGCCGAAGGTTCGTTGCGTTGCGACGTCAACCTCTCGCTGCGCAAACCGGGCAGCGACACGCTCGGCACGCGTACCGAGATCAAGAACCTCAATTCGTTCCGCTTTGTCGAGAAAGCCATCGAAGTCGAGCGCCTGCGCCAGGCCGAACTGCTCGAATCGGGTGCCAGCGTCGCGCAGGAAACCCGCCTCTACGATCCGGTTCGCAACGAGACCCGACCGATGCGCTCGAAGGAGGTGGCCCACGATTACCGTTACTTCCCGGAACCCGACCTGTTGCCGGTACATATAGACGACGCCTTCATCGAGCAGGTGCGCGCCCGGTTGCCGGAGCTTCCGGCCCAGAAAGTGCAGCGCTTCCGCTCCAGTTACGGCTTGACCGCCTACGATGCGAGCGTGCTGTCGGCGAGCCGCGAACTGGCCGATTACTTCGAGCAGGTCACGCAGGGCGCCGGTGATGCCAAGATCAGCGCCAACTGGGTCATGGTGGAGTTGCTCGGCCAGTTGAACCGCGAGGGCCTCGAGGTCGGTGCCAGCCGGGTGTCCGCTCCGGCACTGGGCGCACTGATCGCACGCATCCTGGACGGGACGATTTCCGGCAGGATCGCCAAGACCGTGTTCGAGGCGATGTGGGCCGGCGAAGGCGAGGCCGACCAGATCATCGATGCCCGCGGGCTACGCCAGCTCGACGACAGCAGCGCGATCGAGGCGCTGGTCGACAAGGCGCTGGCGGACAATGCCGGGCCGGTCGCCCGCTACCGCGCCACCGACCCCGACAAGCGCGTCAAGCTGTTCGGTTTTTTTGTCGGACAGGTCATGAAGGCGAGCATGGGCAAGGCAAACCCGCAACAGGTCAACGAACTGTTGCGCCGCAAACTCGACGGGGAATGATTCGATGCAACGCAAGGAGAAGCAGAAGGTCATCGACGAAGTGTGGACACCGGAGCGTGTGCGCAGCTTTCTCGAGCTGGCGCCCCCCGCGAACCGGAATGCCGATTTTCATCGCCTGTTGCGCGCCTACCAGAGCATGCGAATCGAGGATTTTGCCGATTTCATCAAGCTGTTCGTGGCCGCTGGTGGCAAGCTCGACGCTCGCGGACCCGAACAGCAAACCCTGCTCGAGGAACTGGGGCGTCACCGCCACGGCACCGAGTTCGCGGCGATCCTGCAGAACCCCGACGCCTAGAAACCCGACGTACAGGCTCTGAAGCGCGCCTCGAATCCGCGGCTCAGCCGTTGGTCGCTACGCGCGGCGCAGCCCGGCACAGGCTAGCGGCGGCGTTCGAGCAACTCGGGGGATGGATGCAGGCAGGCCAGCTTCTGCCCCAGCAGCTCTTCGATCTGCGGCAACAGGAACGCGTCGTCCTCGCAGGCAAAGCTGATCGAGGTGCCCGTCGCCCCGGCACGCCCGGTGCGGCCAATGCGATGCACATAATCGTCGGGATCCTCGGGCAAGGTGAAATTCACCACGTGGGTGACCCCCTCGACATGGATTCCGCGACCGGCCACATCGGTGGCGACCAGCACCCGAAACTCGCCCGAACGGAACGATTCCAGGGTTTTCATCCGCTTGTGCTGGGGCACCTCTCCGGAGAGGATCCCACAGGGAATTCCCGCGCGTGCCAGGCGCTCATGGAGTCTGCGGACCTGGTCACGGCGGTTGGCGAACACCATGACACTCGCCGCCTCGGGCTGGCGCAGCAGGTTCAGCAACAGATCGAGTTTCTTGCCGGATTCGACCAGGTAGACCAGCTGCTCGACATCCTTGGCCGCGATGCTGTCGGGCTCGATTTCCACCCGCACCGGGTTGTAGGTCCATTGATCGGACAGCCGCACCACATCTTCGGTAAACGTGGCACTGAAGAACATGGTCTGGCGGTGGGTCTTCTGCGGAGTCTGGCGAATGATGCGGCGCACCTGGGGTATGAATCCCATGTCCAGCATGCGGTCGGCCTCGTCGATCACCAGCAACTCGACGCGATCGAGGTGAATCTGGCGCTGACTGTGGAAATCCATCAGGCGCCCGGGGGTCGCCACCAGGATATCGACCAGCTTGCGCTCGAGTTGCTGGCGCTGGCGATCATAGTCGACGCCGCCGATCAGGGTAACGATGTGAATGTCTGTGTGGCGCGACAGGTCTTCGGCGTCCTTGGCGATCTGCATCACCAGTTCGCGGGTCGGCGCGATGACCAACGCCCGCGGTTCGCCCGCGTAGCGCGGCTCCTCGGCCGGGTTGTTCAGCAGGTCGCTCAGTATCGTCAGCAGAAACGCCGCCGTCTTGCCGGTTCCCGTCTGCGCCTTGCCGATACAGTCATTGCCAAGCAGGGTATGCGGCAGGACCTCCTGCTGGATGGGCGTGCAGTGGCGGAAGCCGAGATCGTCGATCGCTTTCAGCAGCGGTTCCGGCAACCCCAGTTCGCGAAAGCTTACCGTGGCCGGGGCTGGCGTGACGCCATCGACATTTTCAGCGGATTGTTCTTGCATTCTTTCGGGTCCGTCATTGCGCAAGCGGGCCAGCTTAGCGACAAGGTGCCTCACCCGCAATCGCGCTGGCACCGCCCTGGCGCTTATTACCGTTGCTTTGGGGTAGCAGAGTATCGACAGGCGCAATAGAATCGGCGGAGCTGCCATCAGGCAAGGCAATACATGACGCTGGTCCCCGCAAGCAAGCAATCGCGCGCACTCCTGCTGTGCGAAGATCCGCTCGAGTCGCATCTGCTGCGAAGCCTGTTGCGCTCGCTGCCGGCTCAGCTGCGCCCGGAGATCATCAGCGCCGACCCCGCGGGTCCGGAACTACCCGCGGAGGCTGCCCACTGCGAATTCTGCTTCCTCGGGTTTGGCTTCGCCGGCCTGACACCCGAGCGGCTGCTGGGGCAGCTCACGCGACTCGCGCCCACCATTCGCTGCTTCGGCATACTGAGCGCCGCGACCCGCCACGGCGACCGGGCGGAACTGGTGCGCGGGTTGCGTGCCGGGTTGCACCAGATCCTGATACTCGAGGAACTTTCGGTAGCAAGCCTGGGTGAACTGCTCGCCGAGCCATCCGCACCGGCCCAAACCAGGACTGCCGTTGCCGCGAGTCCCGCGGCGCTGACCCAGGGCGACCCGGTGCTGCGTACCGGGTCATGGCGCATCACGCTGGCGACCCAGCATGCCTGCTTCTCCGACACCACCCTGCGCGACCTGGGCTATGCGGGCAGCGAGACCGGTACCGGCATCGGCGACTGGAAATCCCTGATCCACGCCGATGACATCGACCGGCTGGTTGCCGAGGTGCACCGGGTGCTCGATGGCTCCGCCCCACCCCATCCGGTGAGTTACCGTGTTCGAAGGCGCGACGGGGCCTGGCTGCCGGTGGTCTCCGATGACATCAGCGTGGAACTCGACGCGGGCGGCGCTCCGCTGTCGATCGGCGGCACCTTTTATCATGCGCAGCAGGAGGCGCAGGAACCTCTTGCGGTTGCCGGCGATTCCGCGACCGCCAAGGCTGCGGGACCGGATAACGCCGGGTGGCTGGCGGACTGCGATACCGGCATCACGGTCTATCGGCGCGATGCGTACGGCGTCTTCCGGGTCGACTGGTGCAACCCGGCCGCCGCGCTGCTCGAAGACCGACCGGGCGACCCGATGGACGGCCTGAGTGCCGCCCAGACCGCGCCCCCCTGCGATGGTTTCGATCTCTCCGAAGCCTTGCAGCGGGTGCACGAAAGCGGCATCAGCGAAACACGCGAGGTGATGCTCCTGGCCCGCGGCGAATTCACGCGCTGGCGACGCTACCACCTGCACCTGCTGGGCGATGACGAGGTAATGGCGGAAGTCGCGGACATCAGCGAGCAGGTGGGGGCGCGCCTGTCACGGCGCACCCAGGAAGAGATGGCACAATACATCGCACGCTCGTTTCCACTGACCTGCCTGTTGCTCGACGAGCAGGGCCGCGTGATGCATTGCATCTCGGTGGCCGGAGGGGTACTCGCGGAGCAGCCATCCGAGCTCGAGGATCGCCGTATTTCCGAACTCTTCGGGGCCGCCGCAGGTGCCGAGTGCCTGCAGCAGATCACCCACACGCTGAATACCGGCAGGGTGAACAACAACCTCTATGCGGTCGAATCCGCCACCGGCAAGCGCTGGCTGGAATGTTTCTCCGCGCCGCTGCGCGCCCGGCCCGGCATGCCACAGCGGGTACTTCTCAGCGTGCAGGACGCCACTTCCCGCAGCCGGGAACTGGCGGAGGCGCGCAACGCGCGCGAGCAACTGCGCGAAGCGCTGCGTCGCATACCACTGCCGCTTTACATCAAGGACCTCGACGGCCGCTACCTGGCGACCAACCCGCCCTTCGAGGAACTGTTGGGAATCGAGGAGACGATGCTGCTCGGCAAGACCGATGTGGAAGTGTTTCCCGACGAACTCGCCATGGCGCTGCACGAAGCGGACCGTCGCCTCATCGAGACCGGCGCCGGGTTTTCCGAGTTTCGCTGCGCCGGCCACGGCACCCGGCGCGGCGAACATCACTGCTTTTATTTCCCGCTGCGCGCCACCGATGGTGCGCTCTGCGGAACCGGCGGCATATGGCTCGCACCCGGGGATCTGCCGCAGGCGGACAACCGCGCCGAATTCGCGACGGTACACGATCTCGAGCACCATCGCGCACAGCAACGCGTGGAAATCGGTGATGCAACCGCCTCGGTCATCAGCCGCGTCGAGGACGTGCTGACCGATGCCGGTGATTACGCAGGCGTGTTGCAGCAGCTCGAGCAGCTGGTGGAAACCACGATGCAGGCGCAGGCCCTGATCCACCAGGTGGCCGGGCAGGCCGAGCAGCCATCGCCGCCAGCACTGATCGCGCTCAAACCGCTGGCAGAAGACATCGTCGACCTCGAGCGCATCCTGCTTCCCGCCGGCGCATGCTTTGACAACGAACTGGAGTCTTCATTGCCGCCGGCGCAGTGCGACCCGGTGGTGTTTCACCAGATCATGCTGCGCGGCATCCGCCATGCACGCCGTGCGCTCGATCCCCGGGGAACCCTCGGCATCCGTCTGCGCAACAGCAATGCCGGCAAACGTTCCTGCATCTCCTGCCGCGAAGGCTTCGAGGGCAATTTCGTGGAACTGGTGATAGAGGATTCGGCATCGCAACTCGAGGCCGCCGAAATCGAACGCCTGAGCGTCGCGCCGCAGCAGCACCGTCCAAGTGGCGGTGCGCTCGATGATCTGGCCGAGATCCACGCCCTGGTGCACGCGCAGGGCGGCCACCTGCGGATTCACCAGAACGTGCCCACCGGCATCAGCTTGCACATATTCTTCAGGGCAGCGGATTGCGCCGAGGATGGCCCGAGCCCGGAAAAGCCACGCTCTACCGTGGCGCGCTTCCCGCTCGGCCGTATCTGGCAGAACAAGGGACCCGTCTAGCAGCGCAAAAACAGGCCGGTTTCCCCTCGGTCGCCGCAGGCGCGACCCAAGTCCGGCGCTTCCTGCGCGCTCAGGCCACGCCCGGCGTCGTCACGCCGCGCAAACCGGACAATTTGCGCGTGGCGCGATGCGCAAACGATGAAATTCCAGTGCCAAAGCATCGAATGCGAGCAGTTCGCCACATAGTGCATCCCCCGCGCCGCACAGCAACTTCAGTGCCTGCAACGCCTGCAGCACCCCGATGGTGCCGACCACCGGCCCCGCCACCCCGTTGCGGGCACAGGATCTTTCGCTGACTGCATTCGCATCCGGATAGAGGCAGCGATAACAGGGGCCCGTGCCAGTGCGCGGATCGAACACCGCGATCTGCCCCTCCCAGCCGAGAGCGGCACCACTGACCAACGGCACCCGCCCGGCAAAGCAGGCCGCGTTGATGGCATGACGGGTCGCGAAGTTGTCGCTGCAGTCGAGTACCAGCGAGACCTCGTCCAGCAGCTGCCCGATACCGGCCTCGTCGAGCCGTTCCCGGATCGGCACGGTGCGCACATCCGGATTGATGGCCCGCACCGTCGCCGCCGCCGAATCAACCTTGGCGCGGCCGATCGCAGCGCTGTTGTGAATCACCTGCCGCTGCAGGTTGGACAACTCGACCAGATCATCATCGGCCAGCATCAGGCGACCTATGCCGCTGGCACCCAGATACAGTGTCGCCGCAGAACCGAGGCCGCCCAGGCCAACCACCAGCACCGTGGCTTCGAGCAGTCGCTGCTGCCCGCTCACATCGATTTCCGGCAACAACAGGTGCCGGCTGTAGCGCAACAGTTGCTCGTCATTCATGTGCGTGCCCCCGCGCCCAGCTTAGCCGTTCGCGGCCGGCCAGATCACGCTCGGTATACGCCGGCGCGAAACCCGCATCCGCGAACAGCCGCCGGACCGCCTCACCTTGCTCCGCGCCATGCTCGCAGAGCAATGCTCCATGCGGCTCCAGAAACTGCAGTGCACCGGTAATCACGCAACGCAGGGCATCGAGCCCGTCGCTCCCCGAGGCGAGCGCGGCGCGTGGTTCATGACGCAGGCCGGATGCTCCCAGGCACGGATCATCCTCGGAAACATAAGGTGGATTGGACACGATCAGGGAATAGCGCCCGGCGCAGGGCGCATACCAGCTGCCGGCGACGAAACTGGCGTTGCCGATCCCGAGCCGCATCGCATTCGCCGTGGCCACCGCGACCGCGGCCGGGTCGATATCCACTCCAAGCACCTGCCATGCGGGACGCTCCCTGGCCAGCGCCAGGGCGATCGCACCGCTGCCGGTTCCCAGGTCCAGCACCCGCGCCGCGGCCGGTCCGAGCAGTTGCAGGGCGCGCTCCACCAGCAGCTCGGTTTCCGGACGCGGCACCAGCGTGGCAGGACTCAGCCGCAGATCCAGCGACCAGAATTCACGCTGACCGGTCAGATATGCAACCGGCTCCCCATCGAGGCGCCGCGCGATCAGCCCCCGGTAGCGCGCGGCCGCAAGCGAAGGCACCTGGTCCTGGTCGTGTGCGTAGAGAAAGGTGCGTGAACGTTGCAAGACAAACGCGAGCAGGACCTCGCTGTCAGTGCGGGCCTCCTCTTGCGGAAGACTGGTCCGCGCCCATGCGAGCAGGGCGCGGATCGTGGTGTGCTGCCCGTTGTCCATCGGACGTGCGCCGCTAATCCGCAAGCGCCGCGAGCAGTTCCGCCTGGTACTCGTTGACCAGCGGCTGGATCACGTGCTCGAGTGCCCCATCCATGATCTCGGCCAGCTTGTAGAGGGTGAGATTGATGCGATGATCGGTGATGCGGCCCTGCGGGAAGTTGTAGGTCCGGATACGCTCGGAGCGATCGCCGCTGCCCACGAGGCTGCGCCGCTCGCTGGCCTGCTGTTGCTGCTGCTCTTCCTGCGCCTTGCTGAGCAGCTTGGCCTGCAGCAATGCCATTGCCCGCGCCCGGTTCTTGTGCTGCGAGCGCTCGTCCTGGCATTCGACCACGATGCCGCTCGGCAGATGCGTGATGCGGATCGCCGAATCGGTGCGGTTGACATGCTGGCCGCCGGCTCCCGAGGCGCGATAGGTATCGACGCGCAGATCGGCCTTGTTGATCTCGACCTCCTCGATAGCGGCCACCTCGGGCATCACCGCCACGGTGCAGGCGGAAGTGTGGATCCGTCCCTGGGCCTCGGTTTCGGGCACTCGCTGCACCCGGTGCGCCCCGGATTCGAACTTGAGCCGCGAATAGACTTCGCGCCCGGCAATGCTGGCGATGATTTCCTTGAAGCCGCCGTGCTCGCCGGGGCGCTCGCTGACGACCTCGACCTGCCAGCCCGCGCGATCCGCGAAACGCGCATACATGCGGAACAGATCGCCGGCAAATATCGCCGCTTCGTCACCCCCGGTGCCGGCGCGGATTTCGAGAAACACATTGCTCGCATCGCGCGGATCACGTGGCAAAAGCAGCTTCTGCAGCTCGAGTTCGAGCGCATCGCGACGCGCCGAGGCGTTCTGTATCTCTTCCTCGGCCAGCTGCCGGATCTCCGCGTCCGCATCGCGCGCCATGAGTCCGGCTTCGCGGATAGCGCCAAGCAGCGCGAGATATTCGGCATGCGCGGCAACCACCGGGCCGATCTCGGCATACTCGCGGCTGTAGGCACGAAAGCGGTTCTGATCCCCGATCACGCCCGAATCGCTGAGCAATGCCGAGAGCTCCTCGTGTCGCTCGCCGAGTTGCGCGAGTTTGTCGAGCAGGGATTTCTTTATCATGGATCCTCGTCACCAGGGGCAGCGCCGTGCTCGAGGCCGAGCAGGCGGCGACTCCAGTCGAGCAGCTCCGTGCGCCCCTCGGCCGCGGCCCTGCGCAACTCGACGCTCGGGCCATGCAACAGCTTGTTGGTCAGGCCGCGCGCCAGTTGCTCCAGCACCTGATCCGCGGCAGCCCCGCCACGCAGCTGGCGCTGCGCGCGCTCGAGCTCCTGGTCCCGCAGCCGCTCGGCGCGCTCGCGGTAGTCACGCAACGCACTCACCGCATCGAGACTGCGGCTGCTGTCCAGGAAAGCCTGCACCCCGGCGTCGATGATGGTGCCGGCGCGCTCGGCTTCCGTGGCGCGGGCGCGCCGGTTGTCATCGATGATCTGCTGCAGATCGTCGATGCTGTAGAGATACACATCGTCGATCTCCGCCACCTGCGACTCGATGTCACGCGGAACCGCGATATCAACCATGAAGATGGGCTTGTGGCGGCGCGCGCGCATGGCCTGCTCGACGGTGCCTTTGCCGAGAATCGGCAACTGGCTCGCCGTCGAGCTGATGACTATGTCGGCGCGCACCAGGTTGTCGGGAATCTCCGCGAGCAGGATCGCCTCGCCCGCAAACCGCGTGGCGATCTGCTCGGCGCGGTGCAGTGTGCGATTGGCGACAATCAGCCGCGGCACGCCCGCTTCCGAGAGATGGCGCGCCACCAGCTCGATGGTTTCGCCGGCGCCGATCAGCAATGCCGTGGTCGCCGCGAGATCGGAAAAAATGTGGCGGGCCAGCTTTACCGCGGCGAATGCGACCGAGACCGGATTCTCGCCAATCGCCGTCTCGGTGCGCACCTTCTTCGCAACCGCAAACACATGGCTCACGGCACGGCTCAATTCCGCGCCCACCGTACCCGCATGACGCGCGGCGGAATAGGCCGATTTCAGCTGGCCGAATATCTGCGGCTCTCCCATCACCATCGAATCGAGCCCGCTCGCCACCCTGATCAGGTGACGCATCGCCTCGGCATCCCGATGCCGATACAGGGAGCCGTCGAGCTGCGCGCGACTCAGATGGTGAACCGTGGAAAACCAGTCGAGCGCACACTCCTCGCCGTCCCCACCGGCAGGAGTCGCGGCAATCAGCTCGGTGCGGTTGCAGGTCGACAAAATAACCGCCTCGGCCAGGCCCGTACCATCCAGCGCGCGCAGCAAGGCCTCCGGAATCTGTTCCGGGGAGAAGGCCACACGCTCGCGCATTTCGATCGCGGCGGTGGTGTGGTTGAGGCCTATTACAAGCAGACTCATGAATCAGGAATACCCGCCCCGCGCATCGGCGCAGGCGACGCAACACACTCTCACGGGGCAACAAGGGGAACTGGAACGCTGCCAAAGTGTATCAATTCGCGGACAAATTGTGCAGAATCCTGCGCTTCCGTCGCGTTGGCGACACATTCCGCGATCCATGAGCATATCGAACCTCCATAGCTTTTTCGCCGCGACCAGCCGCCTCGCACGCGTTGCTGCCGGCGTTGTGCTGACGGGCATCATGGTCGCCTGCAGCGGTGCTGCGCAGCCGGTGCCGGCAGCAGTCACCGCCCCCGAACCGCTGCCGGCAAGCGCCGAACCCACTTACCGACCGTTTCCCGAGGATACGCTGTACGCATTGCTGGTGGCGGAATTCGCGGCACGCCGGGGCGTGCTCGACGTGGCGCTGGGCAACTATCTGCAACAGGCAGCACGTACCCACGACGCCGGGGTCGCGGCACGCGCCACCCGCATGGCCCGCTACTTCGGAGCGGACCGCGCCACCCTCGAGGCCGCCTTGTTGTGGGCCGCGGCGGAGCCGGAAGAACCCGAAGCCCAGTTCACCGCGGCCACCGAACTCGCCCGCGCCGGCCGGCCGCGGGAGGCCTTCGCCCACATGCGGGCGGCGCACGATGCCGGCGGCGCCAGCAATTTCGCGGTTATCGCAGCAAGCTCGCTCGAGCTTGCGCCGAGCGAGCGCCGCGAGATGCTCGCCGAGCTCGAGGCACTGGGTCCGGGAAACGAAGTCGATGTGCTGATCGCGCGCGCGGTACTCCTGCAGAGTGTCGATGAAAACGAGCTCGCGCTCGCAAGGGTGCGGGAAGTGCTGGCACTCGACCCCGACAACTACCAGGCGATTCTGATCGAAGCGCAGGTCTACCAGAACCTCGGCGATACCGAAAAGGCTTACGCCCGCATCGAGCAGGCGCTGCGCGATACACCGGACAACACCCGCCTGCGCCTGCAATACGCAAGACTGCTGGCAAAAACCGATCTGGCACGCTCCGAGGAGCAGTTTCGGATTCTCGTCGCGCAGCAGCCGGACGATGCCGAACTACGGCTTTCCCTGGCCCTGGTCTACCACGAGACCGGTCAATTCGAGCGCATGAGCGAGCAATTGAACGCACTCCTCGCGGCGGGCCAGCAACTGAATGCCGCGCATTTCTATCTCGGACAGGAGGCCGAGCGCCAGGGAGACAATGACGCTGCCATTGCCCATTATCTCGAGGTCAAACCCTCGCCGATGTTCATCGCCGCACTGGCGCGCGGCTGCGAGCTCATCAGCCGCACCCGCGGCCCGACCGCGCTCGGCGAAGCGATGACGGAGCTGCGCGCGCGCTGGCCCGACCAGAAACTTCGGCTGTTGCTACTGGAATCCGAGTTGCGGGTGGAATCGAAGGATTATGACGGCGCGTGGCGGCTGCTGAGCAACGCACTGGCCGAGCAGCCCGAGGAGCCGGCACTGCTCTACGCCCGCTCAATGGTCAGCGAGAAACGCGGTGACGTGGCAGCCATGGAACAGGATCTGCGGCGCATGCTGGCGCTCGATCCCGATAATTCGCTGGCGCTCAACGCGCTCGGCTACTCGCTCGCGAACCTCACCGACCGTTTCGCCGAGGCCCTCGCACTGATCAGCCACGCGCTCGAACTCAAGCCCGATGATCCCGCCATTCTCGACAGCATGGGCTGGGTACAGTACCGGCTTGGCAACCTTGAACTCGCGCTCGAAAACCTGCGCAAGGCCTTCGACCGCTTTCCCGATCACGAGGTCGCGGCCCACCTCGGCGAGGTCCTGTGGGTGATGGGACGCACCGACGAGGCGCGGCTCGTCTGGGGCAAGGGACTTGCCGGCACACCGGACAGCGCGATCATCCGCGCGACCACCGAGCGACTCGGCGTCAGCCCTCCGGTACAGCCCGAACCGGCACCCGCACCGTGACCACCGCGCTGCCCCGCGCCGTCACGATAGTGGTCATGCTGACGCTCGGCCTCGGCGCCTGTACCCGGGAAACCCTGCGTCCGGCGCCCACCGGCGACTGGGAAGCACATGTCGCCGCGGTCAACCAGCGCGCGAACTGGGCGTTGAACGGCAAGATCGGCGTGCGCGCGGCAAGCGGCTCGGGCAGCGCTGCGCTCGGCTGGCAGCAACAGGGAGCGAACTACCGCCTGGTGCTCAGCGGCGCACTCGGCATGGGCAAACTGGTTCTCTCCGGCGATCGCGATGGCGTGAGCTGGACTGACCAGCAGGGCCAGCCGCGGCACCATCCCGATCCGGATCTGCTGGTGCGCGAACTCTGGGGCTGGAATATTCCGGTCGCGGCGCTGCAGTTCTGGGTCCGCGGCATCCCGCAACCCGATCAACCGTTCGATTCCGCCGCAATCATCAACTCCGAGGCCGCCAGCTTCAGGCAGTCGGGCTGGCTGGTCAAACCTGGCAGTTATCGCGATATCGAAGGCATATCGCTGCCGACCCGGATCCGGCTCGAGGGTCAGGATGCAGTCTTGACGGTGCTGGTCAATCGCTGGAGTGCGTCGGCCCCATGAGCCGCACCGTCACACTGCGCGCACCCGCCAAGCTGAACCTTTTTCTGCACATCATCGGGCGCCGACCTGACGGTTACCACCAGCTGCAGACCGTTTTCCAGCTGATCGATCTGTGCGACGAACTGCGTTTTACCGTCACCGACGAGGCGACCCTCTCCCTGCGGGGCGGACCCACCGATATTTCACCCGAGAGCAACCTGGTGATGCGTGCCGCGCGCTTGCTGGCACCACACTGCACCGCCCGGAACGGTGTGCAAATCGAATTGCGCAAACGGATCCCCACCGGCGGCGGGCTCGGCGGTGGCAGCTCGGACGCCGGCGCCACGCTGCTGGCACTGAACAGACTCTGGAGCTGCGGCCTCGCACTGCCCGAACTCGCGCAACTCGGCCTGCAACTCGGTGCGGACGTGCCGGTGTTCGTGCACGGCGCCAGCGCCTGGGCGGAGGGCATCGGCGAGCAACTCCAGGCCATCGAGCTGCCCGAGCGCTGGTACCTCGTGATCAGACCCGGGTGCGCGGTAAATACTGCCGCGATTTTTGCAGACCGGGAATTGACACGAAATACGCCCACAATGACAATAGCGGGCTTTCTGGCGGGCGGTGGTCATAATGACTGCGAAACCGTGGTCAGGAAGCGGTATCCCGAGGTCGATCGGGCACTCGGGTGGCTCTCCCGCCACGGGACAGCGCGCATGAGTGGTACCGGCAGTTGCCTGTTTGCCGCGTTCGGCAGCGAACGGCAGGCGCGCGCAGTGGCAGCCGGTGTGCCGCAGGAATGGGACTGGTTCGTTGCCCGGGGCATCAACCACTCCACGGTGCATGAAGCACTGTATTGAGCATCGATTGGGGCGTCGCCAAGTGGCTAAGGCAGCGGGTTTTGATCCCGCCATTCGGAGGTTCGAGTCCTCCCGCCCCAGCCAATTTTTCATGCGGGAATTACCTCCAGGGTGGCCGAGCGATATGAAACGCCAGCAATCCCCGACAGCAAATTTCCGCTTCAGAAGCCCAGCCGTTGCGTAGCAAGACAGTCCCGAAGGATTCCGCCGTGCCCGAAATGATGGTTTTCACCGGCAATGCCAATCCCGGTCTCGCCCACAAGATCGTGCAGCGACTCGGCCTGCGCATGGGCAGTGCCACCGTGAACCGCTTCAGCGATGGCGAAATCAGCATTGAAATCGACGAGAACGTGCGCGGCAAGGACGTGTTCATCATCCAGTCGACCTGCGCGCCGACCAATGACAACCTGATGGAACTGATCCTGATGATCGACGCGCTGCGCCGTTCGTCGGCCTCGCGCATCACCGCGGTGGTGCCCTACTTCGGCTACTCGCGACAGGATCGGCGGGTCCGCTCGAGCCGCGTGCCGATCAGCGCCAAGGTGGTCGCCGACATGATGGCCAAGGCCGGGGTGAGCCGTGTGCTCACCGTCGACCTGCATGCCGAACAGATCCAGGGCTTCTTCGACGTGCCGGTGGACAACGTCTACGGGTCCGCCATCCTGATCGACGACATCGAACGCCAGCGCTACCCGAACCTGATGGTGGTTTCGCCCGATATCGGCGGCGTGGTGCGCGCCCGGGCCATCGCCAAGCAACTCAACGATCTCGACCTGGCAATCATCGACAAGCGCCGCCCCAAGGCCAATGAAGCGCAGGTCATGCACATCATCGGCGATGTCAGCGAGCGCACCTGCCTGGTGATCGACGACATGGTCGATACCGCCGGCACGCTGTGCAAGGCCGCCCAGGCGCTCAAGGAGCATGGCGCCTCGAAAGTCATCGCCTATTGCACTCACGCGGTGCTGTCGGGCAATGCGCTCGCCAATATCAACGCCTCGGTGCTCGATGCGCTGGTCGTGACCGACACGATCCCGCTGTCGCCCGAGGCGCAAGCCTGCACCCGGATCCGTCAGCTGAGCAGCGCCCCGCTGCTCGCCGAGGCGGTGCGCCGGGTCAGCAACGAGGAATCCATCAGCGTGATGTTTGGCTGATGCAAACAGGAGGGAGCGTTCTCCCTCTTTCATGAACCGCGACAGTCATCCCGGTCGCACGGAGACTGATCGCATCACAAAGGAGTACAGACCATGTCTGGCGAATTTGTTCTGAATGCCGCAGCACGCGGCGACGCGGGGAAAGGTGCGAGCCGCCGCCTGCGTCACCAAAACCTGGTTCCGGGGATCATCTACGGCGGTGACGGGGAACCACGCACGATTTCCCTGTCGCACAAGGACCTCAGCAGGGCGCTGGAGAACGAAGCGTTCTTCTCCCACCTGATCACGCTCAACGTGGACGCCGATACCGAAGAGGTCATCCTCAAGGATCTGCAGCGCCATCCGGCCAAGCCGCGCATCCTGCACGCCGACTTCCAGCGCGTGGTCAGAGGCCGCAAGCTCCACATCCACATTCCGCTGCACTTCATCAACGAAGAAAAGTGCCACGGCGTGAAACAGCAGGGCGGCATGATCCAGCACAACGCCAACGAAGTGCACGTCAGCTGTCTGCCAAAGGATTTGCCGGAATTCATCGAAGTCGACATGACCCCGTACCATGTCGGTGATTCGGTGCATCTTTCGGAACTGACACTTCCCGAAGGCGTCGAGAGCATCGAACTCTCGCATGGCCCGGAGCACGACCTGCCGGTTGCGACGGTTCTGGCAGCGAAGGTCGGCGCGACCGAGGGCGAGGAAGATGCAGCTGCCGCGGAACCCGCGAAACCCGCATCCTGACCCGCTGCGCGGGCCAGCCCGGAATGGGCGCTGGCCCGCGCTTCCTGATCCTTACCGGTGTCAACAGCGCTCGCACTGATCGTCGGGCTCGGCAATCCCGGGCCCGAATACGCGCGCACCCGGCACAATGCGGGTGCCGATTTCGTGCTGGCGCTGGCGCTCTCCTGCGCAGCCACGCTCAAACCCGAAGCCCGCTTTCACGGGTTGACGGCCCGCGTGCATATCGCGGGGCAGGAAGTGCGCCTGCTGATACCGCAGACCTGGATGAATCGCAGCGGCCAGGCGGTCGGAGCGATGGCCGGGTTCTTCAAGCTCGAGGTCGGGCAGATCCTGCTGGCCTACGATGAACTCGACCTGCCACCCGGGGAGATCCGTTTCAAGCTCGGTGGCGGACACGGCGGACACAATGGTGTGCGTGATGTCATCAGCGCGCTGGCCAACAACCGCGAGTTCCATCGTCTGCGCATTGGTATCGGACATCCCGGCGACCGCGAACGGGTCACACCGCATGTGCTGTCGAAAGCCGCGCCCGATGAGCGCCGCAAGATCGATCTGTGCATCGCGGAAGCCATCCGGGTACTGCCCGATGCGGTGCGTGGCAACTGGCCGATCGCGATGAATCATCTCAACAGTTACAGGGCTGAATAAACCATGGGTTTCAACTGCGGCATCGTCGGACTGCCCAATGTCGGCAAGTCGACACTCTTCAATGCACTGACGCGCGCCGGCATCAGTGCCGAGAACTTTCCGTTCTGCACCATCGAGCCGAATACCGGGATCGTGCCGGTACCGGACCCGCGCCAGGAGCAGATCGCGGCGATCGTCAGACCGCTGAAAATCGTGCCCACCGCGATGGAATTCGTCGATATCGCGGGCCTGGTCGCCGGCGCCTCGAAGGGTGAGGGACTCGGCAACCAGTTCCTCGCCAATATCCGCGAGACCGATGCGATCGCGCACGTGGTGCGCTGTTTT
The DNA here is from genome assembly GCA_016705365.1 of Gammaproteobacteria bacterium. NCBI lineage: Bacteria > Pseudomonadati > Pseudomonadota > Gammaproteobacteria > Gammaproteobacteria bacterium. The sequence continues at coordinate 1,268,207 of JADIYI010000008.1, read as the reverse complement.
GCCGACGACAACGTGGTCCACGTGGCGAGCCGCATCGATCCGGTCAACGATATCGAGGTCATCAATACCGAGCTGGCCCTGGCCGATCTCGACAGCGCCGAAAAGCAGTTGCAGCGCGTCTCCCGTTTCGCCAAGGGTGGCGACAAGGACGCGATCCGCCAGAAGCTGCTGCTCGAAAAGCTCATCCCGCACCTGAACGAGGGCAAACCCGCGCGCACATTGCCGCTTGCCGGCGACGACGAGCGTGAAACGTTGCAGCAGTTCCACCTGCTCACCGCCAAACCGACCATGTATATCGCCAATGTCGCCGAGGACGGCTTCAGCGACAATCCGCATCTTGCCGCGGTGGAACAACTCGCCGCCACGGAGAATGCCATCGTGGTACCGATCTGCAACAAGCTCGAGGCCGAGATCGCCGAGCTCGAGGAAGACGAGCGCGCGGAATTCCTCGCCGAGCTCGGCTTCGACGAGCCCGGACTGAACCGGGTGATCCGGGCCGGTTACCGCCTGCTCGAACTGCAGACCTATTTCACTGCCGGTGAAAAGGAAGTGCGCGCCTGGACGGTGCGCATCGGCGCCAAGGCGCCCGAGGCGGCCGGTGTGATCCATACCGATTTCCAGAAGGGGTTCATCCGCGCCGAGGTGGTGGCCTATGCCGATTTCATCGCCTGTCGCGGCGAGCAGGGCGCCAAGGATGCCGGCAAGTGGCGTCTGGAAGGCAAGGAATACGTGATCCAGGACGGTGACGTGGTGCACTTTCGCTTCAACGTCTGACGATATTTGCTGGATCTTGGTGGCGCTCAGTAGCGCTTAGTGGACAGATTGGCCCATTTGAAATCAATGGGTTGCGTAAACAATACGGTCTGCTGAGCGTTCCTATTGTTCATCGAGGTCTGAAAAATTCGGGGGTAGCGTTGGGGGTACTCGTGTTCAACCGTGGGGGTACTTTTCCCCGCAGTGGAGTCCAACGATGCCCGAAAATCTACTCACCGACCTCAAGGTCAGGTCGGCCAAATCGACTGATCGAGATTGGAAACTTTCAGACGGCGGGGGCTTGTTCCTGCTGGTCAAGCCCACCGGCGGCAAGCTCTGGCGGTGGAAGTACCGCCTGCAAGGCAAGGAGAACCTCTTTGCCATTGGCGGCTTTCCTCAAGTAAGCCTTGCGGAGGCGCGTGCTGCCCGTGAGAAGGCACGCGCCCTGGTTAAGCAAGGCATCCACCCTGCCCATGAGCGGAAGCAGGTCAAGCAGCGCAACTTGGAAGTGCTGGAGGAACGCAAGCGCGCAAAGGAAAGCTCGTTTGCCAAGGTGGCGCAGGCGTACCTGGCCGAGATCAAGCCAGTCTTTGCACAGAGTTCCTACCGCACGAAAGAGTCCCGCATCAGGAAGTACCTGTCGCCGAAGCTCGACGAGATGCCGATGAGCGACATTGGCGTCAAGCAGATTCGCCCGCTGCTGGAGGAATGCAAGTCCCACGGAGCCTGGGCGGCCATTCACGTCAAAGGCGATCTGGCGGCGATCTTTGAGTTCGCGGTGGTGCGGGGTCTGGTCGAGGCCAATCCTATTCCCAGCCTGCGTGGGCTGCTGCGCGTGCCGTTCAGCGAGAGCAAGGCGGCGATGACGCGAGAGCAAATCCAGAAGTTCTATCAGGAGTTGCGCGGCTACCGGGGCTACCCGGAAACTTCGTTGTGCCTGCGGCTGATTGCGCTGACCGCCTGCCGTCCAGGGGAAGCGGCGGATGCCGAGTGGGATGAGTTCGACTTTGAGGATGCGCTGTGGCGTCGGCCTGCGGCGAAGATGAAAGCGCGGCGTGACCATGTCAGCCCGTTGTCGGTGCAGGCCATTGCCGTACTGAAGGATTTGCAGTGTATTACGGGCGGTGGCCGCTATTTGTTCCCACACCGGAGCGGCAAGGGCTTCACCACGCCCAACCGGCTGACCTACGCGATGCGCGACATGAACCTGGGCCGGGGTACGACGCCGCATTGCTGGCGGACGACCTTTTCAACCTGGGCCAATGAGAACGGATACCGGCCTGATGCAATTGAACGGCAGCTTGCCCACGTGGAAAGCAACAAGGTGCGGGCGACGTACAACAAGGCGCTGCTGCTGGATCAGAGAAGGACGCTGTTGCAGGACTGGGCGGATTATCTGAGTGCGGCGGAGGGCAGCGGCACAGCATAGGGACGATTTGGCCGGGTATCGCAGCAGCGAGTGGGCAGAACGGCCTTTTCCTTTTCAGGATAGGGCCGTTGTCCCTTGAGTGCCGTTCCCTTGCCGTTTGCCTTTGCCCTGAGTTGGGCCTGGGATGGGGTAAACAATGGAGTAAATAGGGTAATTGTAAAATTATTGCCCTCTTTAGGCATTTCCTTCCTGGTCGGCCATGCCAGCCCCTCGCGACTGGGCCTACGTTCAGAAAATGGGGTAATCAAACACTTTTAATGAGGTATTTCTAGAGACAATGCCCCATTTAAAGACTATGATTACCCCATTTAGACAGCCTGGGCTTACATTTCCATGCACTCGCTCACACCCGAGTACCTTGCCGCGCTTCGCTTCGATGGCACTCAGGCCGCCACGTTGCGCACACTGGGCGAGTACCAGGGTAAGCAGCAACTCTACGCCGCGCAGTCGCCCGAAGCCCTCAAGGGCCTGCGCCAGATCGCGGTAGTCGAATCCACCGAGTCATCCAACCGCCTGGAAGGCGTTGTTGTCTCACCCTCGCGACTGAAGTCTCTGGTCATCCGCAACGCAACACCAAAGAGCCGTTCCGAACAGGAGATCGCCGGCTACCGTGATGCCCTGGCGCTGATCCACGAGTCGGCCGCGCACATGCCCTTCAGCGAAGGCGTAGTGCTGCAACTGCACACCCTGCTGTACCGCTATATGCCGCAGGCGGGCGGGCGCTGGAAGGCTACCAACAACGACATCATCGAACGCCATCCCGATGGCACGTCGCGGTTGCGCTTCCAGCCAGTTGCTGCGCACCTCACACCCATGGCCATGGCCGATCTGACCGGGCGCTACGCCACCGCACTGGATCTGCATCTGGCCGATCCGCTGGTGCTGGTGCCGCTGGCGATGCTCGACTTCCTGTGCATCCACCCCTTCCCGGATGGCAACGGTCGCATGTCCCGCTTGCTGACCTTGCTGCTGCTCTACCACTTCGACTATGCAGTGGGTCGCTACATCAGTTTGGAACGCATCTTCGAGGAAACCAAGGAAGGCTATTACGAAACGCTGGAAGCCAGCTCGCGGGGATGGCACCAGGGGCAGCACGACGTCAAACCCTGGCTCGACTATTTCTGGGGTGCCTTGCTGCGGGCCTACCGCGAGTTCGAGGAGCGTGTCGGCACCATCGAGCGTGGCCGTGGCAGCAAAGGCGACCGGGTGCGGACGGAAGTTCTGGGGCGCACCCTGCCATTCTCGATTTCCGAGATTGAAGAAGCCTGCCCGGGCGTGAGCCGGGACATGGTTCGACTAGTGCTGCGGGCGATGAAATCAGAGGGATTGATCGAATCGACCGGCAAGGGGCGAGGGGCGAAATGGCTTCGCACCGATCAATCGGGTGAGAAATGAGTACTCAAAGAAACATCATCAGTCATGGCATCCGCGACAACCATACTCGCGGCAAGGTCGCCGACTTCCTGGCCGAGAAAATGGCCGTGGGCAGTCAACTTTCCGTGGTGTCTGCCTACTTCACCATCTACGCCTACGATGCGCTGTCCAGTCAGCTTGACCAGATCGATCATCTGAACTTCCTGTTCGGCGAACCCAGCTTCATCGCTTCGCTCGACCCGGACAAGACCGACAAGAAAGCTTTCAAGATCGAAGACGAAGGCATGGAGTTGGCCAACCGCCTGCAACAGAAGGAAGTTGCTCGTCGCTGCGCTGCATGGTTGCGCGACAAGGTCGATATCCGCTCAGTCCGCCAGGCCAACCTCCTGCACGGCAAGCTCTATCACATTGACGATGGCCGACGTGAACATGCGCTATTGGGTAGCTCAAACTTCACCCGGCGCGGCCTCGGCTTGTCCGACACGCCCAACATCGAACTGAACCTCATTGTCGATGGCGACCGCGACAGGGCCGACCTCAAACAATGGTTCGATGAAATCTGGAGCGACGAAAAACTGGTTGCCGACGTCAAGGCCGATGTTCTGTGCTACCTGGAGCAGCTTTATGTTGATCATGCTCCGGAGTTCGTCTATTTCAAGACGCTCTACCACGTCTTTGAGCGCTTCCTGTCCGGGCAGGAAGCCGACGCCGCATTGTTCGACCAAACCGCCATCATCGACACAGAGGTCTGGAAGGCATTGTTCGACTTCCAGAAGGACGGTGTCAAAGGCGCCATCCATAAGATCAACCAGCATAACGGCTGCATCCTGGCCGACAGCGTGGGCCTGGGTAAAACCTATTCGGCATTGGCGGTCATCAAATACTACGAGCTGCGCAACGACCGCGTGCTCGTGCTATGCCCCAAGAAGCTGCGCGACAACTGGACCGTCTATCTCGCCCAGAACAACAGCGAACTCAACCCCTTCCTCAAGGATCGCTTTGCCTACACCGTGCTCTCGCACACCGACCTGTCACGTGACAGCGGCCGCGTAGATGGCATCGACCTGGCAACGCTCAACTGGGGCAACTTCGATCTGATCGTCATCGACGAATCGCACAACTTCCGCAACAACACCAAGGGCAAGCGCGACGAAGAGGGCAATCTCATCAAGAAGAGCCGCTATGAGCGGCTGATGGATGACATCATCAAATCCGGGGTCAAGACCAAGGTGTTGCTGCTGTCCGCAACCCCGGTCAACAACGACCTCAAAGACCTGCGCAACCAAATCTACTTCGTCACCGAAGGGCGGGATACCGCCTTTTCGCAGAGCTTCGGCATCAACAGCATCAAGGACACGCTCACCGTCGCCCAAAAGACCTTCATGGAGTGGGCCAGGCGCTCTGGCGAGCGGGATGCCCGTGATCTGATGGAAAGGCTCTCCACCGGGTTCTTCACCCTGCTGGACGAACTCACCATCGCCCGTTCGCGCAAGCACATCCAGAAGTATTACAAAGCCTCGATGGCACAGATCGGGCAATTTCCGAAGCGCAGGAAGCCGGAGTCCGTATTCTCCGAGATCGATCTCAAGGGCCGCTTCCTTTCCTATGACAAGCTGAACGACGAGATCGACAACTACCAGCTTTCCATCTTCAAGCCGTCCAAGTACGTGCTGGAAGCGTTCAAGGCGCAGTACGAAGACCATCGCGTCAAGAACTTCAGCCAGGAGAACCGCGAGAAGTTCCTGATCGGCATGATGAAGGTGAACTTCCTCAAGCGCCTGGAAAGCTCTGTGCGCGCCTTTGCCATCACCATGGAGCGCACCGTCAGTAAGATCGAAGACTTGGAAGAGCGACTCAAGCAGTTCCTGCAACATCAAGCTGAGACGGCGGAGGACATCCAGCCTGATTTCTTCGTGGAACCAGCCGAAGAAGACGAAGAGCTGGCTCAGGCCTTCCAGGCTGGCACCAAGCTCAAGTACCGCATGGAGCATATGGACGTGGCCTCCTGGCTGGCCGACCTGGCCACCGACAAGCAACAGCTTTCGCTGCTGGCCGACGCCGCCCAGGCCGTCGATGCCGCGCGCGACGCCAAGCTCGCCGAACTCAAGCGCCTCATCGAACACAAAGTTCGTCACCCCAGCACCAACACGCTAGGCGAGGAAAACCGCAAGGTCATTGTGTTCTGCGCCTTCGCCGATACCGCTGCCTATCTGTACGAAGAATTGGAAGACTGGTCACGCAACACGCTGGGCGTTCACATCGCCCTTGTGTCTGGCGGCGCACGCCCCAACCGCAGCACCTTCGGCCAAGCCGACTTCACCCACATCCTCACCAACTTCGCTCCACGAGCCAAACAACGGGGCAAGATGAAGTCCATGTCGCAGGATGGCGAAATAGACCTCCTCATCGCCACCGACTGCATCTCTGAAGGTCAGAACCTGCAAGACTGCGACTACCTCATCAACTACGACATTCACTGGAACCCGGTGCGCATCATCCAGCGCTTTGGTCGTATCGACCGCATCGGCAGCCCCAACAACGCCATCCAGCTCGTCAACTTCTGGCCCACGCCGGACTTGAACAAGTACATCAATCTCAAGAACCGTGTCGAGGCGCGCATGGCGCTGGTCGATATTGCCGCCACGGCGGAAGACAACATCCTGCAAACCGAAGACCTGGAAGACCTCATCAAGCAGGATATGCGCTACCGCGACAAGCAACTGTTGCGGCTCAAGGACGAAGTGCTGGATCTGGAAGACTTCAACGAATCCGTCGCTTTGGGCGAGTTCACTCTGGATGACTTCCGAATCGAGTTGGCTACCTACATCGAAGCCAACCGAGAGAAGCTGGAAGAAGCTCCCTTCGGCCTTTACGCCGTAGTGCCTCCGCACGCCGAGTACAGCGCCATCAAGCCCGGCATCATCTATTGCCTGAAGCAGCGCATCGACGCCGCCGGCAATGAGGCAGTCAACCCGCTGCAACCATACTTCCTCGTTTATATCCGCGACGATGGCGAGGTGCGCTACAACTTCACCGCGCCCAAGCAGATTCTGGAAATCTTCCGCGCGGTCTGCCAGGGCCAGACCGAACCACACGCCAAGTTGTGCAAGCTGTTCGACGAAGAGACAGCGCACGGGCAGGACATGAGCCGCTACAGCGGCCTGCTCGACAAGGCGGTTGCCGCCATTGCCGCGCAGTTCGGACGCAAAAACGCAGGCAATCTCTTCTCGGGACGTGGTGGCAAGCTGTTGAGCAGCCAGAGCGCTATCAAGGCCACAACTGACTTTGACCTTATTACTTGGCTGGTGATCAAGCATGAGCAATAGCATCCAAATGAAGCAGGCAATCAGCCAGCACATCCAAAAATTTTCCAGCCAGCCCTTGCGTCAAGCTGCGCTGTCGCTGTTTTCCACTTTGGGCTACGCATCCGACCGTACCGTTGAAACGCCTTCGGTAGCCGAGTTCCGTGCGCAGTTCGATTCAGAATCCAAGCTGGAACACCCGGCAGCACTGATCGCAAGCTGGCAGTCTGCTGAACTGTTGTTCCAGCTTACAGACGAAGAGCTTTCCCGCAGCACCGCGCTGTTCAAGGATGAAGCCGTCAAGACCTCCCTGCTTCAGTCCTACGTCTTCATCGCCATCGAACTGGCGGATGGCGACTACGCACGCGGCAAGCTCGCTGGTATCGCCCGCCAGATCAACCGCATCTTCCCCATGCCGGTGATGGTGCTGTTCAAGATCGGCGGACGGCTCTCCATTGCCGTCATCAATCGTCGTCTAAACAAGCGCGATGACAACAAGGACGTGCTGGGCAAGGTCACGCTGATCCAGAACATCGCCATCGACGAACCGCACCCCGGCCATCTGGACATCCTGGCATCGTTCTCGCTAGCCGAGCTGACCGAGGGGCGCCGTGTCATCCAGAACTTCGACCAGCTTCATGCCGCCTGGGAAGAAGTCTTCAATGTCGAACTACTCAACAAGCGTTTCTACCGCGAACTCGCCAACTGGTATTTCTGGGCGCTGCCACAAGTCGATTTCCCGGCCGACATCGAAAAGGACGACGAAAAGCGCCGCGCCACCGGCCTGATCCGCCTGCTTACGCGCCTCATCTTCTGCTGGTTCCTGAAAGAGAAAGGGCTGGTTCCCGACAAGCTCTTTGCCGAGGCCGACCTGAAGAAAATCCTGAAAGACCTGTCGCCCAACGCCTCCACCTACAACGAGGCCATCCTGCAAAACTTGTTCTTCGCCACGCTCAACCAGCGTATGGGCAAGGATAAAAATGGACAACCATTCCGCGCTTTTGCCACTGACGAGGGCTTCCAGAAGAACCGCAGTACCTACGGCGTGGACACGCTTTACCGCTACGAAGACCACTTCCGCGACCCCGCCACTGCGCTGGAACACTTTGCTGACGTGCCTTTTCTGAACGGCGGCTTGTTCGAGTGCCTTGATCGCATCGAGGACGGCACGGGCAAAAAGCTCTACCTAGATGGTTTCTCACGCAACAAGAAAAAGCGCCCCGCCATCCCCAATCATCTTTTCTTCGGTAGCGAGCACGAAGAAGATCTGTCCGGGGCATACGGCGACACCAAGCGCAAGCGGGAGAAGGTGCGTGGCTTGCTGCACATCCTGAACGCCTACAAGTTCACCATCGTCGAAAACACGCCGGTCGATCAGGAAATCGCGCTTGACCCGGAACTGTTGGGCAAGGTGTTCGAGAACCTGCTGGCCAGTTACAACGAGGAAACCAAGACCACCGCCCGCAAGCAGACAGGCTCCTTCTATACCCCGCGCCCCATCGTTGAATACATGGTGGACGAATCGCTCAAAGCGCACCTCACCGGCGCGCTTGCGAAGGCGGGTATGAGCGAGCAGGACGCGAAAGCCGGTCTCGACATCCTCTTCGCCTACACCGAGCGGGCGCACCCCTTCAACGAGAAAGAGGCCGCCACGCTGCTGGATGCCATCCACATCTGCAAGATTCTTGACCCTGCTTGCGGCTCAGGCGCGTTCCCAATGGGCATGCTGCACAAGCTGGTTTACATCATCCACAAGCTCGACCCCGACAACGCGCGCTGGAAGCAACTCCAGATTGATGCCGCCGCGAAGATTCCTGATATTTCCGCGCGTGATGCCGCCATCGCCGCCATCGAGCGCGACTTTGCCGACAACGAGGATGATTACGGGCGAAAGCTTTACCTGATTGAGAACTGCCTTTATGGCGTGGACATCCAGCCCATTGCCATCCAGATTTCCAAGCTGCGCTTTTCATCTCCCTTATCTGCGATCAGCGCACCAACCGCAACAAGCGGGAGAACCACGGCATCCGTCCGCTGCCGAACCTGGAAACAAAGTTCGTTGCTGCCAATACTCCCCTTGGCCTGCCCGACATGGCTCAGATGACACTGCTTTCTGCGCGAGTTCACCAGATCGAAGCTGAAATCGAAAGCCTCTACCACGGCCACTTCGGTGTGCAAAGGCGCGACCAGAAGCTCGCCCTCCAGAAGAAGATCGAAACTCTTCGAGAAGAGCTTGGGAGAGAACTTGCCCAGAGTCTCGGCTCATCCAAGAAGGCGCAGCATATTGCTGAATGGAACCCCTTCGACCCGCAGGCTACAGCCGATTTCTTCGATCCGTATTGGATGTTCGGGCATTCACTGGTCGGCGGATTCGATATCGTCATCGGCAATCCGCCGTATTTCAAAGAAAACGACGACAAAAAGCGATTCGACGGCCTTCGCAACCTTCCCTGTTATCAGGGAAAGATGGACGTCTGGTATCTTTTCGTAGATGTAGGCTTGGATATTTTGAAGCCGAAAGGAATTCTGTCATTCATTGCCACGAACAATTGGGTGACGAATGCTGGTGCATCCAAATTGCGGGACAAGATATTGGCGGAGGCCTTGCTCGTCGAGCTGATCGACTTCCAGGATTTCATGATATTCGAGTCGGCGGCCATCCAGACGATGGTCATGCTGCTGATTAAGCAGCAGAGCCCACAGCGCTACAAGGCCGAAATTTCCAAGGCTCCATCCTACTTTTCACGCCAGGACATTTACAAACTGTCCTCTGGGGTGCCAAATCAAGATGCCAATCTCCAGACCTATATGGTCGAAGTAGATCGCGTAGCGATGGCCGGTAAGACATTGCTGTTCAATTCCAGCGACAAGAATTTGATTCTCGACGCAATCCAGCAGCGAGGGAACTTCTACATCGAAAAGTCGGAAATAGCCCAGGGCATCGTTCCAAATCCAGACCGGATGAACTCTAGGAACATAAAAACTCTTGGCGAGAAAAAGGCGGAACAGCGCGGAATTAACGTCGGCAATGGTGTCTTTGTCCTGGACAAAGAAGAGTCGAAAGTTATTCGCGGGGAAGATCGCCGATTTCTGAAGCCGCTATATGAGCCTGTTCACATCAGAAAGTACCACCGCAGCCCCACAGACTTGAGCATCCTTTATACGAAAAAGGGGCTCCTTTCGCCAAATGAAGCTCCATCCATCATCAAGCACCTTTCCCGGTTTCGGGAGATCATGGAAGAACGCCGCGAGAATCAGACCGGCCAGATTGCCTATTTCAACCTTCACTGGCCACGTGACGAAGCGTTCTTTCGCGAAGGCAACAAGATTCTTTCCCCGAGAAAATGCGTGTCACCGACGTTCTATTTCACGCGCGATCCAGCTTACGTAATGCTCTCGATGAATGTCATCAAGACATCGCGCATCGACACGCGCTACTTGTCCGCCGTCCTGAACTCGTCAGTGATTCACTACTGGCTTAGATTTCGTGGAAACATGCAGGGTCTTAATTTTCAGGTGGATGCGGCACCGATTCAGCAGATTCCCGTCGTCAAGCCGGCGGTAGAAGTCCAGAAAAGCATTGCGACCTTGGTTGCGTTGACCCAAGCGGCACATGGGTTTGGTGATCTGGCTGCTGCGGGCTTCTTTGAAGACCTCATCGATGCCTGTGTGATGGAATGCTATTTCCGCGATCACATGGCAGAGCACGACTTGTTGTTTATCGACGAAATCGCATTGCACCTTGTCGCTTATAAATCCGATGCATCCGAAGCGCAGCAGCGCGAGTTCATCACCCAGCTTTACAAAGCGTTTAATGCACCAGAATCGAAAATCCGAAACCGAATGCTGCGCATATCCGCCGACAGCCCCGATCTCCTCGCCGTCATCAAGGAGGAGGGCAAGGTATGAAGGCGCGCCTGCACGACATCGCCATCACCAACTTCAAGGCCTTCCGTGAGTTCTCGCTCAAGCTGGAGGGGCGCCACCTTTTGGTGTACGGCGCCAATGGTGCAGGCAAGTCTTCGCTATATTGGGCGCTCTACACCTTTCTCCAGAGTGCAGGAAAGAAGCCGAACGGCAGTATCGCCAAGTATTTCGATCCTGAGAATCCACAACACTTGCTTAATCTGCATGAGCAGAATGAAACGGCTCCCAGGCCTGGGGAAATCGCATTGACGTTGCGGGATACAGAGACCCGCAACGACACTATCTATCGCATTAGTCAGGCCGATCATGGAACCTACAATCAACCCATCATTTTGAAAGGCGATCTTGCCAGCGACTTCATCACCTATCGTTTCTTCTTCGGCTTCTCTCACTTCCGCAATTCGGAAGACTTCGATTTGTGGCCGCTGTTTGAAAAGGAGATATTGCCATTCTGTGCCTCGACCAGTGGTGGAAGCCCATTGCAGATGTGGGATGCCATAAGATTCGAAATACCAAATCCTCGTGGATTAAGTGGTGTTGCAGGGACAAACTCCTATGATCGGTTCAGGCGAAAAACGGACGCTTTTGCGGCTGTTCTTCCTGGGATAGTGGATTCAATCAGTACGAAGGCCCAACAGTTCTACGACGAACACTTTGCTGCTGATGACCCTGCAAAAGTGAATTTAAAAATCGCAGTGACAACAACACCGCGATCAATTGGCTCAACCCAAAGCACGTTCATATTTACGAAGCCAGTAATATCCTTCGGCATCCAGATTGATGATGAAGAAATCAAGCGACCTCAAAGCTTCTTGAACGAGGCAAAGCTAACTCAATTGGCACTGTCCGTCCGTTTTGCCGCGTCACTCGTCAATCTGCACGAATCCGACCTCAAGCTCTTGGTTCTTGATGACCTACTGGTCAGCCTGGACATGAGCAACCGCATGAAGGTGGTGGACATCCTGCTATCCGACACCTTCGCCAACTATCAGAAAATCATCCTGACCCACGAACTTGGGTTCTTCCGCGAGTTTCGCCGCCGCATCGGAAGCGGTCATGCCGAGTGGCAATTCGTGCGCTTGCAGGGCAACGCCGCACAGAATGTCAAAGCTGAAAACGATAAGCGCGATATTGAAAAGGCCGAGGACTACCTCAATGGCCATGACATTGAAGAGGCAGCGATGTTCCTGCGCAAGGCGGCGGAGGATATTGCCAAGCACGCTCGTGAATGGGCTGACGGAAAATCTCTTCCGCCAGGAGAGTTCGTCTCGTTGACTGAGAATTTGCGCAAGGCGCGGAAAAGGCTACTGGAGAGCGTGCCTGTTGCCCTTTATGCTCGGGCTCTCAAGGGCATTCCCGAAGAGCATCGCGCTCTATTGCTGTCTGCCGATGACAGTGATCTTGATGGCAACGCCAACTTGTCGCCACAAGAAAGGGGCATTCTCAAGTCGAAGCGCAACGCACTTCGCAAGGTGCTGAATGACGATGGCTGGGCCAAGATGGAGGCCGTGGAGGCCGTTGACCGCGTGCTGGAAATGACCGAGCGTGTGCTCAATCCTGCATCCACGGTAGCGCCACACCGCTCTACGAAGAGGAAGTGCGCCGCGCCAAGAAGCTGATAGATCGTCTTGAGCAGGTGCTGCTGGAGGTGCAGCGATGACGCGACCAAATCTATCCCAATTGCTGCACAGCCTGATGGCCACCTGGGAAAACGAGGAGGTGGAGTTCAAGCAGACTGGCAAGGCCTACTTTCCAAGATAGATAGAAGTGACTTGCAACCGCTCGTGCCCAAGCTCTCGGCTGATGATTTGTCGTGCTGCGGTATCCTGGGTTCGCTGTGTAGCACTCAGCGTCCTGACGGGTGGCCCACCCGCTGCAGGTGCTGACCACCCCGTCAGAGTCTCATAGCGGCTTTGCGCGTACTGATGGCGAAGGCCATGCATATGACTCAGACCCGCCGCCTTGCACTGTCCATCGTAGACGTGCCGCTGCTGGATGTAGGTCTTGTTTGCCGGGATCAATGATCCTGTGCCCGCCAGGCGGTGTGCTGCGTGGAGTGCGTCGCGTTGCTCTGTCGTGGTGATGGGCACAGTTCGCTCCCGACCGCCCTTGGTCCACGATCCCTTGAGGGCGATGTGGTCGCCCCGATCCGCGTAACTGGGCTGGAACTTGATCGCTTCCTCCCGACGCAATCCGAAGGCGGCCTGTAGCTGAAGGCTCATGCGTACGTGCGCGTCGGTGACCTGTTCAAGACCTGTGCCCAGTTCTTGGGCCTTGCTGATGTTGGTCACATAGCGGCGCTCGGCCACGCCGAGTTGCGTGTTGTCCGCCGGCAGAATGCCGGCCTTGCCGATCTTCTCGGCCCACCAGCGCAGGTGAGAGAGCCGATTCTTGATGGTGCCGGACGACAAGCCTTCTCCCTGCCAGCGATCCAGCAGCGCCTGGACGTGCTTGCCCTTGAGCGACGAAGCCTTCATCTGCCGGAAACCGGCCTCGCGTAGTTGCCGTGCAGCCAGCGAGAGAGAACGCATCCGGTCAGCCTGTGTGTTGTGGCTGCCGTCACGGTTGCGCTGGCATAGATGCCGCAGGGTATAGGTCAAGTCGTCCATCTTCCGGCCTCCAAGCAAAGCGCCGTACTGCGTTGTCCTGAAACTCAATGGTTAGTGTTGGTGCCAACTCGCCAAGGCGAGATCCCGTGAGGGCAAGGGCATGGTGTTCAGGAGACACCAGAGCCTCGAATGAGGCATCCGTCTTGCTTCCTGCTGGAAGCCCGGACGGAGGTACTACAAGACGAAAGTGATGTGAACGTGGACGAGTCCTCCTATGAAAGAGAGTGGGATGAGAAAAGCAGCGGGAGCCCTGTGCGTTGCGCACAGGCAATTGCCGCAAAGGACAGTGCGCCAGGCGGCGCGGTAGGGATGAGTTCAAACAGACGAAGAAGGCTCCGCCCTGGGTAGGGCCGGTATGCGGTCGGAGCCTGGGCATACCTGGGATGGTTCCGCCTTGACGGGCCAGCGCTTGCAGGAACCTGCGCTGTTGGGGTTGCCGATGTACGAAGCCCATCGGTCTTGGCAACTACCCGGGCAGTTTAGGGCGGCCATCATCATGTATGCCGCACGCAATAGGGACTGGCTTTCGCCCGCATTGTTGGCGGTGTTGCGCGGGTCGTCACTGCGGCGTGCAGTGACGACCGCGGTTTGCGGCAGCATTTGCTACGCAGGATGCGGCTGCCATCCCCTGGCCTGCATGGCCTGCGCTGCGATGTCCCCAGCGTTCGTCGGGGCGTTCAGCATCTTGCGGATGTTGGCGATGTGCGCCAGGGCGGTTTCACGCGATGCCGGTGGCGCAGTCGGTTCTGGGCGGTTTTCGATATGCGGCGGAGCTGCAGGCCGATGCTCGGCAGTCCGTGGGGTGGCAGACATCTCCTTACGACCTGCCCACAGGCGGAATTCGCCAGCGAATACGCGCTTCACCAAGGCGAAGAAGTAGGCCACGACATTGCGCACGGTGCCGCTCTGGCTGCGTGCCTGCAACTCGTCGAGTACCTCCTGGCGATGTTGCGGCGGCAGCCGCCGCAAGGCGGCCTGCACGTCCTTTTGCTGATCTGCCTTAGCATTGCTCAGGCAAGGCGGCAAGCTCACCGAAGGCGATACCGAATCGCCATCGCCTTCGCGCGCGCGGTACGTACGTTCCTTTTTATACATATACGTCTTATACGTACTGCCCTGCTCAGCCGTCATGTGGCGAGCGTGTTCGGTCTGTTGCGGAACAAGCGTGCTGCCAGCGGAATCGCCACCCAATGGCAGTGGGTCGGCTGCCTCGCTCTGCTGCGACGGCGGGGTAGGGGGCAAATCATCGTCATCGTGGCGCTGATCGTGGGTCGCAATGGAAACAGCTTCCGGCGCTTGCGCCAGCGTTGCCTGAATGTGGACAGCCACCCGATCCACCTGGTTGTTTTCGTGGCCGATGGAGGATTGCAGAAGCGCGAACAGACTGGCATCGAGTGCGCAGGCCTGCTCGAAGTGCAGGGCGCTTTCGTGAACCTGATATAGCTCGCTGAGCACATGGCCGGTCAGAGGGTCGCGGTGCTGGCCCACCAGACTGATCCACCCCGTCAGCCGAAGCACGACGAGAACGCGCCGGGCCGTCTCGTACCCGGCCCGCTGCCCCAGCGGGGTAGAGGTGAGATAACGGCGCAACTGCCCCAGGTTCGCCAGTGGGCTGATGCCCTCGGCAGAGCGCAGCATGCGTAGTACCTGCCAACCATTGCGTTCCAGCGGCGTGAGGCGGGCATCGAGCATGAGCGAGGCAGGTGTAGCGAACAGGGCATCTTGCCCCAGCGAGTTGTGGCGGGTGTGGTGGTCTGTCATGAGAGTTCTCCAAGGTCTGGGCCACAGCGGCCCGTTCCCCTGCATCTCATCGCGTACCGTTCCATGCGTCAGCCAACAATGCGGTCTGCGCCATAACCGTTTTATCCGGCAGGGTGCAGCGCTGGCACCGGCATCCGGACTGATCTATCATCCCGATACCCCCTTGGGGGTACAACTGGGGGTACTTCCAACGATTCCCGCAAAGGCCGTGGCTCGATTTCCCCGCGAAACCTAGCATTCACAGGCCTTTGCCGACCGATCAACGTTTAAACGTGTGATCAACGTCTGAGCAGATTGCCGGATTGCGGCGAACTTCGCCGGACAACAAAACCCCCGTATGGCCAAGCGCTTGGCGGGTCTTTTGTTCCTTGCTGGTTCGGGCTGATCCGGCCTGATCCGCCTTTGTCCATTCGGAGGGTATTCCAGTAGAGTAGCGGCCTTGCCGCACTTGCCCGGAACTACGCCCCTCCATGTTCGAACAAGCCTTCAAGAATATCGACGCCGATCTGCGCAACGAGGCCGGTTGCACCACCGAGCTCGACTACACCGAGCAGACCTCCTGGCTGCTGTTCCTCAAGTATCTCGACGGGCTGGAGCAGGACAAGGCGATGGAGGCAGAACTGGAGGGCAAGAAGTACGCCTTCATCCTCGACGAAGCCTACCGCTGGTCATCGTGGGCCGCGCCCAAGGACAAAGACGGCAAGCTCGACCACAACAAGGCGCAGACCGGCGACGACCTGCGCGAGTTTGTCGATCGCAAGCTGTTCCCCTATCTGCACGGCTTCAAGCTCAAGGCCAGCGGCCCGAACACCATCGAATACAAGATCGGCGAGATATTCGGCGAGATCAAGAACAAGATCCAGAGCGGCTACAACCTGCGCGAGATCATCGACCACATCGACGAACTGCGCTTCCGCTCGCAGGCCGAGAAGCACGAACTCTCGCACCTCTACGAAGCCAAGATCAAGAACATGGGCAACGCCGGGCGCAACGGCGGCGAGTACTACACCCCGCGCCCGCTGATCCGGGCGATGGTGCAGGTGGTGCAGCCCAGGGTTGGCGAACGCATCTACGACGGCGCCTGTGGCTCGGCCGGCTTTCTCTGCGAATCCTTCGATTACCTGCGCGGCCAAATCAGGCTGACCGCCGACAATCTCAAGACCTTGCAAGAACGCACCTTCTACGGCAAGGAGAAGAAGCCGCTGGCCTATGTGATTGCGATCATGAACATGATCCTGCACGGCATCGAAGCGCCGAACATCCTCCACACCAACACCCTGACCGAGAACCTCGCCGACATCCAGGACAAGGACCGGATGGACGTGATCCTCGCCAATCCGCCCTTCGGCGGCGGCGAGCGCAAGGAAGTGCAGCAGAACTTCCCCATCCGCACCGGCGAAACCGCCTTCCTGTTCCTGCAACACTTCATCAAGATGCTCAAGGCCGGTGGCCGGGCGGGCGTGGTGATCAAGAACACCTTTCTGTCGAACACCGACAACGCCTCGGTTTCCCTGCGCAAGCTGCTGCTCGAATCGTGCAACCTGCACACCGTGCTGGATTGCCCCGGCGGCACCTTTCAAGGCGCCGGCGTCAAGACCGTCGTGCTGTTCTTCGAGAAGGGCGCGCCGACGCGCAAGGTCTGGTACTACCAGCTCGACCCCGGCCGCAACATGGGCAAGACCAACCCGCTCAACGACGCCGACCTCGCCGAGTTTGTCGAACTGCAAAAGACCTTTGCCGACTCGCCAAAAAGCTGGAGCGTAAAAGTCGGCGCTGGCGACACGGCGTCCTTCGACCTGTCGGTGAAGAACCCCAACGGCAGCGAGGAAGTCATCCACCGCAGCCCGCAGGCCATCATGGACGAGATCGCCGCGCTGGATGTTGAGAGTGCGGAGGTGCTGGCAAAGATCAGGGAACTGCTATGAAACGCGCCGTTGCCAGTCAGGACGCACTCTACAAACACATCCGCGAGTTGATCGTTGCCGCACGGCAGACCATTGCCCGTGGCATTGATCTGGTGCAGGTGCGTACCAATTTCGAGATTGGTCGCCATATTGTCGAGCACGAACAGCAGGGCGAGCAACGCGCGACTTACGGTAAAGAGTTGCTAACGAGCTTGGCCGAACGCCTGTCCAATGAGTTTGGCAAGGGCTTTGCGCGCAGCAATATTGCCTACATGCGCAGCTTCTACCTTGCTTATTCGGAGCGTGTGGCAAATGTCCAGACAGCGTCTGGACAATTGGCTGACCGGGAGGATGCGACAGACAGCGCGGCCTTCCGGATTGTCCAGACACGCTCTGGACAATCCACCCGTCCCTTTTCGCTCAGTTGGTCGCATTACGTCTTTCTGCTCGGCGTCAAGAACGCCGATGAACGCAGCTTCTACGAAATCGAAGCCGCCGAGCAAAGCTGGACGCTGCGCGAACTCAAGCGCCAATTCGACAGCGGCCTCTACGAACGTCTTGCCCTGAGCCGCGACAAGGAAGGCATCCGCAAGCTGGCGCGCGAAGGCCAGCTCATCAGCCAGCCGCAAGACCTGCTCAAGGAACCGCTGGTGCTCGAATTCCTAGGCCTGGCCGAGCAAAGCCGCTATTCCGAATCCGAGCTGGAAAGCGCCATCATCGACCGCCTCGGCCAGTTCCTGCTCGAACTCGGCAAGGGCTTCCTGTTCGAGGCGCGGCAAAAACGCTTCAGCTTCGACGACGAACATTTCTTCGTCGACCTCGTCTTCTACAACCGCCTGCTGCGCTGCTATGTGCTGATCGACCTCAAGCTCGGCAAGCTCACGCACCAAGATCTCGGTCAGATGCAGATGTACGTCAATTACTTCGACCGCCACGTCAGGATAGAAGGCGAAAACCCCAGCATCGGCATCGTGCTATGCAAGAAAAAACACGAGGCGCTGGTAGAAATCACCCTGCCCAGGGACGCCAACATTCACGCCCGGGAATACCAGCTCTACCTGCCGGGCAAGGAGGAATTACGGCAGAAGCTGGAGGAGTGGATGGCGGAGGTAGGAGGGTGAGGGCGGGGTGGCAGACGAAGAATCTCGGCGACGTTTGTGAAGTCATTGGCGGAGGAACCCCATCAAAAGACAACCCAGCCTACTATTTGGGAGAAATTCCTTGGGCGACTGTCCGCGATATGCGGCAAGAAGTCATTACTGAGACAGAGTGCCAAATCACGAAGGAAGCCGTTAAGAGTAGCGCGACCAATATCATTCCGTCAGGCAACGTTGTTATCGCGACTCGCGTTGGTCTTGGGAAAGTATGCCTACTCGGTCAAGACACAGCGATCAATCAAGACCTTCGCGGCATCATTCCCCGAAATCCCAATGTATTGCTGGTCCGGTTCTTGTTCTGGTGGTTCAAAAGCATTGCAGACGTTATCGTCGCAGAGGGAACCGGTGCGACCGTTCAAGGCGTAAAGCTTCCATTCGTGAAGTCTTTACCGCTTCCAGTTCCCCCGCTTTCGAACAGCACCGCATCGTCGCCATCCTCGACGAAGCCTTCGACGGCATCGCCACCGCCAAAGCCAACGCCGAAAAGAACCTCCAGAACGCCCGCGCCTTGTTTGAAAGCCACCTGCAATCCGTTTTCACGGAGCGGGGTGAGGGGTGGGTGGAGCCTGCAAAGCAACTCTCCGAGTTGTGTGAGCTGATAGTTGATTGCGAACACAAGACTGCACCGATACAAAAGGTGGGCTTCCCATCAATTCGTACGACCAATATAGGCAAAGGGAAGCTGCTACTCGACGGAGTAAACCGCGTTTCACAAGAAACCTACGATGCTTGGACTCGTCGCGCAATTCCACAACCGGGCGATTTAATCTTCGCAAGAGAAGCACCTGCTGGAAACGTAGCAGTTATACCGAACGGACTCAAAGTCTGTCTTGGTCAACGAACGGTTCTGATTCGTTCCAAGATGGCGGTGTTCGATTCTGACTTCCTTGCCTCCTTGTTGCTCACGCCGCAGATGCAACAACGATTGGTTGCTCACTCGAAAGGGGCTACCGTAAAGCACATCAATATGAAGGACATTCGGGCACTAGACGTTGGGGCAATACCGTCCCTAGATGTCCAGCGAGTTTTGGCGAGAATAATGTCAGACGTATCGAACGAGCGGGAGCGCCTCGAAACCATCTACCAGCAAAAGCTGACTGCCCTCGACAACCTGAAAAAATCCCTCCTTCACCAAGCCTTTTCCGGCCAACTCTAGCGAGATCCGCAATGTCCACCCAACGCTATACCGTCACACCGCATCCTATCGAAACCATTCTGACCTGGATCAAGTCCGGCGAGATCGCCATTCCGGAGATCCAGCGACCGTTTGTCTGGGAAGCGACCAAGGTGCGCAACCTGCTGGATTCGCTGTATCAGGGCTATCCGGTCGGCTATCTGATCGCGTGGCGCAACCACACAGTCAAGCTGAAGGACGGCACCACCTCGGCCGGCAAGCGCATCCTGATCGACGGGCAACAGCGGGTGACGGCCTTGATGGCGGCCCTGATGGGCATAGAGGTACTAAATGACGACTACGATACGGTGCAAATCCGCATCGCCTTCAACCCGCAGATCGAGGCATTCGAGGTGGCGAATCCGGCGATCCGAAAGAACGCGGCCTGGCTGCCGGATGTGGCCGCAGTGTTCGACCCGGCGGTCAGCGTATTCCAGCTGGTCAGCGACTATTGCTCGGCGAATACCGGTGTGTCGCAGAATGATGTGTTCAAAATCATTGAGAAGCTGCGCGGCATCGTCCATAACCACGTCGGCATCATCGAACTGTCGGAGAACCTCGACATCGAGACGGTGACAGAAATCTTCATCCGCGTGAATTCGGCCGGGTCGCCGCTCTCGCAGGCCGACTTTGCAATGTCGAAGATCGCCGTCAATGAGACCTTTGGCGGCAACATGCTACGCAAGGCCATCGACTACTTCTGCCATCTGGCCGTGGCGCCCGAGTTTCTGGGCAAGATCAGGAAGGGCGACAAAGCGTTTGTCGAGTCGGAGTTTTTCGACAAGATGAAGTGGATCGCCGATGTGAATGACGACATCTACGACCCGAGCTACACCGACATGCTGCGGGTGGCCTTCACCTCGGAATTCGGGCGCGGCAAGTTGCAGGACCTGGTGGCCCTGCTGTCGGGCCGCAACTTCGAGTCCAAGCAGTATGAGGAGGCGATTGCCGAGGAGTCGTTCGGCAAGTTGAAGAACGGTATCCTGGCTTTCATCAACAAGACACATTTCGACCGTATTACGATGATCCTGCGCTCGGCGGGCTTCATTACCAGCAAGCTGATCAACAGCCAGAACGCACTCAATTTCGCTTATATCCTTTACCTGCGTGGCCGAGCCGAGGGAATCCCGCCGGCCGATCTGGAGCGGGCGGTGCGCCGCTGGTATGCGATGTCGGTGCTGCGCGGTCGATACAGCGGGTCGCCGGAATCAACCTTTGATTTTGACATTCGCCAGGTCGACAGCCGGGGCGTGCTGGCCTTTGTGGAGTCGGTGATTCCGAACGAACTGCCGGATAGCTTCTGGACCGGGATGTTGCCGCAGTTCATGGATACCTCGTCGATCAACAGCCCGTATTTCATCTGCTACCAGGCTGCGCAGGCCAAGCTGGGCGACAAGGGCTTCCTGTCGCGCGACATTACTGTGACCGATCTGCTGCTCAACCGGGCCGATGTGCATCACGTCTATCCACGCCAGTATCTGAAAGACCAGAAGCTGACCAAGGGAACCTATAACCAGATCGCCAACTACGTCGTCGCCCAGAGCGAAATCAACATCGCCATCGGCGCCAAACCGCCGGCCCGCTACTTCAAGGAACTGGCGGAGCAGTGCAGTGGCGGCGCGAAGAAATACGGCGGGATTACGGACAAGGTGGAAATGGCGGCCAATCTGGCGGCGAACTGCATTCCGGCGGCGATACTGGATGGGGAGATCAAGCAGTTTGGCGCGTTTCTGGAGGAGCGGCGGAAGTTGATGGCGTTGAAGATCAAGAGTTGGTTTGAGGTGTTGTGATGAGCGCACCTTTACCGGCAGCAGTCGAAGTGAAGGTCAAAATGCCCATCAGGACTTTGCTGCGATGAGCAAGACCGACCGGGTTCGGGCGTGTTATCAGCATTGCTGCCTGATGTATGTGAGCAACCGGCGCATGTCGAACCAGTCGCTGCGAGAGCGCTTCGGCCTACGGCATGCCGGAGTCGAAGGCGGCAACGGTTTCGCTGGTGATCGGTGCGGCCAAGGACGCAGGTGCGATCAAGGCAGACGAGTCGGAAACCAGCTCGACCCGCTATGCCCGCTACCTGCCGTTTTGGGTTTGAGAGTGCTTTAACGCAAACCCAGCCTGACCGGCGACGCATTAAAAATTGCTTTTATATCAATTAACTAAGTGCTTTAAGGCAAACCCGGGCGCACCATGAACCATGCCAGAACCCAACGCCTCGAATCCCTCTACCAGCAAAAGCTGGTCGCCCTCGACAACCTGAAAAAATCCCTCCTGCACCAAGCCTTCAGTGGGCAACTCTAAGGAATCATCCCATGTCGGTACAACCTGCATTCTTCGAGACTCAAGCCATCCGCCGCGTCTATGACGAGGAAACCGAGACTTGGTGGTTCTCTGTGGTCGACATCATGCAGGTGCTTACCCAGCAGCCGGACTATCAGGCAGCCCGAAACTATTGGAAGGTGCTGAAAAACCGACTGGTCAAGGAAGGCAGTCAGTCGGTTACAAACTGTAACCGACTGATTTTCACGGCGCTGGCGGAGTTGTCGACACGCCAGATTGCCGAGACGGACGAGGCCACCGGATTGGCCGAAAACACCGACGCCGCCACCAAGGGCGGCGCGATCGCCAAGCAGGCGCGCAAGGCGCTGGAGGCGAAAACCGGCAAATCGGTGGTGACGGGTGACAACTTCCTGCCGCCGGGAAAGGTGCCGCCGCGCAAGGTGACGAAGAAATCCTAAATCCCGCCGTCCTGCCAGCGCCGACTTTCAACTCGGCTTGACTCATAACTTGACTGATACTTGACTGATTATCGGCTTTTACTTAGGCTGCCGTCATGGCCTATGTCCCTTCGTTCACCATCACCCCGGCCCTGCTGGCGCAAGTCGAGCAGGTGGCGGCGTTGCGTGAGCGCATCCAGAATGCGGTGGTGGATCTGGCTTGGATTCCCGCCCTGCAAAAAGACACCCGGACCCGCAACGTCCACGCCTCGACCGCCATTGAGGGGAACCCGCTGACGCTCGAACAGGTGCGTGCGCTGGAAGAAGGACGCGAACTTTCCACTCCCGGCGCCCGGCCCAAGCGCGAGGTGATCAATTATTTCGCCGGGCTGCGCTACGTGGAAAGGCATGCGGGCAAAAAGAAGACCGGCCATACGGATATTCTCGAACTGCACCGAATTCTGGCCGGCGAGGTAATGGACCAGGGCGAGGCCGGGAAGTACCGAATGATCAACGTTCGCGTCGGGCAATACCGTCCGCCACCATCCGATGCGGTTTCGGGGCTGATGTTCGAGTTGCTGGAATGGTGGAATGGCGCGGCGGCAAAGCTCTCGCCCGTACTGAGTTCGGCGATCCTGCATTACCGCTTCGAGGCGATCCATCCCTTCGCCGATGGCAACGGCCGTACCGGGCGCGCGCTGGCGCTGTGGGAACTCTACCGGCGAGGCTTCGACACGCATCACATCTTTGCCGTGGACGAGTACTACTGGGAGGATCGGCCCGCCTACTATGCGGCGTTGCAAGGCGTGCCCGAGGCCGGGGATGATTTGAGCGCATGGCTGGAGTATTGCGCGGCGGGATTGCGCCAAACGCTGGAACGGGTCTGGCTGCGAATTCAAACCGTGCAGGTGGGTTCCGCCGAGAAGCTGATTTTGCGTCCACGCCAGGAACAACTGCTGCATCTGTTGCGTGATCACGGCGGCATGGCACCGTCAGAGATCTGGGCAGCGCTGGACGTGTCGCGGCAAGGGGCGATGGATTTGCTGCGCCCGCTGCTGGATGCCGGCGTGGTCGAAAAGGTCGGCGGCAACAAGACCGGCCGCTATGTATTGAAGAACGCATGAACGAAGCTGAAACTCGCGCCGAGCACATCGATCCGGCCCTCGCTGCGGCAGGCTGGGGCGCGGTCGACGGCAGCCGCATCCGGCGCGAGTATCCGATCACGCTCGGGCGCCTGGAAGGGGCGGGCAAGCGCGGCAAGCCGCTCACTGCCGACTACGTTCTGGAATACCGCAATACCAAGCTGGCAGTGGTCGAGGCCAAGGCGTGGGACAAGGCGCTGACCGAGGGCGTCGCACAGGCCAAGGACTACGCCGGCAAGCTGGCGCTGCGCTTCACCTACGCCAGCAACGGGCAGGGCATCTACGGCATCGACATGCAGACGGCGGTGGAAGGCGAAATTGCCGCCTTCCCGTCACCCGAGGAGTTGTGGAAGCGCACCTTCGTCAGCAAGAGTGCCTGGCGGGATCGCTTTGCGTCCGTGCCGTTCGAGGACAAGGGCGGATTCTTTCAGGGGCGCTACTATCAGGACATCGCCATCGAGCGAGTGCTGGCAGCCATTGCGGCCGGGCAGGAGCGCATCCTGCTGACGCTGGCGACCGGCACCGGAAAAACCTTCATTGCTTTCCAGATCGCCTGGAAGTTGTTCCAGAGCCGGTGGAATCTGGCCGACGGGAAGAACGAGGGCGAACCGACGCGGCGACCGCGCATCCTGTTTCTGGCGGACCGCAACATTCTGGCCGACCAGGCCTACAACGCCTTTTCAGCCTTCGATGACAAGGCGCTGGTGCGAATCGACCCGGCCGATATCCGCAAGAAGGGCAAGGTGCCGAAGAACGGCAGCATCTTCTTCACCATCTTCCAGACTTTTATGAGCGGGCCACAAAGGGACGGTCACCCCTCGCCTTATTTCGGCGAGTATCCGCCGGATTTCTTCGATTTCATCGTCATCGACGAATGCCATCGGGGCGGGGCCAACGACGAAAGCAACTGGCGCGGCATCCTCGACTACTTTGCGCCGGCCGTGCAGCTTGGCCTGACCGCCACCCCGAAACGCAAGGACAACGTCGATACCTATGCCTACTTCGGCGAGCCGGTGTTCATCTATTCGCTCAAGGACGGCATCAACGATGGCTTCCTGACCCCATTCCGCGTCAAGCAGATTACGACCAGCCTCGACGAGTATGTCTATACGCCAGACGACACTGTGGTGGAAGGCGAGGTCGAGGCCGGTAAACGCTACGAGGAAAGCGACTTCAACAAGATCATCGAGATCAAGGCGCGCGAGAAGAAGCGCGTCGAGATTTTCATGTCACTGATCGACCAGCGGGAAAAGACGCTGGTGTTCTGCGCGACGCAGGATCATGCCCTGGCGATCCGCGATCTGATCAACCAGATCAAGACCGGCACCGACCCGAACTATTGCCATCGGGTGACGGCCAACGATGGGGCCTTGGGCGAACAATGGCTGCGGGATTTTCAGGACAACGAGAAGCACATTCCGACCATCCTGACCACGTCGCAGAAACTCTCGACCGGGGTGGATGCGCGGAACGTGCGCAACATCGTGCTGCTGCGGCCGGTGAACTCGATGATCGAGTTCAAGCAGATCATCGGGCGCGGCACCCGGCTCTATGACGGCAAGGACTACTTCACGATCCACGACTTCGTGAAGGCGTATCATCATTTCAGCGACCCGGAATGGGATGGTGAGCCGATTGAGCCGGAGATTTGCGAGAAGTGCCATTCGGCGCCGTGCCTTTGCTTCAAGGAGCCGCCACCGCTTTGTTATCTCTGCGGCAAGTCGCCCTGTGAATGCGCGAAAGACCCGTGTCTGAAGTGTGGTCAGCGTCCCTGCGTCTGCAAGAAGAAAGCGAAGGTGAAGCTGGCTGATGGCAAGTCGCGCACGATTCAGCACATGGTGGTCACCAGCTTCTGGCACCCGGATGGCACACCGATGTCGGCGCAGCAGTTCATGGAGGCGCTGTTCGGCAAGCTGCCCGATTTCTTCACCGACGAAGACGAACTGCGGGAGCTCTGGAGCGCGCCGGATACCCGCCGCAAGCTGCTGGAAGGCCTGGCCGAGAAAGGCTTCGGCAAGGACCAGCTCGCCGAGATGCAGAAGATCATCGACGCGGAGAAGAGCGACCTGTTCGATGTGCTGGCGCATGTGGCCTATGCCCTGGAACCGCTCACCCGCGAAGAACGGGTGGATCGTGCGATGGCGGTCATCAGCGAGGTCTTCAACCCGAGGCAGAAGGTGTTCCTCGATTTCGTGCTGTCGCACTATGTGGCGATCGGGGTGGAGGAACTGGATCAGGCGAAGCTGACGCCGCTGCTGAAGTTGAAGTATCACGACTCGCTTCCGGATGCGGTGGCCGACCTGGGCAGGCCGGAACAGATCGGAAAGGTGTTCAGTGGGTTTCAGCGCTATCTGTATATGGAGCCGGCGTAACCTGGAAACGTGAGTCGTGGCAACTGCAGACCCTGACCGCGGAGCTCAGCATCCCGGTTGCGCCATGCAGTGAAGACGCAAGTTTGCACATTGACACCTCGGACCCGAATCCGCAGAATTGCGGCCCCGTGGCGACGTAGCTCAGCTGGTTAGAGCACAGCATTCATAATGCTGGGGTCGGTGGTTCAAGTCCACCCGTCGCTACCACTTTTCCCCCGTTCGTTTTCCGACTCTCCGGCGCCATTGGCTTGCTTTCGTGCGGTTGCCACGGTGAGCTTTGCAACCCGTTACAAGCACAAGCGGTTGCCTGATCGCCAAGCTGAAACGGTGCAGCGTATTCAAGGCGAGGAGCGTTTGTCTTGCGCTCGGCAGGGACGTTGCCGAAATCGCCCTCTGCGCTGGGCATCCCCGGCTGAACGCTGAATCCGGGTTGTCTCGATCGGACTTGTGAGCTTCCCAATTGTGAGCGGGTTCGCGTGGGTCCACGAACTAGAGCATGCGCTCCAACCGGGCAATCTCGTTCTTCAGCCACCCGGTCTCCCAGAAGTTTTTCGCGCCCGAGCGCGCCAGCAGCGCCCGATGCGCGGCGAGCGACAGTTGCAGGGCCATGTTGTTGTGAGGGTCCTGCGCCAGCGCCGCCTCGGCAAACAGACAGGCGGCCTCGGGGTCACCCGCATCGAGTTTTTCGCTGCCGCGCGCGAGTACCGCATCGATGCCGGCAAGTGCCACCAGTTCGGCATGGATCTCGCGCGGCTGCGTGGGATAGAGTTCGCTGGTGGCCTCGGCCTTGAACCAGCCCATATAACTCTCCCAGATCGTGCGCACGCACCAGCTCACCTTGCCGTAGCCCTGTCCGACATACAGCGATTCGGGCAAGTCGATGGTGCGCATCAGGGTCCAGATATCCGTGCCCCGGTTCATTCCCTCCAGCGTTGCCTCGTGAACATGGCGGACCGCCGCCTCGAGCCGGTCGAGGCAGCTGCGGATCAGTTCCCTGCCCACCACCGGCTCGAAGCGGCCGGGGATCAGCATCTCGGGTTCGAGCGCACGCACCCGCGCGAGCGACTCCAGGTAGGGTTCCACGAAACGGTAGCGATCGCCGCGGATGGTGTTGAAATTCGGGAAATGCGGGAACAGCGGCCCGAACATGTTGCCGCTGAACACGATTCCGTGCTCGGGCAGCCACAGCGCGCAGCTGTCGATGGTTTCACCGCCTGGCACCGACAGCAGTTCGAGGTTGAGCCCTCCGAGTTCGAGTTCGAGCCGGTCATCGAAACTGATATCCGGCAACGGCTGGTCCTGGTGAAAGTCCGCCCCCGGCTGGCCCGCCAGCCGGGCCATATCCTTGATCTGCTCGCCAAACCAGATCGAGGACTGGCGCTGGCGCAGCGGGCGGATGCGCTCGTCATCGCGCTGGCACGCCGCGTTGTTGCGCTGGGCGATGAGCCGGGTGCCGGGCTCGCGAAACCGGTTCACACCGCCGAGATGATCCACGTGCCCCTGCAGCAACACGATATACGGCGTGGGGCCGGCA
Organism: Gammaproteobacteria bacterium; assembly: GCA_016705365.1. Taxonomy (NCBI): domain Bacteria; kingdom Pseudomonadati; phylum Pseudomonadota; class Gammaproteobacteria; species Gammaproteobacteria bacterium. The sequence goes on along the minus strand of JADIYI010000008.1, from coordinate 1,241,055 downwards.
CAGACTGCATCGAAGGCTTTCTTGTGGATCGCCGCTTCGATGCCGAGACCGGTGTTGATGATGATGCGTCCCGCCTCGGTCAGCAGCATGTACGCCCAGGTCGAGCCCGGCGAGGCATGGATGAAATCGTTGATCCGCGCCGCCCGTTCGAGATGCGCGAATCGGTTCGCGAAAAAATCCGGTCGGCTCTCGACCAGTTGCCTGACGATATCCATCGGTGCCTCCAACTATGGAAAAGTACGTGAACAGCGCTCCGCCGTGCGCTGGCGGGCAGTTTTTCACATAAGCCGTGCGCTGTGCGCCGTTGCGGATCAAATAGTCTTGATCACCGCGCCGTGCGCACCTCATTATGCTCTTGCGCCGGCCGCCACGGCGCGGCCGCACAAACCCGCCCTCGCTCACGATCCAGGTACAGACCCGATGCAGCTTTCCGTTCTCGACCAGTCCATCGTCCGCGCCGGCAGCGACGCCCGCACCGCGCTTGCCGAAACGCTGCAACTCGCGCGCTTCGTGGAGCAGCTCGGCTATGCCCGCATCTGGGTATCGGAACATCACGATTCACCGGTGATCGCGGGCAGTTCGCCCGAGGTGCTGCTGGCGGCAATCGGCGCCGCGACCCACAGCATCCGCATCGGCTCGGGCGGCGTGATGCTGCCGCATTACAGCGCCTACAAGGTGGCAGAGAACTTTGCGGTGTTGTCGAACCTGTATCCCGGACGGGTGGATCTCGGCGTGGGCCGTGCACCGGGCGCGGACATGAACGCGGCAATCGCGCTGGCTACTGACGGACGCCCGAAATTCGAACGCTTCCCGCAGCTGGTGAAAACCCTGACCGAGGCGTTGTGGAGCCCCGACTTCAAGCCGCGCGTGGGGCCGACGCCGTACGGATCGATCCCGGTCTGGGTGCTCGGCACCAGCGCGGACAGCGCACTGCTCGCGGCCGAACTCGGCCTGCCCTACAGCGTGGCATTGTTCATCAACCCGCAATTCGATCCGCGCATCGTGGAGCTTTATCGCCAGCGCTTTCGCCCCGGCGTGCTGCAGCGCGAACCGCGCGTGATGATCGCGATGAACGTATTCTGCGCCGACACCACACAACAGGCCGAGGCCATGACGCGCGCGGCCGATCTCACCTATATCCGCTTCCTGACCCAACGCGGCGCGGTGCAGGTGTGCTCGCCCGAGGAAGCGGAGCAACATCGATTCAGTGCCGAGGAGCACGCCTTTGTGCAGGGTGTTTCAGCGGCCCGCGCGGTGGGTACCGCGGAAACCGTGCGCGAGCGGGTGGAAGAGTTCGCCCGCCGCTACCGGGCCGACGAGGTGATGGCGGTATGCAATACCTTCCATTTCAGGGACCGGCTGCACTCGTTCGAACTGCTGGCCCGGGCTTTTGGTCTCGAGCCCGGCACCGTCGCTTCATAGTCTGAGCGTTCGCTCCGCGTATCAGGGCTGCCGCACACCGTCCACCGACAGGTGCAGCCGTACCGCACACGCAGCCGGGCCGATCAATGAACTGCACGATCAGCCCGCTCCGGCGCCTTCACCCGCGGGTAGCGCAGGTCTGTGTCGCGACTCGGTGACCGGCGTCTGGAAGCTGCCGACCACCTTGTCGTGTAACAGTTTCTCAATGTCGCTGTCGCCGTACCCCGCCTCCCGCAACACTTCCCGGCTGTGCTCACCCAGTCGCGGGGGGTGGCGGTAGAGGGCGGCGGGCGTCGCGGAAAGATGCCCCGGGTAACGCACATAGCGCATGGTGCCGGCTTCGGGATGCTCGGCGTCAAAGATGGTGCGGTTGTGCCTGGCCTGCGGATCCTCGGCGAATTCGCGCACCGTTTTAACCGGTCCGAAGGGGACGCCTACGGCGTCGAGGCGCAACAGCAACTCGGCAGTGGTGAAGCGCTTCATCACCTCGCCGATGGCCTCCAGCCAGGGACCGAAGTCCGCGATGCGCTCGCCCACATTGCGCATTCCCTCCCGCTCCAGCAGTTCGCTGCATTCCAGTGCCTGGCACAGGTTCCGGAAGTGGTTATCCTGCAGTGCCATGCCCACCACGAAGCCGTCACCGGTTTCGAAGGTGCGCAATACCGCCAGTGGCGCCGGGTCCTGCATATCGTTGGGCACGAAGCTGTCTACCGGCATCATGTCCGGCAATGAGTTGGTGGCCCAGGCGTCAATCATCGGTACGTCCACGCGCTGACCCAGCCCGGTGCCACCGGGGCGATCGCGGGCGTAAAGCGCGGCCATCGCCACCCCGGCGGCAGTGGTCGCCGTGGTCTTGTCGACAATGGCGGACTGGATCAGTTGCGGCTTGCCGCCAAAGGCCATGCCCTGGATATGCATCATGCCGACCAGGCCCTGAGCCAGGGGATCGTAAGCGGGTTTGTGGGAATAGGGTCCGGTAGGGCCGAAGCCAGTGATGGATACATAAATCAATTTTTCGTTCAGCAGGCGCAGGTCCTCGTAGCCGATACCCAGTCGGTCGGGCACACCGCCGCGAAAATTTTCCACCAGGATATCTGCGGTTTGCGCCAGCTTTTTGACGATGGCAATGCCTTCGGGATGTTTCAGGTCCAGTGCGAGACTGCGCTTGTTGCGATTCATCTGGGTATAAAAACCGCTGAGGCCCGCCTTCTGCGGCGGCGCCATCCAGCGTGCGACCTCCCCGTGGATGGGCTCTACCTTGATGACATCGGCACCGAGGTCACCCAACTGCTGGCTGCACAATGGGCCGGTGATCATGGAGGTGATATCGATGACGCGGATACCCTTGAGCGGGCCTTGGGCTGAGCCTGACAGTTGTACATCCATGGAAAATAACCTCGAGTGTCGATTGAGCCATCCTACACGCGCACACGCCTGCTTGCCTGCTTGATTTGTCCTCGACGGTTGACATCCCCCGCAGTCCTTTCCGTGCAAGCATCCACACCGCGCGCACGCTCCATGCGCAACACAGCTTTGCCATGGAACCATGGCAACACCATCTATACGCTGTACTCGAGTACCATCGACTTGTGCATCGTGCTCCGCTGCGGGCAGGACAAGGGCTCGCCGCGCGCACCAGCGCGCGTTATGATCTCCCGGTCTCGCTCATTTACCCGGGGGCCATGTGACTGCAACCGCCCAGAGTGATGCGACGCTCGCAACCGACGATGCCTGGTTCCGACCTTATTTTCTGGTCGACGACAAACTGCGCGTGTCCGGATGGCCCGATGTCACGGCACGGACCCTCGAGCGGCCAGCGGAGCGGACACTGGGTCGCCATTGCTGGGAGACGATGGAATCGTGGGGCTGCACGGGCAGCTGTCACAACCAGAACGCGGGGCTGTTTGGCACAGGTATGTGTAGCCGTTTACCGGTCGGCAACGGTCAGCGTGGCTGGATCGTATGGCTGAATCCGGACCGGATCGTCCGCAGCGATCCCGGCAGCGCGACGCTCGAAGGTCTCCTGGTGCGCGGTGCGCTGACCCACTGGGTGGCCACACAGCCACTCAACTCGATCCTTGATGCGATCCGCCATGCATGCGGCGCCGCGGACTGTGAGCTCTTCCTCCTCGAGGGTCAGCGCGAAGAGGTCGTGCTGCGTGGTTGCGTCGGAGCCGACCGGGAGGCTTTTCTGCAACGTACCCGCATGCCGCTTGGCCAGGGGTACCCCGGCAAGATCATCCAAACCTGCCAACCACTGTGCACGTCTTCGCTGCAGGAAGACGACCGATTTCTGCGCGATGCGGTCAAGCACAGCGGAATCCAGACCATTATCGGAGTGCCCCTGTTGGATGGGGCACATCCGATGGGGTACCTTGGCGTGGCCTGGAAACAGGGCTCGATTCCACTCGGTTGGGCACTGCACCTGGTCGAGGGCATTCAATCGCTTCTGATCGAGGCTGCGCGGCATGCCGCACGCCCCCACGCACCGTCACTGCCGCAATGTGTGCTGCGCTGCTTCGGACCGCTCGAACTCGAACACGACAACCGCCGCATGGCGCAGGACGCATTTCCTCGCCGCAAGGCACTCGACCTGTTGCGTCACCTGGTACTGGCCCGCGGTGCGCCTCTCCAGCGCGACGTGCTGGTGGAGCGCCTCTGGCCGGATGCGCATTGGTATGCCGGCGTGAACCGGCTCCACGTGACGATCAACGCGTTGCGCAGCACGCTGGCGACCATACTGCCGCAACACCGCGGAACGTTGATCACGCAGCGTCACGGCAACTATCGACTGGATATTGATGCGCTCGGGCCAATAGATGCTTTCGTGTTTTCCGATGCAATCGATGCCGCTCGCACGCGTTTGCGTGAAAACAATCCAGATGCGGCAATCCGCTTCCTGGAACAAGCCCTGCCCCTGTATCGCGGCGAGCTGTTTGCCGATGCCGAGGACATCGCCTTCGAACCGCATCGACAGTACTTTCGCCTGCGGTACCGTGAGGGGCTGAGAATGCTGGTGGACCTGTATCTGCACGAGGGACGCACCGAGACCGCGCTCGAAGCGCTGTTCGAAGCCCGCGAGCGCGCAGACGTCGAGAGCGATCTGCAGGATCTCATCGCGAGGTGTGGCGATGACTCCATGGCGCCACGCATGCCTGGAGCTCGCTAACGGATGCCAGTTGCCGTCCCGGGCCGGAATACCACCCATGCGGTCATGAGTGACGCCAAGGCCGGCAGTACCAGGATCAGTATGCCCCAGTGCAGCTTCAGTCGACCGTCGCCCGGATCGAAGGTCACGCAGCGCAGTGCAGGCCCGGCGGCGATCGGGTAATACGGCATCACTGACCCGCGCAGTTCCCACACCAGTTCGCGCAACCGCTGGGTCTCTTGCGGACCTCCCCGCAGCGCGCGCACCACGCGGCCGTCACGAACCGCCACCAGCAGAGAACCATGATCGTATTGGTCCGACCCGCCCTGTCGACGGAACCAGAATTCCAGAGCACCCGTGATCCTCGCCAGCGCATCGCGCTCGGTCACGGCAAACTGCCAGTCCGGATGATTCTGCAAGCCAAGCGCGCGCGCCTGTCCCGCAAGCTGAGCAATCCCGTCGCTCTCGTCGAAGCTCAACGCCAGAATCCGGTAATCGGTGCCGAGACCGCCAACTTCGGTGGTGGCGTCCGCGATCCACTGCAGAAAGGGTGTGCACACACCGGCACAACGACGGTAGAAGAACGTCAGCAGCAGATTCTGTCCGCGACCGAACTCCGAGAGCATCACCTCGCGGCCGTCAGCGAGTCGTAAGGGTATGTCGGGTACGGCGCGTCCCTCGATGCGCGATTCGGCACGCGTAGTGGAAAGCGTCTCCAACTCCTGGTACTCCTGGCCTCGCGATGGCAACGTTGGCGCGAGCAGTCCGAGCAGGAGCAGCAGGCGCACAACCGGGCGAGTGCTCAGTCGGTCACCGCCCGCCACCAACGCCTCCCGGTCTCGCCCAGGTAGGTGAGAAAACCAAGCAGGAACAGCAGTGCGCACAACATCCCCCAATGGGCGTAGGTGGTGCCGTGCGCCAACTCTGCCGGATAAAGGGCGAACCGGCGCGGAATCGAATAGGCTCCAGCCAGGTAAAACGTGAAAAACAGCCCATAAGCGCCGATCACCATGGCCAGCACCGCCACCCGCTGCAACACCGGGCTCTCGGTCAGATCCGTGGCTTTCTGGCAGATATGCTGAAAATAGGCCAGCACCAGAAACACCAATCCGGCCAGGTTGTAGGTATGGAAGTGAGCCGGCACCCAGAGGGTATTGTGCAACCGCACGTTGACGCTGATCGTGGAGTCGATCACGGCAGCGATACCACCAATGGCCCATCCCGCCAAACCGAGCACCAGCAGAATGGACGCCAGGGTCCAGCGCATCGGCGCGCGGAACACCAGCAACAGCGCACCGAACAACGTGACGACCGATGCCGGGATTGCACTCGCATATGAGGCGATCTGGCCGGCGTACTGGAGGGCACCCGGCTGGACAAAATCCATGTAGAGATGGTGGAAATACGCGAACAACACGATCAGCAGGACCAGATTCCAGGAGATCACGACAATCGTGTTGGTTTTCCAGGGGCGCCCGGCATATTCCGGGAGCACCTCGTAGGCCGCAGCCACACCGAGGTACATCGCCAGATTGACCACCGTATGGCCGAAGAAAAAGGTCAGGTTCTTCATCAGCAACGGGTCGTTGGTGATACCGAAGAACACTTCCAGATAATAAAGCACGAGCAGAATCACCGCCGAGACAAGTGCGGCAACCGATGCAATCAGACTGACCGTGATGATCAGAACCGCCGGGGGCAGGTGCGGCTCGCTGCGGCCCGCCAGGTAGTGCCAGCCGAGCGCATGCGCCAGCGTGTATCTGCGCGCGATCGCGCGCAGCAGATCCAGGGTCCAGATCAACCAGGACGCGCCCAGGACAGTCAGCGACAGCAGGAACATCAATGCCGCCCACTGCTCCCACTGCCCTTTCAGCGGCAATGGATAGAGGAAGTACCAGCCGCCCGCGAAGCGCCCGACGAAAACGCTGACGAGCAGCAGAACCACGCCGGTCACGGTTCCCCACAGCGCAAAGTTCGCCACTCCGGTGGAGGGGTGCACATAGCGCAGGAGCAGATCCGCTGAAATGGCCATCGCGGCGACGTACCACACACCGACCATGCCGACGCCATGCAGGGTCATCATTGGATAAAACCACGCTTCCATCGCTGCCAGATGACCGCCCTGCACCGAACGCATGAACGCACCGAGCAGAATCAGCACCGGAAATAGCAGGAAAACCACCAGCATCCAGCGCAGCGTGATCGGATCGACTCTCTGCATCGCTCGAATCTCCTGGTTCAGGACAATCATCGTACCGTCAGGCTGCTGCGCATACGGTGGTGGCCCGCCGCGCAGTACTCGAGGCACAGCACGATATAACTCCCGGGCTCATCGAGGTGCACCCGCAACCGGTTGACATAACCTGGCATCGCCTGGGTCTGCGCGACCAGCTGCCGCTCGGGCCCGTACAGGCCGAAGCCATGGTTCACGTCGAGACTCGAAACGCGAAATTCGACCGTTGAATCCCGATCGAGCACGACATCCCGCAGCCTCGGCACCCGCTCGATGTCTTCCCGGCTCGCTATGGGTTCGTCCGACCATATGAATTCGAACTGGCGGCCGGTGACGTAGATGACGCGGTCCACGGCGTCGTTCACGGTGTCATTCTGCGCTGCATATGGTGCATCGGGCAGTGTCATTGCCAGTACACCGACCACGGCCACCAGCGCTACCAGGAACAGCACCCGGCGGACTCCGTACGCGCGCGCGGTATCCACCTCTCGCGGCCGGCGCGTGCTGAATGCGACCACGCCGAACACCAGAACGATCGCGGCGCTGATACTTAGAAACACGCGCCACACACGCAGTTGCGGCTGGAGCATCGCAGGCGTGTCATAGACCACCGCGGGCGCCACTGCCGGCACGGCCTCCGTACCGCGCGCATCCCGCTCACTCAGATAGGCCAGAAGTGCCTCGGTCTTTGCTTCGTCCAGTCCGAGATTCGGCATCACGATGCGGTTGTAGCGATCGACCAGTTGCGTCACAACGGGGTCGCCCTTGGCGATCATCGCCGAGGGGTCACGAATCATTTGCCGCAGCCAGTCCGCCTCACGGCGCCGGCTCACACCGGCCAGGTCGGGGCCCACTCGATCGCCACCGCCGATACTGTGGCAGCCGGTGCAATGGGTTTCGAACACCACCGCACCGTCAGGTGCCGTTGCGGCTGCAGCAACCGAGCCGATGCTGGTGCTGAGCAGAACCATGAACAGCAGTGAATATCGCATGTTGTCACTTGTGTTCGGCCGATAATGGGCAGGAGTGTAGGCACGCGGACTTACAGGAAACTTAACTGGCCGTCAAAGCACACGGCGCGCGATTGCCGGGGCTGGCCGTGACGGGATGTGGTCATCCCGCACCATCGGTGAGCTCTGGAGAGAAGGGGGACTGGTGGGCGGCCTCCCCTTGGATGCGGGCTGGCGCCCAATCAGCCAATTGCCCGAGTCTGCGTCACCTCACGGCTCGAGCATTCGACCCGCATATTCAGGGCTGGCGCACACCTTCCACCGACAGGCGCAGCTGCACCTCGCGCGCAGCCGGACCGAGATCGAAATCGATGCCGAAATCCGCCAGCTTCAGCGTCGTGCTGCCGTCGAAGCCACGCCGGAAGCCACCCCACGGATCGGCACCACTGCCAATCTCGCGCGCATCGATCACCACCGCGCGCGTGACACCGTGCAGGGTCAGATCGCCGTGCAGGGCAAAGCGCCCCCCCTCACCCGCCTCGACGCGGGTACCGACGAATCTTGCCTCCGGAAAGCGTGTCACATCGAGGAAATCAACCCCCTGCAGGTGCTCGTCACGCTCGGCGTGATTGCTGTCGATGCTGCGGGTGTCGATCAACACCTCGACCTTGCTCCCCACCAGCGCGGGGTCGAACTCGAACCATCCGCTGAAGGTGTTGAAACGCCCGCTCAGCCAACTGTAACCGAGGTGCTGGATGCGGAACTCGATCGCCGCGTGCATTCCCTCGGTATCGATCAGGTAGCGTTCCAGCGCGCCGGCCGACGCACAGCCCAGCAACAGTGCAATGGCGATGATCGGTCTGCGCATCGGTCTTTCCCGTGTTGGGTGTGTGCAAAATCAGGACATTCGCCGCGACGGCTCGGCCATTCACGGCGCCCGCCAGGGGTAATGCCGGATGGTACTCGAGCCGATGCTGGATCGCATCAACTGGATGCGCGGCCGCGAATTCAGGGGGATGCCGCGCATTCATGCATACCGGGCCACCCGCAGGGGGCGCTGGCCGGGATTGATTGCGCTCATCGGCTCCGGTCCGTCCTGACACCCTGCGAAGTCGTCTCGGAGGCATTGGTCGCCAGGAAGTTCAGTGTGCCGTCGAAAATCTGCGTCTGCAGATCCTCAGCACGCCCTCGCACTCCGCATCATGGCGAGCGCAAGAGCTCGTGGCATCGGTTTGCGACACCATTTTCAGGCCGCTAATTGCTACTTGCATAACGCAACTTATAAAACTATGATAGCTGCGAACATTGAGCCTACGGATGGATCGTCAGGGGCTGTGGCCAGACTCGGAACCGGACAAGGGCTGCCCGGTTCCGCTTGCGGAGAGCGACGTAATGCACGCAGACCAGAAATTCGACACTATCGTGATCGGCGCCGGTGTGGCCGGCCTGGGAGCGGCAGCACTGCTCGCGCGCGATGCGGGGGAGCGCGTGCTGGTGCTGGAGCGTGCGCCGTTCATCGGCGGCAGGACGCTCTCCTTCGAGGGCCGCGGCAACAAGGTGGTCGCGGACGGCATCGAGATGGACGCCCGGGCATTCCGCAAGGCATTGCCGCTGGCGCACTGCTACCTCGGCAAATGCACGCCGAGCATCGAAACGATCTTCGACCAAGGCCTGCTGGATGGACGCACGTTCGAGGCAGGCGGGCACGGTCTGTTCTGGGGCAACAAGAGCCGCGTCGACTGCCTCATGAAGCACCTGGGCGTGCAGTGGAACCTGCCACTCAACCGCGGTCTCGGCTTCATCGCCTGGGAGGGCGAGGGCAAGCCGGGCAAGGCCTATCAGGTGCACAAGGGCCAGCCCTACCCGTGGATGTCCGAGGAAGGCTTCAATGCCACCATGACGCAGCTGGGCGACATGGCACGCACGAGCTTCGAGGACATGGCCCGCGTCATGAACGTGCCGCTGCAGAATTGGCTCGAGCAACGCAGCATGCATCCCGAGGCTTACGACTACATCAAGGTACTGGCGGCCTCGCAGACCGCGCAGGCAGAGCCGATGATGACCCCGGCCGGCGATTTCCTCGGCTACATGGCGATCGCCAACCGGATCCGCATGAACCTCGTAAGTGGCTCGGTGGCGACCGCCGACGCGCCGGGCTGCATCGCGATTCCGCAGCAGTTCGAAAAGGTCCTGCTCGCGCATGGAGGCACCGTCTTGCGCGGCACGCCGGCCAGGGAAGTGATCATCGAGGACGGTGTGGTCCGTGGTGTGCGGATCAAGTCCGAGGACAACGAGTACGAGCGCGACCGGATCATCCGGGCCGACAAGGTGATCTGCACCATTCCGCCGAAGTACATGTTCCGCGTGCTGCCGCGCCAGAACTTCCCGGCGCAATGGGTGGAAACCCTGGAGAAGAAGTTCTGGGGTGCCGGCCTGCTCACGGGCTGGTGCGGCACGACGCGCAGCCTGATGCCGGACCTCGGTCTCGAGGAAGGCTCGTTCGTCTACATGCCGGGTGTCATCCGCGGCGAGGGCTATATCGGTGCGGTGGACATGGTCATGTGCGATTTTACCGCCTGGAACAGCGGTACTGCGAAACGCGGGCCGCCGGGCAAGCGTGAGTATCTGTTCTCGACCGCGCTGACGGATGAGGAAATGCGCAACCCGGACCGTGTCAATCGGGTCATCGAGTTGTGCGAGCAATGGGCACGGGAGGCGTTCCCGACCTGGGACAAAGACGTCGAGTTCATTATGTGGACGCCCAGTCCGGAGGCGTATGGGCTGTGGCGTCCGGTCGGCGAGAATCGGCCGGACGTGAAATCGCAGTGGGTCAAGGGCCTGTACTTTGCGGGTGACCAGTACGGGCGGCGTCTGTGGGGCGGGGGTGTCGACGGCGCGGCCCTGTCGGCCGTCATGTGCGTCGACGCGATGAAGGGCAGCGACCTGGAGTCGACAATCATGCCCGACTTTCACCGCGGAATTCCCGACCTCGAGGCTGGCGCAGCCTGAGCGCCGGGTTTAGGCGGCCGGAGCCCATGCGGGCCGGAGGCAGGATGGCTCATCAAACGCGAGGCAGCACCGCGATCGTCGGCATCGGCGAGGTGCCAACCGGTCGATTTCCGGAGAAGGGCGCGATTGCGTTTGCGCTCGATTCGGCGCGACAGGCGATCCTCGACGCCGGGATCAACAAGGACGACATCGATTTCGTGATCCCGACGGGCTCGCTGTACAGCTCCCAGTTCAGCAACGAACTCGCGACTGCGCGGCTGGTCGAGGAGCTTGGACTCAACGGCGTGACCAGCAACTGCCAGGTGTTCTCGGGGGGATCCAGCAGCACGAATGCGCTCAGGATAGCGAGCGCGCTCATCGAGACCGGCCGCGCCCGCGGGGTGCTGTTCGTGCACACGGACAAGCTCGGCACAGGCGTCACGGCACAGGGTGGAATCGACCTGTTCTCGACCGCAGGCATCTCGGCGGAATGGGAGGTACCATTCGGCCAGCATTACTCGACGGTCGCCGCACTGGCCACGACCCGTTACAAACACGAAACCGGGTGCACCGATGAGGAACTGTCGGCGGTGTGTGTCTCGAACCGCAAGTGGGCCGAGCTGAACCCGCACGCATTCTTTCGTACGCCGATTAGCATCGAGGAAGTGATGGCGTCGAAGATGCTGTCCACGCCTCTGCGCGCCAAGCAATCGAACATGCTGTTCGACGGTGGCGGTGCCTTCATCGTCACGTCCGCCGAGCGTGCTCGCGATTTGAGCGAACGGCCCGCCTACGTCCTCGGCGACGGGGGGGCGGTCACGCACTTCGCGTATTCCCAGGAGCCGGACCTGACACGGTTCGGTTGGGCGCGCGCCGCGCGCCAGGCTTTCGAGGAGGCTGGCATCGGCCCGGGCGACATCGACGTGGCGGAGATCTACGACTCCTACCCGATCTACCAGCTGATCGCGTTCGAGGAAGTCGGCCTCTGCGGGCGCGGCGAAGCCGGGGGCATGTTCCTGCGCGGTGAGACCTGGCCCGGTGGACGGATCCCCACGACCACGGACGGCGGCATGCTCTCCAAGGGGCACATTGGTGCCGGGGGCTCCGTGTCGCTGCTGATCGAGGCGGCGCGCCAGGTCATGGGCAAGGCCGGGCCGCGGCAGGTGCCGGACGTGCGGTTCGCGCTCGAGACCGCCACCGGCGGCACCTACATGGACGCCCAGGTGACGGTGCTCGGCAACATGATCCCGGGAGGGTGATGGCCATGGCGACGCAGGAAACCAAGCCAAAGCCGGCACCGATCGTCAACCCATGGGCGCGACCGTTCTGGGACGGCGCCAAGGCGGGCCGCTTGATGATCCAGCGCTGCGACGACTGCCACGAGCGCGTGTTCTATCCGCGCGCCGCCTGCCCGCACTGCTTCTCGGAGCGACTCGCATGGGTGCAGGCATCGGGCAGGGGAACTGTCTACAGCTATACCGTGGTCTACAACAATGCGCCGAGCGCCTTTGCGCCTGACGTGCCTTACGTGGTGGCCGTGATCCAGCTGGCCGAAGGTGTACGCATGCTGTCCAACATCGTGCAATGCGAGCTCGACGGGTTGCGCTGCGACATGCCGGTCGAGGTCACGTTCGAGCGCCTGAACGAGGAGTTCACGCTGCCCAAATTCCGGCCAGTACCGGGCTGAACCGAGCGCAAGGAGTTTCCCGTGACACAGAAGAAGTACGGCGACGACTTCAAGGTCGGTGAGCTGTTCGAAACAGCCGCCATCACGCTGACCGAGGCGCACATCGTGACCTGGGCCGGCCTGACCGGCGACTTCTATCCCCTGCACATGGATCGAGAATATGCCGCGAAGACACAGTTCGGCGAGCGGCTGGTTCATGGGCCGCTGATCTTCGGGCTCGCCGTCGGACTCGTCTCCCTCGCCGGCATCGGCGGCGAAGCTGCCATCGCGTGGCTGGGGGTGGACGACATGCGGATGCTGAAACCGGTGAAGCTGGGCGACACGGTTCGCGTCATCGTGGAAGTTCGCGGGCAACAGTCGACCAGCAATCCCCGCAGGGGCGTGCAGGTGTGGCGCTATACGGTGCGCAACCAGCGCGACGAGGAAGTCATGGCGTTCGACTACAAGATGATGTTTCACATGCGTGGCTGAGACAGCTGCCGCTGTCGGGAGTGGCCATGATCGAGCAGACGGTAGCGGACTTGTACGAACGGGCAGTGCGGCTCGGCGGGGACCGCACGGCGCTCACCCAGGGCGAACGTTCGATGTCCTATCGGCAACTCGGAGAGAACGCGGCGCGACTGGTCAATGCATTCGCGGCGGTTGGCCTCGGCAGCGGGGACCGCGTCGCATTCCTGATGGCGAACTGCATGGAGTACGTCGCCTGCGAATTCGCCGTCGCCCGCATTGGTGCAGTGCGCGTGCCGCTCGCGGTGTTGCTCGCCAATGATGACCACGTCTACATGATGAACTTCGCGCGCTGCACGACACTGGTCTACCACGAGAAGCTGGCGGCGCGCGTCCTCGAAATGCAGCCGCAGCTGACGACCGTGCAGCACTACGTCTGCGTCTCGGAAGAGCCGGGCCGTGTCCCGGCGGGACACCTGCACCTGCAGGCGCTGCTGCAGGCGCACGACGCGACGCCGCGCGCCGCGCCAATCGACCCGGAGGACCTGGCGGGCATCTATTTCACCGGAGGAACCACCGGGCGTCCCAAGGGCGTGATGCTGTCGCATCGGTCCTTCGTCTTCACGTACTACATGGAGCTGCTCGACTTCGGCCTGGGTTGGCACGAAACCTTCGTGTTCGCGACGCCGCTCACCCATGCCGCCGGTTGCCTGCTGTTGCCCGTGCTGCTACGCCAGGGCCGCTGCGTGATCCTCGACCACTTCGACCCCGAGCTTCTGCTCGGCACGATCGAGCGCGAGCGCGCGACGACAACGCTGCTGGTGCCGACGATGATCTACATCCTGCTCGATCACCCGCGGCGCGACGCATTCGACCTGGGCAGCCTGCGCAACGTGCTCTACGGTGCTGCTGCGATCGCGCCGGAACGATTGAAACAGGCGATCGAAAGGTTCGGGCCGGTGTTCACCCAGTTCTTCGGCCAGACCGAAGCGCCGATGGCGCTCACGTCACTGCCGCGCGAACTGCACGTCGTGGCCGACCCCGTGCGCCAGGCCATGGTCCTTGCGTCGGCAGGAATTCCCACCCATCCGACGCGGATCCGCCTGCTCGACGAGCAGGGTCATGACGTGCCGGAGGGTGAGCCCGGCGAGATCGTGGCGGACGCGCCCAACGTGATGAGCGGCTACCTCGATGACCCGGCCGCGACCGCTGAAACCCTGCGCGACGGCTGGTTGCATACCGGCGACATCGCACGCCGCGACGCCGAGGGTTACCTGACCATCGTCGACCGCCGCAAGGACATGATCGTCAGCGGCGGCTTCAACGTCTACCCACGCGAGATCGAGGACGTGCTGTTCGAGCATCCGGCCGTGGCGCAGGCCGCGGTCATCGGCGTGCCGCACGAGCGCTGGGGCGAAGAGGTCAAGGCGCTGGTAGTGCTGCGCCAGGGGCACTGCGCGACGAAGGGCGAACTCATCGAGTTCGTCAAGTCACGCAAGGGCAGTCTCACCGCACCAAAGTCCATCGAGTTCGTCGCGGCCATTCCGGTTACCAACCTCGGCAAGGTGGACAAGAAGGCCCTGCGTGCACGCTACTGGAGCGGACGCACGCGCAATGTCTGAGCGTGTCGCCGACTACTGCAAGGAAACGCCATGAATTTCGATGAAGCAGAACAGACCACGATGTTGCGCGACACGCTGCGGCGCTTCGTCGACAAGGAGATGCCGCGCGAGCTGGCGCGCACGCTCGACCAGAACGCGAGTCATTCGCGCGAGGCGTTCAGGAAGCTCTGTGATCTCGGGGTCACGGCGCTGGCGGTCCCGGAAGAATATGGTGGCAGCGGCGTCGACATCCTGTCGGCGATCGTCGTGATCGAAGAGCTGGCGAAGCGCGGCACGTCGCTGGCCGGGCCGTTCATCCACTGCGCGTTTTACGGTGCCCTCAACATCCTCGAGAATGGCAGCGAGGCACAGAAGGCCGACCTGCTGCCGAAGTTCGCGCGCGGCGAGATCCTGTTCGCGTACGGCCTGAGCGAGCCCGACGTCGGGGGCGACCTGGCTTCGGTCAACGTCGCGGCCACGCTCGGCGCGGACGGCGAGTCCGTCGTCATCAACGGCACGAAGCGCTGGGTCACCGGCGCGCGAATCGCCGACTACGTCTACACGCTGGTGCGCAGCGGGCCGAAGACGGAGCGCTACGGCAACCTCTCGCTGGTGCTCGTGCCGACGAAGTCGCGCGGCTTGACCATCGTCGACATCGACCACATCGGCCTGCGCTACGCGGAGACCACCGACGTGATCTTCGACGACGTCACGGTACCGCTCGCGAACATCGTCGGCGGCCCCGAGGCCTGGAACAAGGGGTGGCCGATGCTGGTCGGTCGCGGGCTGGACATCGAACGCCTGGAAATCACCGCGACAGCGTTTGGCATTGCGGCAGCCGCAGTCGCGGACGCCTGGCAGTACTCGCAGGAGCGCGTGCAGTTCGGCCGCAGGATCTGTTCCCACCAGGCCGTGCGCAACATGCTCGTCGAGGCACGCACGAAGCTCGAGGCCTGCCGCCACATGCTGTACCACGGCGCGTGGCTCGCGACGGAGGGACGCGACTGCAGCGTCGAGAGCTCGATGGCCAAGCTCTTCGTTGGCGATACCGCCGTGGAGATCGTGCTGACCTGCCAGCGGGTCATGGGTGCCTATGGCTGCGCGCGTGACTACGACATGGAGCGTTACGTGCGCGACATCATCTGCATGCCGATCGTCGGCGGCTCCTCCAACATGCAGAAAAACAACATCTCGAATCGCCTGGGCCTGCCGACGAAGTAGTACCCAGCCATGACCACCACAGCACAGATAACGGAACGCCCCGGGACACGGCCGACGGCCGAGCGTCACCGGTTTGACGAAGCACGGCTCGCCGCGTGGCTCGAGCGGAACCTGCCCGGGTTTGCCGGCCCCTTGGCGGTGCGCCAGTTTGCGAGTGGCCAGTCCAATCCGACGTTCCACCTGCAGTCGCCGGCGGGCGAGCACGTGCTGCGCAAGAAGCCGCAGGGGACGCTGGCGGAATCGGCTCATGCCATCGATCGCGAATACCGCGTGCTGGGCGCACTGGCGGCGGGCGACGTGCCGGTGCCGCGCACGCGTGTCTACTGCGACGACGCCGCGGTCATCGGCACGCCTTTCTACGTCATGGACTACCAGCCGGGCCGGATCTTCACGGATCCGCTGCTGCCCGGCCTGACGCCGACCGAGCGTGCGGGTATCTACGACGCCATGAACGATGCGCTGGCACGACTGCACAACTTCGACTGGGAGGGCAGCGGCCTCGGCGATTTCGGCAAGCCAACCCGGTACGTGGCACGCCAGATCGCGCGGTGGCGCAAGCAGTACATCGCGGCAAGCGCCGAAACAGTTCCCGCCATGGACCAGTTGGGTGACTGGCTGGTCGCCCACGTGCCCGCCCGCGAATCGGCGGCGATCGCGCATGGCGACTTCCGGATCGGCAACCTGATATTCGATGAACGCGAAGCGCGGGTGGTGGCCATCCTCGACTGGGAGTTGTCGACGATCGGCGAGCCGCTCTGCGACCTCTCGTTCAACTGCATGACCTATCACCTGCCAGCGGGGGATCCGGTCGCTGCCGGCTTCACCGGCGTGGACATTGCCGCTCTCGGCATCCCTTCGGAGACGGACTACCTGGCTGCCTATGCCCACCGCACCGGGCACGCGGACATTCCGGACTGGCGGTTCTACATGGCCTTCAGCCTTTACCGCACTGCTGCCATGCAGTGCGGCGTGTATCGGCGCGCGCTGGCCGGCAATGCCAGTTCGGAGACGGCACTCATGTTTGGGGACTGTTATCGAAAGGTCGCGGCATCCGGCTGGGCTCTGGCCAGTGGCGGTTGACCCGGGACGTTACCATCAACTCGGAGGAATGAAGCATGTTTGACCTGACCGGCCAGGTGGCCGTAATTACCGGCTCCAGCCGCGGGATCGGTCGTGCCACGGCGCAGTGCATGTCCCGCGCCGGCGCAAAAGTGGTCGTCTCCAGTCGGAAACCTGCCGCCTGCCAGGCGGTGGTCGATGCAATCACGGCAGAGGGTGGCGAGGCCATCGTCGTTCCCTGCAACGTGTCCGAAAAGGAGCAGTTGCAGAATCTCATCGACCAGACCGTGGCGCGGTTCGGGCGGCTGGACATCCTGGTGTGCAACGCCGCCGTGAATCCGTACTTCGGGTCGATGGCAAAAATGCCCGACGAGGTCTATGACAAGATCATGAACAGCAACGTCAGGAGCAACTTCTGGCTGTGCAACATGGCGGCGCCGCACATGGTCGCAAGCGGTGGCGGCAGCATCATCATCGTCTCGAGCATCGGCAGCCGCCAGGGCAGCCCGACGCTGGCGGTCTATGGCATGTCGAAGGCCGCGGACTCCTCGCTGGCGATGAGCCTTGCCGTCGAATGGGGCGCGGACGGCATACGCGCCAACTGCATCGCACCGGGCCTGATCAAGACGGATTTTTCAAAAGCTCTCTGGGAAAACGAGACATTGCTGAAGCACGTGGAGCAAGGCACGCCTGCGCGGCGGATGGGGGAGCCCGCGGACATCGGCGGGGTCGCGGTGTTCCTCGCGTCGCGGGCGGCGGCGTACATCACCGGGCAGACCCTGATCGTGGACGGGGGCATCACCATCAGGGAGCCGTCATGATGACGGGTCGACGGTGGAATTCAGTTGCGCCGGAAACTGACCTCGTGCGGATCGAGCCGCCCGCTGCATTGATCACACGCGACAACCGCGTCGAGCACGTGATTGCAGCGAGCGCAGTACAGGATCAGGGGCGGGCCGGACTTTCCGGCAAGCCAGCGATCACCCCACTTCATCAGGGTCAGGATGATCGGGTAGAGGTCCATGCCCTTGGGCGTCAGGACATACTCGTGATGACGCGGGTCGGCAGCACAGGCGCGCCGTTGCAGCGTGCCGTGCTCCACGAGCAGCTTCAGTCGATCGGCGAGGATGTTGGTGGCCACGCCGCACTGGGTGCGGATGTCATCGAAACGTCGCGCGCCGAGGAAGAACGTCGACAGCACCTGCTGCGTCCAGCGATCGCCGAAATGGTCGATCGATTCGCCAGCCAGCAGGTGAAGCTTTGCGCCCTCGTCCGGCGGCGCGGCAATTCGCCGGCTGGACTTGGGCGAGGGCATGCGCTCGAGTCCGGCGCCGGGCCCATCCTCGTAGCGGACGTCGCGTGCCCGGACCGTCGCACGACAGTGTGCACAGACGAGGACCGGGGTCATCACGGCGCCGCAGGCGGCATGCGTCAGGGTCGTCGGCTGCATGGCGCGTCGCTGCGACCAGAGGCGGTCGAAGCGCCAGAACATCAGTGCCGTTGGATAGAGATCGGCGCCCATCGGGGTCAGCCGATATTCCTGGCGCCGTTTGCCGTCCGCCACCACGGCCTTTCGCAGGCAGCCGAGAGCGACGAGCCGCTCCAGGCGCGAAGTGAGAATGTTGCTGGAAATGCCGATGCCGTTGCGCCATTCATCAAACCGCTTCGTACCCTGGAATGCCGCGGCCAGGATCAGCAGCGACCAACGGTCGACGACTGCAGCCAGCGCCCGGGACACCGAGTTTGCCCGAATGAATTCGGGTCGCCTGGTCGTCAAAGTGGTCGTGTGCGGACGCGTCGTCATGGTTTCCCAGAATGCAATAAATTCATTGTGCTAAGCAAGCGCGCCATGCGCCAGAATCCCACGCTCGGCCTGCTGCAATTGGAGGTCTCCGGTCATGGATTTTGAATATTCCCCGCGAACCGAAGCTCTCCGGCACCAGCTGCTGGAGTTCATGGAACGCTACATCATTCCGGCGATGCCCCGCTACGCGAGCGAACTGGCAGCCGGCAGCCGCCATCCGCCGGTGGTGGAGGAACTGAAGCAATTGGCGCGCTCGGAGGGGCTGTGGAACCTGTTCCTGCCGGGCCTGAAGGACGACGAGCCGGGGCAGCGACTGAGCAACCTCGAGTACGCGCCGCTGGCCGAAATCATGGGTCGCGTTGCATGGGCCTCGGAGGTGTTCAACTGCAGTGCCCCCGACACCGGCAACATGGAGATACTGCACCTGTTCGCAACGCCCGGTCAGCGCGAACACTGGCTCGACCCGCTGCTCGATGGAACCATCCGGTCCTGTTTCGCCATGACCGAACCGGATGTGGCGTCGTCGGACGCGACGAATATCCAGACCTCGATTCGACGCACGGGCGAGCAGTACGTCATCAATGGCCGCAAGTGGTTCATCTCCGGTGCGGCGCACCCCCATTGCAAGGTCGCGATCGTCATGGGAATGACCGACCCGGATGGGCCCTCGCACCAACGCCAGAGCATGGTTCTCGTCCCGCTCGATACACCGGGCGTCACAATCGTGCGCGACTTGCCGGTCATGCAGCACTTTTCGGCCGAAGGCCACTGCGAACTCACTTTTCGAGACGTTCATGTGCCCGCCACGAACCTGATCCTCGACGAGGGCGCCGGGTTCGCCATCGCGCAGGCAAGGCTCGGCCCGGGACGCGTGCACCACTGCATGCGCTCCATCGGCCAGTGCGAACTGGCGCTCGAACTGATGTGCGCAAGGGCGGCCGAGCGTCGGACCTTCGGCAGGTATCTTCATCAGCACGGCACCGTGGCCGAGTGGATCGCGCTGTCGCGCATCGAGATCGAGCAGGCGCGCCTTCTGGTGCTCAAGGCAGCATGGCTCATGGATCGCGCGGGGCTGCAAGCGGCAGCGCACGAGATCGCCATGATCAAGGCGCTGGTGCCGCGCGTGCAGGCGGCAGTCTGCGACCGCGCCATGCAGACCTTCGGGGCCATGGGGCTCAGCGCCGACACGCCGCTCGCGATGCTCTGGACCTGGGGCAGGGTTTTGCGCCTGGCAGATGGGCCCGACGAGGTGCACCTGCGTTCGGTGGCGAAACAGGAGATGCGGCGCGCCGGCAAGCGGCGCGGCGGGTTGGACGCGTACCTGGTGCAGAGCGAGACTGGCATGATGTGCGCGACGCAGGAGCCGGCGGGAGCCCCTCGCGGCTGAGCAGGACCGCGAGGGGGCCCTGGGCCGTACCGCCCCCTGAACCCGGAAAAGCCGCGGGCGTCGACACCGCTTCGACCCGATCCCGCACTTGATGGATTGCGTCTGCGAAGTCAGGATAGGGCCCGCGTTCGATGGTGCAAGCGGCCGGTCCATGCCGGCGCAGGAGTCCGAGCAGTGCGAGTCACGATGCCCACGCCCGAGCAGGTGCGACAGCTTCCCGAACTGGCGCGGGTGCGCGTGCCGAAAGAGTGGGAGGACATGAACGGTCACGTCAACGTGAAGCATCACCTGACGATGTACGACCTGACGAGCGATCCATTGCTCGAACTGCTCGGCATCAGCGAAGAATGGGTGCGCACGCAGCGGGTCGGTCTCTTCGATCTCGAGCACCACATCTGGTTTTTGCAGGAGGTGCACGTGGGCGAGGAAATCTCGCTGTTCCTGAGATTCACCGCCCGCAACGAAAAGCGCGTGCAGGGGCACGTGTTCCTGCTCAACATCACGCACGACCGGCTCGCCAGCGTCGTCGAGTTCGTTTCCGCGGCTGCCGATCTCGACGCGCGGCGCACCGTACCGCTGCCTGTCGTTGTCGCAAACGGCATCGATGTATTGATGGCGCGCCAGCGCGCTCTGGACTGGACCGCGCCGCCGAGCGGCGCGATTTCCATCTGAACGATCCGCGACGGCTCAGTCATTCACGGCACCCGCCAGGCGTGACGCCGCAGCCAGCTCCACGATCCGCACCAGGTAATCCTTCAGCGCCGAGACGTCCTCATCGTCTATCAGCGACAGGCAGACCACCACCAGATCACGCGAGGGCACGACGATGATCGATTGTTCCTGGTGCCCCTGCGCCATGAACGCATCCGCGGGAAATTCGCGCGTGGCATGTGCTACCCGGCGGGGGCTCGCGAATCCCGACAGCCACCAATGCGCACCGTAGCGACCGCCGGCTCCCGCGGTCGGTGTGCTGGCGTGGCGCACCCAGCCCTCGGGCAATATCCGCCGACCGTTCCATACACCACCGCGCAGATACAGCAAACCGAAGCGCGCGTAGTCCCGCGCACTCATGAAAATCAGCGAGGAGGCGATAAGCGTGCCGGAGGCGTCGAACTCGAGAACCGCATCGCGAATGCCGATCGGCTCCAGCAGTTCGCGTGCGATGAACCCGCGGTAGGCGTCCTCGGTGCCGCCGGCCAGATCACGGATCACCCGCGAGACGATATTGGTGGTGCCGGAGGAATACTCCCAGTGCGTGCCGGGTGGATACAGCAGCGGCCGGCTGGCCGCGTAATGCCCCATATCGCCGGCACCATCACCGAACAGCATGCGAATCGCATCCGAGCTGGCGAGACGTTCATAGTTCTCGTCGAAAGCGAGCCCGGTCGACATGCGCAGCGCGTTATCGAGCGTGATCGCGCGCCGCGGATCGTCGGCCACGAGTTGCCACTCGGGCACCGGCAGCGGTGTGTCGAGCGCGATGCGCCCTTGGCGCACCATGATGCCGGCCAGCGCATGCGCGAAGCTCTTGGCCATCGACCACGACAGGAAACGGCTCGATGCGTCGAACCCGCCACGGTAGCGCTCGGCAACGATCTCGCCTCCCCGCACCACCAGCAACGCCCGCACGCCCGCGAGCGGTGCCGGCGCAGCCTCGGCGAAAGCCGTGTCCACCTGCGCATCGAGCACGGGGTCAATGCGGTGCACGGCCCACTCATCACCGGGCCACTGCGCCGCGAGCACCGGCGCGGCGAGCAGCCACGCCAGCGCCAGGATCAGTCCTCGAGCCGGCACCCGCGGCCCTCCGTGTAGTGCGCGCGCCCGCTGGCCCAAAGCGCCTGGGCGGTCACCGCGTGCGCCGCGCGATCGACATCGATAGCGAGCCATTCCGCCTGCGGCGGCAGATCGGCGAGACAGTCCGGCAAATCGCGTCCGCTAACGTACACGCAGGAGCAACTCATGCGCGCGGCGTAACGCGTTGCATTGTCCAGCGAGCGCGAGGCATCGCAGCCCGTCACGACGAAGCCCACCATCAGGAGCGCAAGCACGCGGGCGCGCCGCGATGCCAAGGCAAGAACATCCATTGCCACGCTCAGTCGGGGTTGCGATACAGGTGCATGAAGCGATCGGTCTTGCCACGCAGACCGGGCGCAAAGGCCGATTGCGTGCGATCGTCGCCGGGATTGCGCAACAGTTCGCTGCTTTTGACGAATTCGAATCCGAACGACTCGATCGAGGCGCGCGCCGACGACTCCTCGACGCGGTGCAGCTCCTGGGCCGCCAGGGTGCCTGCCCCCGGCCTGGCACGGTGATCCACTACCAGCAGAAAAGCACCGGGCTTCAGCGCCGCACGCAATTGCGGCATCACCTGCCTCGCGGTAACCGACCAGTCCTTGTCACTGAAAAAGAAATCATGATAGGCGAGCACCAGAAACACCCCGTCGAGACCCGCGGCCGGCAAGCCGAGCGCATCCGCCTCGCTGTCGAGTCGCGTCACATTGGGCAGGCGGTTGTCCTGCAGGCGCTTCTCGAGCGCCTCGCCCACGAAACCCAGGTAGGCCGCGTTGTTGTGCAGAAAAACCCGGCCCTGCGGCCCCACGATCTGCGCGACCAGCTCGGCGTAATACCCCGTGCCCCCGAAGACGTCCGCAATGACCATCCCGGGTTGCACGTCCGCGAACGCCAGCACTTCCTGTGGATGATCCAGGGCATCGCGCTTGAGGTCCGTGTCCGGGCGCCCCGGCGCGGCAAGATCCGCTGTGGCGCCTGCCAGCGCCGGTGATGCGAGGACCCAGCAGGCGAGCATCATCGCGAGTATCGATTTCATCACGCCGCCTCCTGCTTTGCTTGCACGATGTTGCGAGCCTGATCATACACACTGCACGCTCCACGACAAGACACGGCTCAGCACGACAGCTGCACCACCCGGGCGCGCTTGTTGCGCATCAGGTGCTTCACCAGCAGCTTGTAGGTGTCCATGTCGAAGGCCGGACGCCGTGCAAACAGGTCCGGCTGACGCAGTTCCTCCTCGTCGCTGAAGCTGCCCAGATAACACCAGCGATCGATCACGTGCAGTTCCTCGCGCGCGCTCGCCGCGTGCTGTTCGCGGATGCCGATGGCGCCCTTCCACGGCCAGCTCACGAGCTTGAGTCTGGTCAGCGCGGCAGCAAGCCGCGCCTGGTGTTGCAATGGATTTTCATGCCCGGCGCAGGCACCACTGCATTTGCCTACCTGGTAGCGGAAGCAGGCACCGCGACCCGCCTTCTCGAGACCGATCAGGCGCAGGCACAGGCGATGTTCGTCGGCGAGCTCGAGCAGGATTTTTTTTGCCTGCGCCCTGGAGCGGAACAAGCCGTGGAGATTGCCAAGGCCACCCGCATGCACTTCGGCGCCGCCGACAATCGAGGGCATCGCATCCTCGACCATGTTCCAGCGGATGCTGACCAGTGCCGCGTGGCGGCGCAGCTGGCGGTTGTATACCGGCGCCAGCTCCTTTACCAGTTGTGCCTCGCGCAACAGTGCACCCAGTTCACCGGCACATTCCTGCCAGTCGACCTGCGCGGTCTGCCGGGCGATCTGCATCTCGCGCTGACTGCTGTGATCGGCCGCGAAATGCGCGAGCACCCGGGTGCGCAGGTTGATGCTCTTGCCAACGTAGAGCGGAGTACCCCGCTCGTCGTAAAACAGGTACACGCCGGGTGTATCCGGGATCTGCTCGAGCCGCTCCCATGACAGCCTTGGCGGCAACGATGGCCTCCGGGTCAGTTCGGAGATATGCGCCTGCACCGTCTCCGCCGCCCCGTTTTCCACAACCAGCGACACGAATTGCCGGATCGCCTCCGCATCGCCCATCGCACGATGGCGTGAAGCGCACTGCAGACCATGGCGCTCGATCAGTGCGTCGAGATTGTGACGCGAGTGCTGCGGAAACAAGCGCCGCGAGAGCTTCACGGTGCACAGCACCGGCCCGCGCAGCGCCAGCTCACTGCGCTTCAGCGCGTTGCGCAGAAAGCCGTGATCGAAACGTGCGTTGTGAGCCACGAATGTCACGCCATCGAGGCGCTCGTGCACTTCGGTCGCGAGCTGTTCGAAGGCGGGCTGCTCGGCAACCATTGCGTTGCTGATACCGGTCAGCGCCTGTATCGATTCGGGAATGGAGATGCCGGGGTCGATCAACTGCTGCCAGCGCTCGGTCACCACGCCGTCACGCACACTGATGATCGCGATTTCGGTAATGCGGTCATGTACCGGGTTGCAACCGGTGGTCTCGATATCGACGTAAGCATAGGCGCCTTGCAGCATGCCGCACCATCCGGAAACTGTATCCATGTACAGTCATTGTGGCAGCAGCGTGGCCGCGGGGCAATCTCGGGCGTCGATCTCGGGCGTCGAACCGTGCACGCCTGCGGCGATGGCGCTGCCGCAACGGTGCAGGGCTAACGGCGCCGGGTGATCCAGCCAACGCCATGACGAGTAGTATCATGTCAGGCCGGCAATCGCGAAAGGCGGCAGCGACGGTTGCGCGACTGCAATCAATCCATCATCAAGGGGTAGCGCATGACATCTATCTACGAGTTCAGCTGCAATACGTCGAAGGGCGAGAAAAAATCGCTGAAGGATTATCAGGGCCAGGTAATGCTGATCGTGAATACCGCCAGCAAGTGCGGCTTTACGCCGCAGTTCGAGGGACTGGAGGCGCTGCACGAAAAATACGCCGCAAAGGGTCTCGCGATTCTCGGCTTCCCCTGCAATCAGTTCGGTCACCAGGACCCCGGCAACGATGCCGAGATCCTGAGCTTCTGCCAGACCAAGTTTGACGTGAAGTTTCCGATGTTCGCCAAGGTCGAGGTGAACGGCAGCGACGCCGACCCGCTGTTCAAGTATCTCAAGGCCGAGGCCCCGGGACTGCTGGGATCAACGGGAATCAAGTGGAACTTCACCAAGTTCCTGGTCAGTCGCAAGGGCAAGGTGCTCGAGCGCTTTGCGCCGACCGTGACGCCCGCGGATCTCGAGGAAAAAATCACGGCGCTGCTGTGATCCGGATGTCACCGCGGCGCATGAGGACTGACCGCGAATTGCAGCCACCTGGTGTCGAAGCGCTGGCGCCAGTCAGTGTTCACGGGTGGCGCGGAAACGGATGTCCGGCCAGCGCTCCATCGTGAGATTGAGATTGACGCGGGTCGGCGCCAGGTAGGCAAGATGCCCGCCGCCGTCGAGCGCAAGGTGCTCGTAGGCCTTGGTCCGGAATTCCTCCAGCTTGCGTTCGTCCGGGCAATCCACCCAGCGCGCGGTGTACACGTTGACCGCCTCGTAGACGCAATCGACCTTGTACTCGTCCTTGAGCCGGAATGCGACCACCTCGAACTGCAGCGTACCCACCGCGCCGACGATCAGTTCGTTGTTGCGCAGCGGCATGAACACCTGCGTCGAGCCTTCTTCCGAGAGCTGCTGCAGCCCCTTCTGCAGATGCTTCATCTTCAACGGGTCACGCAGCCGGATGCGCTGGAACAGCTCCGGCGCGAAGTGGGGTATGCCGGTGTACTTCAGTGCCTCACCCGCGCTGAAGGTATCGCCGATCTGGATCGTGCCGTGATTGTGCAGGCCGATGATATCGCCGGCCATTGCCTCCTCGGTCTGCGAGCGTTCGCCGGCCAGGAAGGTCACCGCATCGACCACCTTCACGTCCTTGCCGAGGCGCACATGGTGCATTTTCATGCCGCGCTCGTAGGTGCCCGAGCACACCCGCATGAATGCGATGCGATCGCGGTGCCGCGGATCCATATTTGCCTGGATCTTGAACACGAAGCCGCTGAAGGCCGGCTCCACCGACTGCACCATGCGCGTTTCGGTGGCGCGCGCGGCCGGTGCCGGCGCCCACTCGATAAAAGCGTCGAGCATTTCGCGCACACCGAAATTGCCCAGTGCGGTACCGAAGAAAACCGGCGTGAGCTTGCCCGCGAGATAGTCTTCCTTGGCGAAAGCATGGCTCGCGCCACGCACCAGTTCCACCTCTGACTTCAGCTCCTCGAGCAGATCGCCGAGCAGCGTCGCCGCTTCTGCACTGTCGATGCCCTTGATCCGCACATCGTCCGGGATACGACTGCCCTGCCCTTGACGGTACACGTGAATGGTATCGGTGTAGAGATCGTAGAGGCCCTTGAAACGTTTGCCGCTGCCGATCGGCCAGTTGACCGGCGCGGCCTTGATGCCCAGCACGGATTCGATCTCGTCGAGCAACTCGATCGGCTCGCGGATTTCGCGGTCGAGCTTGTTGATGAAGCTGAGAATCGGCGTATCACGCAGGCGACACACCTCCATCAGCTTGATGGTGCGATCCTCCACGCCCTTGGCCGCGTCGATGATCATCAGCACCGAATCGACCGCGGTCAGGGTGCGGTAGGTATCTTCCGAGAAATCCTCGTGGCCGGGTGTGTCGAGCAGGTTCACCACCCGGTCGCGGTACGGGAACTGCATCACCGAGGAAGTGACCGAGATGCCGCGCTCCTGCTCCATCGTCATCCAGTCGGAGGTCGCGTGACGGCCGCTCTTGCGCGCCTTGATCGTGCCCGCGAGCTGGATCGCATTGCCAAACAGCAGCAGCTTCTCGGTAATCGTGGTCTTGCCCGCATCCGGGTGCGAGATGATCGCGAAGGTGCGGCGGCGGGCAACTTCCTTCTTGAGCGCCTGGGGATCCATCAATCGAGACGACGTCCGCGGCTGGCCGCGATGCGCATGCGCAGCGCGTTGAGGCGGATGAAGCCCTCGGCGTCCTTCTGGTTATAGGCGCCGCGGTCATCCTCGAAGGTCGCGATATGCGCATCGAACAGGCTGTCGTCGGATTTGCGCCCGACCACCGACACCGAGCCCTTGTAGAGCTTGAGACGAACGGTACCGCTCACCCAATGCTGGGATTCATCGATCGCGCTCTGCAGCATGCGCCGCTCGGGTGACCACCAGTAGCCGCTGTAGACGAGCTTCGCGTAGCGCGGCATCAACTCGTCCTTGAGATGCGCGACCTCGCGATCCAGGGTCAGCGATTCGATGGCCCGGTGCGCCTTCAGCATCACGGTACCGGCCGGAGTTTCATAACATCCGCGCGATTTCATGCCCACATAGCGGTTCTCGACCAGATCGAGACGCCCGACACCGTTGTCACCGGCAACCTTGTTGAGATGCAGCATCACGTTTGCAGGACTCATCGCCTGCCCGTCCACGCTCACCACGTCGCCACCACGAAAGCCCAGCTCGACGTAGGTCGGCTTGTCGGGTGCCGCCTCCGGCGCCACCGACCAGCGCCACATGTCCTCCTCGGGCTCGCACCACGGATCCTCGAGGTTGCCACCCTCGTAGGAGATATGCAGCAGGTTGGCATCCATCGAATAGGGCGACTTCTTGCCCCGCTTCATCTCCACCGGAATACCGTGCTGCTCGCAATACGCGAGCAGTGACTCGCGCGAGCCGAGATCCCACTCGCGCCAGGGCGCGATCACCCGCACTCCGGGCATCAACGCGTAGGCGCCGAGCTCGAAACGCACCTGGTCATTGCCCTTGCCGGTGGCGCCGTGCGAGATCGCGTCCGCGCCGCAGGCCGCGGCGATTTCCACCAGCCGCTTGGCGATCAGCGGACGCGCGATCGAAGTGCCCAGCAGGTACTCGCCTTCATAGATCGCATTGGCGCGGAACATCGGGTAGACGTACTCGCGGGCGAATTCCTCGCGCAGATCCTCGATATGGATTTCCTTCACGCCGAGCAGCTTGGCTTTCGCGCGCGCCGGCTCGACCTCCTCGCCCTGGCCGATGTCCGCGGTGAAGGTCACCACCTCGCAACGGTATGTCTCCTGCAGCCAGCGCACGATCACCGAGGTATCGAGGCCGCCGGAATAGGCCAGCACCACTTTTTTCACAGCTGTCATATGAGATCCCCTGCAACTGACCGGAGCGTCGAATGAAGGGGCGGTATTTTAGCGATGCGGACTGCGCGATCCCAGTACGAAGGCGGGCAAAATGGCGTATTTGTATCCGGAATCCTGTTTGCAAGCGCGATACCCGCGCGCGCTGGCCGCCCGCGGCGATTATTCGATGCGCACGGTCACCCGCCGGTTCTGCGCGCGGGCCGCGGCGCTGCGACCGGGTGCGGCAGGGTAGCGCGAACCGTGAAAGCGCGTGGTAATGAGTGATGCTGCCACACCCCTGCTGACCAGATAGCTGGTGACGCCCTGGGCGCGGCGCTGCGAGATCTCGCGATTGATGGCGTCGCTTCCGGTATCGTCGGTGTAACCATCGACGTAGATGGCTTTCAATCCCTCTTGCTGCTGTACATGCAACGCAACACTATCCAGCCGCGCACGCCCGGCCCCATCCAGCCGGTACACCCCGGTCGCAAACGGGATACGGGTGCGCCCGGGATCCTGGTCACCGACATCGTGATCGGCGGCGGCGGGCAGCGTCGCGACACAATCCCGGTAGTCCGTGTAGGCACGGCGGAAATTGACCGCGACCAGCCCGACGGAATTGGTCCCGGTGACCGCATACGAAGGTATGGCATCGAACACCGGCGACAGACCCTCGAACAGCGCGGCAAGCATTCTTCCCGCCAGTGCCTCGTCGAGCTCGACCGGCACCGCACCCGGGCGCACCACCACCAGACCCAGATCCACCGGCTCGATCGGTTCCCGCCAGGGTGGCGCTTTCACCAGCAGGCGCGAGGCACCGGCCCATACCATCTGGCTGGTGCTGAGACGGAACTGGAGCGCCTCGCCTTCGCGCTGCCGGAACACGGCTTCGCCGAAATACGGAATCGGCTGTGACAGGCGACATTCGTGTGCCGACGTTTTCAGGCGCCACTGCGCCTCGGCAGCCACCGGGATATATTCCGTGGCCTGACACAGCACCGCGAACAGCGCCAGCCACACGGACAGCAACACGCCGGGGCATTTGCGCATTGCCCCGAGTCCGTGTCCGACCCGACCGAAATTTTTGTGCACCATCCACCCGGTGACAGGAATCCACGCCGATGTTATCGACGACCACCGCGGGAACTTTACCCCACCCTCGCGCAAACGGTACCTCTGGAGGCGCTTTTCCGCTAGCATCGCCGGCTCTTTCGCCCCACAAGCGCCACGATGCAACATCTCGATATCCTCAGGCCGGATGACTGGCACCTCCATCTGCGCGACGGCGAACTGCTGCCGCTGACCGTGAATGCGACGGCACGGATATTCCGCCGCGCCATCGTCATGCCGAACCTGAAACCACCGGTCACGACCACGGCAGCCGCACTGGCGTATCGCGAGCGGATCCTCGCGGTGCTCGATCCACGGCTCGCCATTGCCGACTTCCAGCCGCTGATGACGCTTTACCTCACCGACGCGACCGACCCCGGGGAGATCGCCCGCGCCCAGGCGAGCGGCTGCGTGCACGGCGTGAAGCTGTACCCGGCCGGAGCAACCACCAACAGCGAAGCCGGCGTGACCGACATCCGCCGGGTGCACGCGGTTCTGGGCGAGATGGAACGCCGCGGCATGCCACTGCTGGTACACGGCGAAGTGACTGCGCCGGAGATCGACGTGTTCGATCGCGAACAGGTATTCATCGATACGGTGCTCGAACCGCTGCTCAGGGATTTTCCGGGGCTGAAAGTGGTATTCGAGCACATCACCACCAAACAGGCCGTGGATTTCGTGATGGCCGGCCCGGCGCAACTCGCCGCCACCATCACCCCGCACCATCTGCTCTACAACCGCAATCACCTGCTGGCAGGCGCGGTTCGACCGCATCTCTATTGCCTGCCGGTGCTGAAGCGCAATCTTCACCAGCAAGCGTTGATCGAAGCCGCCACGAGTGGTTCGCCGCGTTTTTTCCTCGGCACGGATTCGGCACCGCATACGCGCCTGACCAAGGAGTGCGCCAGTGGTTGCGCCGGCATCTTCAGCGCGCATGCCGCGCTCGAACTCTACGCGGAAGTGTTCGAGGCGCACGCGGCACTCGAGCGGCTGGAAGGCTTCGCAAGCCTCCACGGTGCGGATTTCTACGGCCTGCCACGCAACGCCGACCGGATCCGGCTGCGGCGCGAAAGCTGGACCAGCCCGGCAAGCCTCGCGCTTGGCGACGACACCCTGATACCCATGCGGGCCGGCGAGCAACTCGCATGGCGCATCGACGGAGCAGCGAGCTGACATGCAACGGGAATGGCTGACCGAGGCGGAAACGGACCGTGACTCCGATGCGCCGATGGCGGAGCGCTTTCGCGGTTATCTGCCGGTGGTGGTCGACGTGGAAACCGGCGGCTTCGATTCCCGCAGCGATGCCCTGCTCGAAATCGCCGCGACCCTGCTGACGATGAACGGCGCCGGATACCTCGAGTGCGAGCGCACCATCTGCCACGCAGTACTGCCCTTCGAGGGCGCCAACATCGAACAGGCATCGCTCGATTTCACCGGCATCGACCCCTATGCGCTCGAGCGCGGAGCGATCGCCGAGAACGAGGCGATGCATGCGCTGTTCGGCGATATCCGCCGCGCGGTCCGCGAGGCGGGCTGCAAACGCGCGATCCTGGTCGGTCACAACGCATTCTTTGATCATGGCTTCGTGTTTGCGGCCGCCGAGCGGCAGAAGATCAAGCGCAATCCCTTCCACCCTTTCAGCACCTTCGACACCGTGACGCTGGCCGGCATGGCGTACGGCCAGACCGTGCTGGCAAAAGCCTGCGAAATGGCGGGGATCGCTTTCAACACCCGCAAGGCGCACAGCGCCAGCTACGATTGCTCGAAAACCGCGGAATTGTTCTGTGCGGTGGTGAACCGCTGGAAAGATACGGGCGGCTGGCCGCCCGTCATCGAGGGATCCTGATCAGCTTGCCGCGGCAGTGCTGACGGCGTCCTTTACCAGGGGCAGCAACTCGCCCTTCTCGTGCATCTCGGCAATGATGTCCGATCCACCGATCAGTTCACCCTTGATCCACAACTGCGGAAAGGTGGGCCAGTTGGCGTAGGCCGGCAGGTTGGCGCGGATATCGGGATTGCTCAGGATGTCGACATAGGCGAAACGCTCGCCGCAGGCCATCAGCACCTGCGAGGCGCGCGCGGAGAAGCCGCACTGCGGCTGGTTCGGCGAACCCTTCATGAAGAGAATGACCGGGTTGCTCTCGATCTGCTGCTTGATGACTTCAATGATTTCCTGCGACATGGTGCGCCTCTGCCGGTAGTTACTGCTGCAATGCCGAGGGATTCTACACAACTCACCGGCAATAACCTAGCAAGACGATCGGGATTAGTCCCTCACCCCCCCTTCCCGATTTCGCGCGCGTGACAATTGCCCCGGATTCCCATTTGTCACTGCCCCCTGTTTGTTGATAGCATCCGCGCTCTTTCGGGGAGGCAGCGTGTGCTGCCTCTTTGCGTTTTGGCACGGAGAACACATGGGCACGCAGCCGATCATGCCAACCTACAAGCGCCTCGATGTGTGCTTCACGCACGGCGAGGGCGCATGGCTTTTCGATACCGAGGGCCGGCGCTATCTCGACGCCCTCGCGGGCATCGCGGTGTGCGGCCTCGGGCACGCACACCCGGGCGTCACCCGCGCGATCAGCGAGCAGGCGGGCCGCCTGCTCCACACCTCGAACCTCTATGCGATTGCCCAGCAGCAGCAACTCGCCGCCAGGCTGGTCGGGATCAGCGGCATGGACAACGTTTTCTTCGGCAATTCGGGTGCCGAGGCAAACGAGGCGGCAATCAAGATCGCGCGCCTCTACGGACATGGCAGGGATATCGAAAAGCCTTCGATCATCGTCATGGAGAACTCGTTTCACGGGCGCACCCTGGCGACGCTTTCGGCCACCGGCAGCCGCAAGGTACAAGCCGGCTTCGAGCCGCTGGTCGGCGGCTTCGTGCGCGCGCGCTTCGGCGCCATCGAGGAACTGCAGGGTATCGCGCGCAACAACAGCAGCATCGTCGCGGTGTTGCTCGAACCGATCCAGGGCGAAGCGGGTATCCGGCTCGCCCCGGAGGGCTATCTCGAGGCGGTGCGCGCGCTGTGCGACGCGCAGGGCTGGCTGATGATGCTCGATGAGGTGCAGACCGGCAACGGACGCACGGGGCGCATGTTTGCGTTCCAGCACACTTCGGCCGTTCCCGATGTGCTGACCACCGCGAAGGGTCTCGGCAATGGCGTGCCGATCGGTGTGTGCCTTGCGCGCGGCGCGGCGGCAGAGGTGTTCCATCCGGGCAATCATGGCTCGACCTTCGGCGGCAATCCGCTGGCCTGCGCGGCCGCCAACAGCGTGCTCGATACCATCCTGACCGAGGATCTGTGCGGCAATGCCGCGCGCATGGGCGAGCGGCTCGTCGCTGGTCTGCAGGCGCGACTGGCCGGGCTGCCCGGGGTCGTCGAAATCCGCGGACGCGGACTGATGGTCGGCATCGAAATGGGGGCACCCTGCGCTTACCTGGTCGAGGCGGCGCTGGAACGCGGCCTGCTGATCAACGTCACCGCGGATAAAGTGGTGCGCCTGCTGCCGCCGCTGATCATCACCGCACAACAGATCGACCGGATCGTCGAGACCCTGGCCGGCCTGCTCGCAACCACGACAGGCGCCGCCCACGACGCGGCCTGAAACTCCGCACTTCCCCGAGAGGCATGCACGATGTCGGTACGGCATTTCCTGACGCTGTTGGACTTCAGTCCCGCGGAACTCGAGGCGCTGATCGCGCGCGCCATTGAAATGAAGCGCGCTCCGCGCGGCACGCAGAGCTGCGCCAATCGCGTGATGGGCATGATCTTCGCGAAGTCCTCCACCCGTACCCGCGTCTCCTTCGAGGTCGGCATGGCACAGCTCGGCGGCCATTCGCTGTTTCTCTCGCCGCGCGACACCCAGCTCGGACGCGGCGAACCAATCGAGGACACCGCCCGGGTGATCTCGTCCATGGTCGATATCGTGACGATCCGCACCTTTGGACATGACATCATCGAGCGATTTGCGGCGTTCTCGCGGGTACCGGTGATCAACGGGCTCACCGACGAATATCATCCCTGCCAATTGCTGGCCGACGTGCAGACGTTCGTCGAGCACCGCGGCAGCATCCGCGGCAAGCGCGTGGCCTGGATCGGTGATGGCAACAATATGTGCCATTCCTATATCAACGCGGCACGGCAGTTCGATTTCGAGCTGCGCATCGCCTGCCCCGGGGATTATCAGCCCGATGCCGCGCTGGTGGCCGCGAATCGCGACCGCGTGACGGTACTGCGCGATCCGCGCGAAGCGGCACGCGACGCCCATCTGCTCGCCACCGATGTGTGGGCCTCGATGGGACAGGAAGAAGAGCAGGCCCGCCGTTGCGTGGCCTTCGCCGACTACCAGCTGAACTCGAGCCTGCTGGATGTGGCGGCACCGGATGTGCTGTACATGCATTGCCTGCCTGCGCATCGCGGCGAGGAAATCAGCGCCGAACTGATGGACAATCCGGACACCGTCATCTGGGACGAGGCGGAGAATCGACTCCACGCCCAGAAGGCGCTGATCGAATTCTTGCTCAACGCCTGAGCCGCGAGCCCGCCAAGGCCGCACCGCGGCTTCAGCCCGCGGACGGCGGCTCGCTCGCGGAGCGCGACGGAGTCCGCACCCGCGCAACCGCATCCAGCCAACCGGCGTAGAGTTGTTCGCGCCGGGCATCACTCATGCCGGGAGTGAAGCGCCGGTCCTCACCGCACAGCGATGGCAGATGAGCCAGCGATGGCAGCACGCCCTGGCGATAGCCCGCAAGGCTGGCCACCCCCAGCGCGGTCGTCTCGGTCATGCGGGGGCGACTGACCGGCATGCCGAGCAGGTCGGCCATGAACTGCAGCATCCAGTTGTTTACCGACATGCCGCCATCGACCCGCAGCGCTTGCAGCCGCGTACCGTCGCGCCCCATCGCCTCGAGCAGATCACGCGTCTGGTAGGCCATCGACTGCAGGGTTGCGGTCACGATCGCATCGAGCCCGCTGTCGCGGGTCAGACCGAGAATGGCGCCACGCGCCTGGGGGTCCCAGTGCGGCGCGCCGAGACCGGTGAATGCCGGTACCAGGTACACACCGCCCGCGTCACCCGCGCGCGCGGCGATGCTCTCGGTATCGGCGGCGTGCTCCACCAGGTGCAGCGCGTCGCGCAGCCATTTGACCGCGGCACCAGCGACAAAAATACTGCCCTCCATCGCGTAGCTGGTCCTTCCGTCCACCCGAAAGGCCACCGTGGCAAGCAGTCGGTTGCGCGAATAAACCGGTGTTTCACCGGTGTTCAGCACCAGGAATGCGCCGGTGCCGTAGGTACACTTGGCCTGCCCCGGGCCCAGGCAACCCTGGCCGATCAACGCAGCCTGCTGATCACCCGCCATACCGCATATCGCCACTCCCGCCGCGGGCAATCCGGCCGCAACACAGCCAAAATCGGCGCTGGAATCGAGCACTTCCGGCAACAGCGCAGCGGGAACGCGCAACAGCTCGAGCAGATCCTGGTCCCATTCCTGGGTCCTGATGTTGAACAGCAGGGTGCGCGCGGCGTTGCTGGCGTCGGTGCAATGACGTGCGCCGCCAGTGAGCCGCCACAGCAGGAAGCTGTCGATGGTGCCGAACGCGAGTTGGCCCGCCTCGGCACGCTGCCGACAGCCATCCACGTTATCGAGTATCCAGGCCAGCTTGGTGCCCGAGAAATACGGATCGAGCAACAAGCCGGTACGCTCGGCAACCCATTCCTCGCACCCCGCATCCTGCAGCCGCCGGCACTGCTCCGCGGTGCGCCGGTCCTGCCATACGATCGCCGGATACACCGGCTTGCCGCTGCCACGATCCCACACCACCGTGGTCTCGCGCTGGTTGCTGATACCGATCGCCGCGATCTCGTCGCTGGTCGCACCGAGCGCCGCGATGACCTCGGCCAGGGTAACCAGCGTTGTCTGCCAGATATCCTCCGGATCGTGCTCGACCCAGCCATCGCGAGGGAAATGCTGGGCGAACTCCTGCTGGGCGCTGGCGAGTTGGGTGCCATGCTCGTCAAAGGCGATGCACCGCGAACTGGTGGTGCCCTGATCGATCGACAGGAGAATGCTCATCGGTGAACCTCGCGTGAAATGGGGCTTGATCGAACAGCCACACATCAATAGAATTTTTCATGCACTTTGTCTCGAACATGCGAACGATTCAATCGAACCCTTCGCCGACCGGAGCATTCCCATGGCCAGGATCGAATTACGCCATCTTCGCACGCTGGCGGCATTGCGTGACACCGGCAGCCTGGTGGAGGCCGCGGAGCGCTTGTGCCTCACCCAATCCGCGCTGTCGCACCAGATCAAGGATGTGGAGGATCGGGTGCAATGCTCGCTGTTCATGCGCAAGACCCGCCCGGTGCGCTTTACCAGCGCCGGGCAACGCCTGCTGGCGCTGGCCGACGAGATCCTGCCGCAGCTGCGCGCCGCGGAAATCGATCTCGACCGCCTTGCCGGCGGCGAAACCGGCCGCCTGTACCTGGCCATCGAATGCCACAGTTGCTTTCAATGGTTGATGCCTACCATCAACACCTTTCGCCACCATTGGCCGGAGGTCGAACTCGACCTTTCGACCAGCTTCAGTTTTGCTCCGCTGCAGGCGCTCGCGCGCGGCGATCTCGACCTGGTGATCAGCGCCGACCCCGTCGATATCCCGGGGCTGCATTACGAAGCCCTGTTCCGCTACGAGGTGCGCCTTGCCATGTCGCCGCGGCACGCGCTGGCTGCAAGGGAATACATCGCACCTTCCGACCTGGCGCAGCAAATACTGATCTGTTATCCGGTCGAGCGCTCGCGCCTGGACCTGTTCAGCCAGTTCCTCGATCCTGCGGGGGTGGAACCCGCCAGCCTGCGCACGGCCGAGCTGACCATGATGATTATCCAGCTCGTGGCCAGTAATCGTGGTGTGGCGGCATTGCCGAACTGGGCCATCAGCGAATAC
The DNA here is from genome assembly GCA_016705365.1 of Gammaproteobacteria bacterium. Taxonomy (NCBI): domain Bacteria; kingdom Pseudomonadati; phylum Pseudomonadota; class Gammaproteobacteria; species Gammaproteobacteria bacterium. The sequence goes on along the minus strand of JADIYI010000008.1, from coordinate 1,205,154 downwards.
GAGGGCAAGGATTTCCTGGTATCGCGGCCACTCGGCGTGAACGGGCTGTGGACCACGCTGCATGCCGCGATCCGCGCCGAGCAACGCGACCATGCCTATATCCGCGATTTCATGGGCTTTGCGCGCCAGACCTGTTTCGCGAACCTGTCCGGCATCATTCCCGCAGCCTGATGTTCCCCGAATATGGCGCAGTCGATGCGCGCATACTGGTCTATCCTTGTGCGAGGACATCGCCCACTGCATGTTGTGGCCATGCCCCGGGCTCACCCCATATCTGGGGCCATCCCATTCAGGCAGGCCGCACCGTGGCCGACGGAGGCGTTTTGATGAGTGAGAAGAAATCTCGCCCGATGAGCCCCGAGTCGATTTTCTCGACGCTCGAGCATATCAGCCAGGCCATCGACGCGATGACCGCGGTGGTGGGGGAATTGCGCAGCTACCTGGACGAGCATTGGGAAGTCATCGAAGTATCGAGCATCGCTCTCGAGCCCGAAGAGCTCGAACTCGCCGAAATGGAAGCAAGCACCCGTACCGTGCATTGAGATTGCGCGCGCAACGGCCGCAAGCCCGTTAGCCACGGGTGGTGAAACCTGCCGGTAAATTTGTCACAATCCTGCTGTAGCGCATTGCGCGGCGCTAGTCATTGATTGCCCGCCCCCTGCAGTCGCTCTATAGTTCGCGGGATAGTCGGTTTACTGGAATGCATTGAATAATGACCAGCCGGATTTCACGCCTCGCGCCCATGCTGCTCTGTCTCGCAGTCCTGCTACAGGGATGCCAGAGCGCGCCAGTGAAACCGGCAACTCCGCCACAAACCGAATTGCCGGCACCCGAGCCTGCCCCCCCTGCGCTGGAACCGACACCTGAGCCGGAACCGGAACCCGCGCCGGCACCGCCAGCGCAGGAGGAGATCGTCGAGCCCGCACCACCGGAACCTGCACCGGTAGTGTGCGAACCGCCTCCGCCTGCGCCCAAACCGCAGGCGCCGGAGCGTCCGAAGAGTGTATTACCCATCCTGGGTGGCATTGAATACGTGGCAATCGACCCGCCGGGGCTCAAGATGAAAGCGCGACTCGATACTGGCGCCACCACATCCTCGCTCGATGCGCGCGACATCCGCGAGTTCGAGCGCGATGGCAAGAGCTGGGTGAAATTCCAGCTGATCGATCGCGAATCCGGACAGGCCACCGAGATCTCGCGTCCGGTGGTACGATCCGCAGCGATCGCCAACGGAGGTGGGCGCCGCTACGTCATTTCACTCAAGGCCACGATCGGCAGCATCGACCAGTTCACCGAATTCTCGCTCGCCGACCGCTCCACCTACAATTATCCGGTCCTGCTCGGTCGCAATTTCCTGCGCGACCAGGCGCTGGTCGATGTCGCGCGCCGCTTCACGATCAACAACGCCAAACCGTAATCGCGCCCTCCGGGACCCGTCGCAATGAAAGAAAAGCTCAAGGTGTATTCGGTTGCGTGCCTGCTGGCAGTGGTCGGGATCAGCATGGCGCTGTACAAGCATTTCGCACTTGGCCTGCCCTTGTTGCCGAACCAGAAAACGGCGGTGTGGACGCTGGAAGCCAAGGTCGAGTTCGAAACCTCGGGCGCTCCGGTCCTGGTATCGCTGGCGTTGCCGGATACGCAGCAGGGAATCGAGATCGGCAACGAGAATTACACGACATCGGGCTACGGGTTCGCGGAAATCGACCAGCCGGATGGCAGCCGCAGGGCGCAATGGACCCGACGCGACGTCACCGGCAAGCAGGTACTCTACTACCGGGTGCAGGTCTACCCTGCGGTGCTGGACCAGGATCCGGAAGTCCATGCACCCGACACCCCCACGCCACCGGAATACGACAGCGCCAAGGCTTCCTCCGCTTCGGCATTGCTCGACGAGATTCATGCGGTATCGGCCAATACCGAAACCTTCGTGGCCCAGTTGCTGCGGGCCCTGACCGTGGAACCGCTGTCGCAAAACGCGGCCTTTCTGCTCGGCGAGAAACGCGATCCCGCGCATATTGCCGAAACCGCGCTGCAATTGCTCTCGCTGGCCGGCATACCGAACCGGATCGTGCGCGGTCTGATGCTCGAGGATGGCCGGCGACGGCAGAAGCTCGTCGATCTGGTGGAAGTCTGGGACAAGAAGGGCTGGAAGATTTTCGATCCGCGCAACGCGCGCCCCGGACTGCCCGAGAATTTCATCATCTGGCGCCGCGGCGACGTATCGCTGCTCGACGTCGAAGGCGGTCATGACTCGCAGGTCACCTTCTCGATCCTGAGCAGTTATCGTCCGGCCCGCGATCTGGCGCTGGCCAGCGCCGTCGACAACCGTGCGGCCCTCATCGACTTTTCCATCTATTCGTTGCCGATCGAGGAACAGACCGCGTTCAAGACCATTCTGCTGGTACCGATCGGAACGCTCGTGGTCGCGATATTCCGCATCCTGATCGGCTTGCGCACGTCCGGGACTTTCATGCCGATCCTGATTGCGCTGGCGTTCATCCAGACCACGCTGTTGTGGGGCCTGCTGCTGTTCATCACGGTGGTCGGCATCGGTCTTTACATACGCTTTCACCTGGCCCGATTGAACCTGCTGCTGATCGGGCGAATATCGGCGGTGGTGACGGTGGTGATCGGGCTGATGTCTGGCATCAGTATTCTCAGCTACAAACTCGGGCTGAACCAGATCCTGACCATCACCTTCTTCCCGATGATCATCCTGTCATGGACCATCGAGCGCATGTCGATTCTCTGGGAGGAGGAAGGCCCGCACGAGGTTGCGATCCAGGGCGGGGGCAGCCTGCTGGTTGCAACCGCGGCCTATCTGCTGATGAGCAACGAACTGGTCGCACACCTGACCTTCAATTTCCCGGAACTGCTGCTGGTCCAGTTGGCGCTGATCCTGCTGATCGGCCAGTACACCGGTTATCGCCTGATGGAACTCAAGCGCTTCGCACCGCTGGTGGAGGACCGCTGAGATGCGCTTTGCCGATCCGCGGCGGCTGCGCGAGTTTGGACTGCTCGGGATGAACGAACGCAATTCGTTCATTTCGCGCTTCAACCGGCGCCAGCTCTATCCGCTGGTCGATGACAAGCTGAAAACAAAGATGCTCGCGGAGCAGCGCGGTCTCGCGGTGCCGAAACTCTACGGCGTGATACGCGCGCAGCACGAAGTCGGCGCCATGGGCCCGCTGCTCGACGCCCATGACAGCTTCGTGATCAAACCGAGCCGTGGCAGCGGCGGCAAGGGAATCAAGGTGATCGTGCGCCGACGCGGCAACGGCTTCGTCAAGGCCAACGGTGAAGACGTCTCGCGCCTCGACATCACCCGCCATGTCTCGAATATCCTGAGCGGGCTCTACAGCCTTGGCGGCAAGCCCGACGTCGCGATGATCGAGGCGCTGGTCGAGATGGACCCGCAATTCGAGGGGCTGAGCTACGAGGGCATCCCCGATATCCGCATCATCGTGTTTCTCGGCTATCCGGTGATGTCGATGATGCGGCTCGCCACCCACGCATCCGACGGCAAAGCCAATCTGCACCAGGGCGCGGTGGGTGTCGGGCTCGATCTTGCCAGCGGCAAGTCACTCTATGCGGTGCAATACAACCGCCCGCTCGAACTGCACCCCGACACCGGGCTGCCACTCAACACCCTGACCATCCCGCACTGGCACGAGTTGATGTGTCTCGGTGCGAGTTGCTTCGAGATCACCGGCCTCGGCTATCTCGGAGCCGACATCGTGATGGATCGCAATCGTGGCCCGCTGATCATGGAGCTCAATGCGCGTCCCGGGCTGTCGATCCAGATCGCCAACAATACCGGCTTGTCTCCGCGTATCCGCCGCATCGTGCGCGAGGCGGCCGAAAACCGTTCGGTGGAAGAGCGCGTGCTCTACAGCATGAATGTATTTCGCTCGGAACCAAGCCTCGCGAAAGCAGTCTGAGCCCTTGCCGCTCAGCTGGCACGCTCGCTGGAACTGCATTACAGGAGCTGGATTCATGAGTCGTTCGACATGCTTGCTGATCATCGTTTCCCTGCTCGGCCTGCCGGTGCATTCGGCGGGCGCACAGGAACAGGAAGCGCAACCCGAGGCGGTATCGACACCGGCGGGGACCGAAGCCGAGCGCTGTGTAAGCCTCAGGAGCATCAGCAGCACCAGGGTGCTCGACGATCAGACCATCCTGTTCGAAATGAACGGCAACAGGACGCTGGTGAATCGCTTGCCGCGGCGCTGTCCGGGCCTGCGTTTCGAAAAGCGCTTCGGCTACCAGACCAGCCTCAGCCAGCTGTGCAGCACCGACATCATCACGGTGATCACCGATCACGGACGCGGCGCGAGCTGCGGCCTCGGAACATTCACGGTCTGGGTACCGCCGGAGGAAGTGGCAGCACCGGCCGGGGACGGCAAGCTGGTGCCGGTGGAGACGCCAGCGGAAAAATGAATTGCGCTAAATGAATGCGGAATCGCGCACGAAGGGATTGTTCCGGCGCTCACGGCCGAAAGTCGAGCGCGGCCCGTGACCGGGAATGAACGTCACCTCATCACCCAGCGGCCACAGCCTGTCACGAATTGAATCGAGCAGTTGCTGATGGTCGCCACGCGGCAGATCCGTACGCCCGATCGAACCGGCGAACAGCACATCCCCCACGATTGCCAGTTGCTGCTCGGGGCTGTAAAAAACCACGTGCCCCGGTGTGTGCCCGGGACAGTGCAGCACCTGCAGCACGCACTCCCCGACGCTGACCGTATCGCCCTGCTCCAGCCAGCGATCGGGGGTGAAGCTCTCGCAGGCACCGAGCCCGAACATTCTGCCTTGTTCCGCCAGCCCCTCGATCAGGAACTGGTCATCGCGATGCGGCCCTTCGATCGGCACCTTGAATTCGCGCGCAAGCTCCGCGGTGCCACCCGCGTGATCGATGTGTGCATGGGTCAACAGGATCTTCACCAGCCGCGCACCCGCTTTCGCCAGCACCGCACGAATTCGCTCGAGATTGCCGCCCGGATCGACGACCGCTGCCTGCAGTGTCTCGCCGCAAACGATAACCGAGCAGTTCTGTTCGAACGGTGTGACAGGAGTCACGTAGATTTTCAGCGCCATGGGTTCACGCACAAATATTGAACTGGCGCAAGAATAGCAGCATTGCAGACGACGGCATACGAGCCCGGCAACCGCAAAAGCAATTGAGGTGACGCCGCGCTTGCAGTATCGGGTTGCTGGCCGTCACTCGCGTCTTCACCCGCGCGACGACGCCCTCAAAGGGGTTGCGAATCATCTGGCCATCGGCAGCGTGTATTCTAGCTGCATGTCGACCTGCCAAGGTGCGATGTGAAATCGATCAGTTCAAAACCGCGATAGCGGGGGAGAATGCTATGCGAGCGGCAGTATTCAAGCGCGCACTCGGCCGCCTGGTGGTGGAACAGCATCCTGACCCTTCGCCCGAAGCGGGGGAGTTGCTGATCCGCATCGCGCGCGCCGGGATTTGCGGGAGCGAGATCCACGCGACCTCGCATCCGGCGCGACCGGTCGGTGGTGACACGATACTCGGGCACGAAATCTGTGGCGAAGTGATTGCGCTGGGCAAGGGCGTGGAGCGGTTTCGTGTGGGCGATCGTATCGTCCCGATGCCGTACGTGGGCTGCGGGCGTTGTAGTGCCTGCCTCGCCGGCAAGCCGCACCTGTGTCCCGGGGCACGGCTCGGCATCGTTGCCGGTTACTGTGAATATACGCGTGTCGGTCAGAACGAGTGTATTCGCGTGCCTGCGGAAGTATCCGACGAGGAAGCTGCCCTGATCGAGCCGCTGGCCGTGGGCCTGCAGGGAGTGCGCAAGGCGGAACTCGCGGTGGGTAATCGCGTGCTGGTCACCGGTGCGGGCCCGATCGGCCTCGCCGCCGCATTCTGGGCTCGTCGGCTCGGTGCGAGTCGTGTCGTGGTAATGGCAAATTCCGCGCGGCGCAAGCAATTTGCCCTGGGGATGGGCGCCACGCATTTCATCGCGCAACAGGAAGTAGCCGATGCCACGGAGGCCGTGCGCGATGTGCTGGGCGGGGCACCCGATGTCGTGATCGAGGCCGCGGGCGTGCCCGGTGCCATCGCCGAGGCCATCGCCCACGTGAAGCCCGCCAGCACGGTGATCTCGCTCGGTCTGTGCTGGGGAGGCGATCACTTTTGCCCCTCTGCCGCACTGATGAAGGAAGTGCGGCTGCAGTTTTCACTCTGCTACGCCCGTTCCGACTTCGAGTACTGTGCCACCGTGATGGCGGAGGGCGACCATCGTCCGCGGATCATGATCACCGCGACCGTGGATTTCGACGCCTTGCCCGCAAAGTTCGAGAGCCTGCGCGGGCCATCGGCCGACTGCAAGGTCATGATCGCTCCGGGGGGAATCTAGCGCCGCACCGGGAAGCCCGGTTTTTCCGCAACCACCGCGTCTATCCGGCGCAGCACCTGCATCACGCTGTCGCAGCTCGTCGCTACGGCCGCAAAATGGACCTCCGCCATCTCGGCGATCGCACATTTGTCGGGCAGGGGCAGTCCGGCGTCGAGTATTTCATGCATCCGTGGCAGGAACACGAATTGCAGCCACTGGCAGAAATCCAGCGTATCGATGCAGAACGGTTCGGTACTCGCGAGCGCCTGCGGATCGGGTGGCTGCGACTCCCACAGTGCGGCTTTGCGCAAGGCCGCCTCGAGGTCCAGCAGCAGCTCCCCCAGGCGAACGCCGCGCCGCATACGCTTGCTCATGCGACTTCGCGTCGGAACGGCGGCAGCGAGTCCAGTATTTTCCGGCCGTAGGCGCGCGTGATCACGCGCCGGTCGAGCAACGTGATCCGCCCGGTGTCTTCCTCCGTGCGCAGCAGGCGTCCGCTCGCCTGCACCAGACGCAGTGCGGCATCCGGCACCGAAATTTCCATGAACGGGTTACCGCCACGCGATTCGACCCATTCCGCCAGCGCCGCCTCGACCGGCTCATCGGGCACCGCGAACGGCAGCTTGGCGATCACCACATGCATGCAGTAGCCACCGGGCAGGTCGATTCCCTCGGCAAAGCTCGCGAGCCCGAAAATCACCGATCCCGCGCCCGCTTCGACCCGCTCGCGGTGCAGACGCAACAACTCCTGCTTGGTGAAGTGATCCTGCAGCAGGATACGGTCACGCAGCGCGAGGCACACCCGGTCGTAGACATCGCGCATCTGTTTGCGCGAGGCAAACAGCACCAGACTCGCTTCGGCCAGATCGAGATTGGCATCGAGCCAGGAACCAACCTCGCGGGTGTGGGCGAGCGGGTCACCGGGGTCGGCGGCAAGCCGCGGGACGGCAAGACAGGCGCGGCCCTGATAATCGAACGGGCTCGGCACGGTGGCAAACACGCTGTCATCGGGCAGCCCGGCGCGCAGAATGATGCGATCGAAACTACCGAGTGCAGTCAGCGTCGCGGAGGTCAGGACCGCACCGCACGCGCGCTCCCAGATACTCTCGCGCAACAGGTTCGCGGCCAGTACCGGGGCCGCCGCGACCTCGATATCCTCGAGCGCGCGCTGTTCACTTGTCCGGATCCAGCGTGCCTGAGGCGGCTCACCCGCCCGATCCGGTTCGGCCCACGCGCGCCACAGGCTGAGGAGTCGCTCGATGCGCCCGATCATCAGGCCGAGCAGCGCATAGCGGCTTTGCGCCGCGGCACCACCGAGCTCCAGCTGGCGCGCAAGCTCCTCCTCGGCACCGCCCAGCGCCCCGCCCAGCTTCGCCAGCGCGTTGTGCAACACCGCCGCGACGCCGGCAATCTCGGCCGGTACGCGTCCGTGCGGCAAGCGGTACTCCGTGACTCCGGAACGCGCGACTGGTGCCGCCACCAGCAGCGGCTGCAACAGCGCCCCTGCACTGCCCAGTGCCAGATCGATCTCCTCACCCAAGCCCGGCACTTCGCTCAGGCGCCGGCGCAGCGTATCGCTCGAACGTGGCTCGGCGATCAATTCGCCCGCCAAGCGCCGGCATTCCGCGATATGTTCCCGCGCCAGGCCAATCCGGGCATGGAACGAGAGCTGGTTGCGGGCCTTGTCGGGCAGGTGATGCGCCTCGTCGAACACGTAGATCGTGTCTTCCGGGGCCGGCAACACCGCGCCGCCACCGAGCGCGATGTCGGCCAGCACGAGGTCGTGATTGGCGACGATGCAATCAACCGAATCGAGTCCTTCGCGGGCGCTGAAGAACGGGCATTGCGCGACGTAGGAACAGCGCCTGCCGCTGCACTGATGATGGTCCGTGGTCACCATCGCCCAGCGCCCGTCAGGCAGCGCATCCGGCCAGCTGTCACGGTCTCCCGCCCACGAACCATCGCTCACCGCGCCGTAGAGCGCCTGGAACAATGAGCGCGCTTCGGCGTTCACCGCCGGCACCAGCTCGTCCATCAGGGCCAGCTGCGATTCGTCGGCATCGTGCGCGCCGCGCAGCAACGAATCGAGTCGCGCGGTGCAGGCATATCGGCCACGCCCCTTGGCCAGTGCAAAGCTGAAATCGAGCGCGCCGGCAGCCTGCAGATCCGGAAAATCGCGGTAGGCAAGCTGCTCCTGCAACGCGACGGTCGCGGTCGACACCACCAGCTTCTTGCCCAGCGCGCGTGCAATCGGGATCGCCGCGACCGCGTATGCTATGGTCTTTCCGGTACCGGTACCGGCCTCGACCACGCAGATCGGGGGGGCTCCGCTTTCCGGGTCGCCGGAGCGGGCCAGGGCGTTGGCCACATGCGCGATCATGGAGCGCTGCCCGGCACGCGGCTTCAGCCCGCGCGCCGCCAGCCAGTTGCTGTAGGCACCCTGGATGGTTTGTTTGACCACATCATTCAGCATGGCGGTTACCGCAAAAAGTGGCGGCGACTATAGCAGGCACGCCGCCACCGCCGTAAACACAGGGAGAAGCTGGTATGCACGAACAACTCGATCACGGCATTTTTTGCCTGGAAACCGGCTACCAGAGACCGGGGACCGCCTGCTGCTATCTGCTGGTCGATCACGGCGAGGCCGCCTTCATCGAGACCGGCACCGCGCACAGCGTCCCGTTGCTGCTCGAGGCGCTGGCGCAGGCGGGGGTGGCGCGAGAACAGGTGCGCTACGTGATTCCGACCCATGTCCACCTCGATCACGCAGGCGGGGCCGGCGCGCTTCTGCAACACCTGCCCGCCGCAACGCTGCTGGTGCATCCGCGCGGCGCGCGCCATCTGATCGACCCTGAGCGACTGATCGAGGGCGCGCAACAGGTCTATGGTCCCGAGCGCTTTGCCGAGCTGTATGGCCGGGTCGTGGCGGCCCCCGCGGAACGCGTGTGCGAAGCGCTCGACCACAGCAGCTGGCCCCTTGGCAACCGGCACCTGCTGGTCCGTGATACGCCCGGACACGCGCGCCACCATTTTTGCGTTTGGGACGAACCGAGCCGCGGCTGGTTCTCGGGTGATACTTTCGGCGTCGCCTACCGCGAACTGGCGCGCGCGGACGAGGCATTCATGATGCCGACCACCACGCCAGTCCAGTTCGATCCCGAAGCGCTGATCGCTTCCATCGAGCTGCTGATGAGCTACGACCCGGCGAACGTCTATCTCACCCACTTCGGGCGCATACGCGCCAGCAGGACGCAGGCGGATTCGCTGCGCGAACAGCTGGGCGATTACCAGCGCATCTGCGCACCGCTCGCGGGTGATGTCGACGAGGAGCGGTGGCTGCAGGACGCGCTGGGAGACTATACGGTGGCGCGGCTCAGGAGTTTCGGCTGCACCTGGGAGGATGCGCGGATACGCAGCTTTCTCGACCTGGACCTGCGTCTCAATGCACAGGGCCTGAGCGACTGGCGACAACGCTCGCTGCGTGCCTGAACCCCGGCGGTCCGCGAATCGCTCAGCCGCTTGCGAGGCCGAGTGCCGCGCGGTTGAGCAACGGATTCGCATACATCGACAACAGCAGCGCGTGGTGCTCCGGGGGCAGACCGGCGAGGCGTTCGCGCAGCGCCTGCTCGGCACCCGCGAGCCCTGCATCCTCGGTGAAACCGGGCGGCAGTTGCGCCTGCTGCATCCGGTACGCGGCCACGTTGGTCGGGTGCATGCGGTACATCGACATCACCTGGCTGTCGATCGCCGCGGCGACTTCATCGGCATTGGTGAACGGGCCCTCGAGCGGGCGGCCAAAGGCAACATGCACCGCACCCTTGGGCGTGGTGATGCTGCGCGCAATGCTGCTTACGTCTTCCTGCTCGCCCTTCTGATAGTTTCCCTGCGCGGCGCGCTGGCAGAGTTCGCGCGCCTTGGCCGCATCACAGGGATCCCATTCATAGGAGATCGCCACCGGCACGATATTGAGGGCACGTATATATTCGGCGAGCGGGATGTCCTTTGCCTTGCTGATACACAACATCTTGATGATCGCCGGCTCGGTGCGATCCCAGCCATCCTTGGCCCGGCCCTCGCGCTGCGCGATCCAGATCGAACTGTGTTCCTCGAGCAGCGAGTGACAGATATATCCCGAGAGCTCCTGGTAGGCCGCGAGCATCTGGCGCGGCCCCTTGGCCGAGCGCCGCACGATGAAGCTCTTGTTGAGCCGCATCAGGTCGGAGACATCGTCCCTGGTGAGCAGGTTGTCACCGATCGCGATGCGCACGGTGTCACGCCCGTTGGCATACAACGCGTAGTTCACGAATGCCGGGTCGAGCGCGATGTCGCGATGGTTGCCGATGAACAGGCAGGCCCGCGCCGGATCGAGCCTCTCGAGCCCGCTCACGCTGAACGCGCTGGTGCTGGACTCGACCATCGAACTCATGTACTTTTCGACCACCTGCTGAAACCCGCGCACGCTGTCGATGCCCGCCACCTGGCGCCACAGGAACAGGCGCACCAGCGGCCTGAGCAGCGCAATCAGCGGCTCGGCAAGTTTTGGAAAACGCAGCCGCGTGATGGCATCCAGCAACTCGGGGTTGCGCAACAGCCGGTCGATCACCGCGCGGACTTCGTTATCGTTATACGGCCTGATGTCCGCGAACCGGTCCTGGCTCATCTATCCCCTGCTGGCGCGCGACGGCGCAAAAAATGCGAGCCGGTCATTATACGCTACCATCCGCGCTGATCAGGATCCGAATCCACCATGAACGATGCATCGATACGGTTTTCCAGCGAAGGCCATATTGCCCGCATCGTGCTGAACCGACCCGGGCAGCACAACGCCCTCGGGGCCGCTGAAATCAGCCAGCTGCATGACCGGCTCGCCGCCATCGACGCGGATCCCGCCATCCGCGTGCTGTTGCTGACCGGTAGCGGTCAGCGCACGTTCTGCGCGGGCGCCTCGCTGTCGGAGTTTCGCAGCGGCGACATGAACGCCGGCTTGTTCACCACCCTCACCGATCGCCTCGCACGCCTGCGCGTGCCTTCGGTATGCGCGCTGAACGGCAGCGTGTTCGGTGGCGGCGCGGAGATCGCGCTGTGCTGTGATTACCGCATAGGCGTAACTGGATCGCGCCTGCTGGTACCGGCCGCACGCATCGGCCTGTGCTACCCGCTGAACGGCTTGCAGCGCTACGTCGACAAGCTTGGCCTGAGCGTCGCGAAACGCATCCTGGTCGCAAGCGAGGAGCTCGACGCCGATACCCTGCTCGCCATCGGGTTTCTGCACCGCGTGGTTCAACCCGATTCACTGCAGGCGCAGAGCGAGGCATTCGCGGCGCATCTTGCCGGCCTGGCACCGCTGGCGGTACAGGCCATGAAGCGCATCCTCGGCGGGATCGCCGACGGTTCCATGGACCCGGCCGAGGCTAACCGGCTCGCCGACGCCTGCGCGGCCTCGGCTGATTTGCGGGAAGGGCTCGCCGCACAGCGGGAACGCCGCACAGCGCGATTCTCCGGTTCCTGAACACGGGCGGCTCACTCCGCCGCGGAGCCGTCATGGCGTGTTCCACCGCGCATCCCGCGCCGGTAACCGGCCGGGGAGCGACCGGTCCAGCTGATGAATGCACGCCGGAAATTCGAGATGTCGTGGTAACCGAGCATGTCCGCGATCTCGCCGATCGAGAGCATGCTCTCGCGCAGGTAGGTTTCCGCCAGCTGGCGACACAGCTCGTGAACGATGCGCTGGTAAGTGCTGCCCTCCTCCTCGAGCCGGCGGCGCAGCGTGCGCGGACTCACATGCAGGTGATCGGCAGCCTCCTCGATTGACGGGAAACGCCCGGGAACAGACAACAGGAAGCGCCGCACATCGCTGGTGAATTCGGCGCTGCGCTGCATGTTTGCCAGCATTTCCTCGCACTGCTGGCGGTAGAGCTTGAGCAGCGTGGGATTTGCGAACTGCAAGGGTACGTCGAGATAGCGCCGGTCGATCGACAGGCAATTCCGCGGCGCACCGAAAACCATATCGCGACACACCAGCGAGCGGTACAGCGCCCCGTGACCGGGATCGGGATAGACCACGCTCGCGTGCAGCGCATCGTCGGACAGCTGGCAGAGCTGGCGCAGCGAGGCAGCGGCCGCGGAGAAGAAGATTTCGCAATCCGCCGGTTGCACGGCGGATTCGAGCATGCCGCCCAGCAGCCGGATCGCCAGCACCTCGCTTCCGGTTTCGATCTCGATATGAAAGCTGCCGCTGATCAGCTGATGGTAACGTCCCAGTACCTCCACCAGCTCCCGCACATTGCGACAGCACATCAGCGCGTAACTGAGCACGCCGAGGGCCGCCACCGAAATGCGACTGCCGTAATACAGCGCGAAGCCCGGCTCCCCGGAAAGCGCGAAACAGTTTTGCAGCATGCGGGTGTGATCACGCATGCCGATGCGCTTATCGGGCGCACTCAGCACGGCTTCGTCGATGGTCGTGCCGGCGAGCACCCGGTTCGCGTCGATCGCAAAATCGGCTGCCACCTCGAGCAGGATCGCCCCCATCGGTCCGGGCACATCACGACGCGGCAAGCGCAGCCTGTGCGGCATACTCTGGCCCCAAATGACCAATTTATGGCACAAGATAACCTTGTTACCGAAATCCCCGCAACTATCATTGCATCCATGGTGCATTGCATCCATGGTGTGCGTGTCAGCACACTATTTTCTGTCATCACGTTTGCGGAGGTTGCCCATGGGTGTCCAGTTCGTCATCGATACACCGAGTGCCATTCGTTCCTTTACGCAGGAAGCCGCGGCGCTGGACGCCGCCGGCGCGCAGCAGATCGCCGAGATCTTCCAGACCCCGCTCACCGGCAGCTACAACTGGGATTACCGGATCCAGGATGACCGTATCCGCAAGCTCTACGAGCTCGGCAAACAGCTCAACTGGAACGTGGAAACCGATATCGACTGGAGCAAGCCGCCTACAGCGCTCACACCCGAGCAGCGTGACGCAGTGGTGCCTTTCACCGGCTACGCGCCCTACGAGGCCCTGAGCGAGGAGCAGAAACAGGAGTTCGGGGCGCACATGAACGCCTGGACCATTTCGCAATTCCTGCATGGCGAGCAGGGCGCGCTGCTGGTGGCTTCGCAGCTGGTCAGTTGCGCCCCTACCCTGAACGCAAAACTCTACGCCGGCTCGCAGACCTTCGACGAGGCGCGCCACGTCGAGGTCTTCAACAAGTACCTGCAGACCAAGGTCGGTTATATGTATCCGGTCGATCCGGCGCTGAAAAGCCTGCTCGACAAGATCCTCACCGACCCGCGCTGGGATCTCAAGTTCATCGGCATGCAGCTGATCATCGAGGGGCTCGCGCTTTCCGCGTTTGCCACCATGAAAGCCACCACGCCACCCGGCGAGTTGCTCAATGACGTGATCGAGCTGGTGTTGCGCGACGAAGCGCGCCACGTGACCTTCGGGATCAACTATCTCGAGGAACACCTGAAAGGTCTGAGCGAAGCGGAGCGCGAGGAACGCGCCCGCTTTGCCTACGAGGCCTGCGTGGTGGCGCGCGAACGGATGATCCCCAAAGACGTATTCCATCACTGGGGATGGAATGTCGAGGAAGCGCGCGGCATCTACCTCGAGGGCGAGTTCCGCCAGATGTTCCGCAACCTGATGTTCATGCGCGTGATGCCGAACCTGCGGCGCATCGGGCTGCTGACCGATACCACCCGTCCGCAGTTCGAGAAACTCGGCATGCTCGAATATGAAAATCTCAAGGACGACGGCGATATCGACTGGGCGGAAATGTCGCGCCCGCTGTTCGCCAGCTGAGGCCCCTGCGGCGGCGCGTCGTCAACCGTCCATGACGAACGCGTCGGCGTCCAGGTGGGCCGGGAATTTTTCCCGGCAGTTGGTGAGCGTTGCCGCACTCAGGCTCAGCGCGTGCACGCCGGCCTCGGCGCCCGCATCGAGCAACACCTTGCCCCAGGGGTCGATGACCAGGCTGTCGCCGGCGTAGTCGACGCCCTTGCCGTCCACCCCGACCCGGTTCACGCCCACCACGAAGGCCTGGTTCTCGATCGCGCGCGCCAGCAGAAGCGCGCGCCAGTGCTCACGACGCCGTGCCGGCCAGTTCGCAACATAGACCAGCACATCGTAATCGCCCCGGTTGCGGCTCCAGACGGGAAATCGCAGGTCGTAACAAACCATCGGGCACAATCGCCAGCCACGCCATTCGATCAGCACCCGGCGCTCACCGGCGAGATAGCTGTGGTGCTCGCCCGCCATGCGGAACAGGTGGCGCTTGTCATAGCACTCGAGCTCACCGTCGGGGCGTGCCAGTACAAAGCGATTGCGGAATCCGGCGGCTTCACGCACGGCGAGGCTCCCGCCCAGCGCGGCATCCAGCCGGGCCGCGTGCTCGCGCAGCCAACCGATGCTGGCGCCGCTCATGTCCTCGGCGCAGACCGCGGGCTCCATGGTGAAGCCGGTACTGAACATTTCCGGCAGCAGCACCAGGTCGGCCCCGGTCACGGAATCGAGCAATGCACCAAAGCGCGCGCGGTTGGCGGGAGGATCCTGCCACATCAGGGCTTGCTGCAGCAGCACCAGGTTCAGATCGCGCATAACAGCTCCGTCGCCCGGATCAGGGTGTCGTCTTTCTTCGCGAAGCAGAAACGCAACAGGCGCATCGGCGGTGGATGCTGGCAGAACACCGACACCGGAATCGCCGCGACGCCATGCTGGCTGACGAGGAACTCGGCCATCTCGACATCGCCCAGATCGCTGATCGCGCTGTAATCGAGCAACTGGAAGTAGGTTCCGGCCGAGCGCCTCACGCCCCAGCGCGAACCGGCGAGGCGCTCGACGAACAGCTCGCGCTTGGCCTGGTAGAACGAGCCAAGCGTATCGACATGCTGCGGCTCATCGCGCATGAAATCGGCCAGCGCATGCTGGATCGGAGTGACGGCCACAAACGTCACGAACTGGTGGATCCGGCGAAACTCCGCGGTGAGTGCCTTCGGCGCCACGCAGTAACCTGTTTTCCAGCCGGTCGCATGAAAGGTCTTGCCAAAGGAAAACACCGCGAAGGCGCGCTCCGCGAGCGCCGGACGCCGCAGCACACTTTGGTGCAGGGCACCATCGAAAACCAGGTGTTCGTAGACCTCGTCGGCCAGCAGCAGCGCATCACTCGACTGCAGGATGTCTTCCAGCGCATCGAGATCCGCGGCATCGAGCACGCTGCCGGTCGGATTGTGCGGCGTGTTGATCACGATCAGGCGGGTGCGCGGCGAAAGCGCCTCGCGTACCCGTTGCCAGTCGATGCGAAAATCCGCCGCCTGCAACGGAATTCGCACTGCCCGGCCACCGGCCAGGCGCACGGATGGCTCGTAGCTGTCATAGCTCGGATCGAACAGGATCGCCTCATCGCCCGGACCGACACTGGCCATGATCGCGCAGAAAATGGCCTCGGTCGCGCCCGGCACCACGGTAACATCCAACTCCGCATCGACGCGACAACCGTAGCTGCGCTCCACTTTCAGCGCGATCTGCTCGCGCAACTCCACCAGCCCTGCCATCGGGGCGTATTGATTGTGACCGAGTTCGAGATGCCGGGTGAGGGCCGCGCACAACGGCTGGGGGACCGCGAAATCCGGAAACCCCTGCGCCAGGTTGAGGGCGCCGTACAGCGCGGCTTTTTGCGACATCACGCTGAAGATCGTGGTGCCGACATCGGGCAGCCGGGACGGGCGCAACACCTACGATGCCTCAGTTCGCGGACGGGGCGGTGAGCAACAGGACGAGCCGCAGCAGATACATGAGCGGGGTGTTCATGCCGGTCTCCGCAAAAGGGTCAGGCGGCAGTGTATGTCCACCACGAGCGGATTTGAATCGTCAGGACGACGCGCAATTTCACCAAAACCGGGCAATGAGATCCCCGGGCGCTGGTTCTAGAATGCCGATCCGAAACCCCAAGACGCCGCGGAGCAATGCCATGCTGCACATCGAACAGGCCGACCACCCCTCCCTGGCCCACCTCGAGAACCGCTACGCGGCGCTGTGCGGGCACGGCCTGAAGCTCGATCTGACGCGCGGCAAGCCGAGTCCGGAGCAACTCGATCTCTCCGCGGGGCTGGACACCGCGCTGGCCGGCGGCTTCCGCGCCGACGACGGTACCGACCTGCGTAATTACGGTGGCCTGGATGGCCTCGCGGAGGCCAAGCAACTGTTCGCGCCGGTGCTGCAGGTTGCGGCAGGCGATATGCTGATCGGCGGCAACAGCAGCCTGACGCTGATGTATCAATGCCTGTTCTATGGCCTGCATTTGGGTTTCGAAGGCGCGGAATCGGCCTGGCATCACGGTGGCAAGGTACGCTTCATCTGTCCGGTGCCCGGTTACGACCGGCATTTCAATGCCTGCATACATCTCGGCATCGAACTGGTCACGGTACCGATGACCGCGACCGGACCGGACATGGATGCGGTCGAGGCGCTGATCGACAGCGACCCCTCGATCCGCGGCATGTGGTGCGTGCCACGCTTTTCCAACCCCACCGGCGCAGTCTACGACGCCACGACTGTCGAGCGTTGCGCGGCGCTCGGCAAGCGTGCCGCACCCGGCTTTCGCCTGTTCTGGGACGATGCCTACGCGGTGCATGCGCTGCATGCCGATGCCCCGGCGCTGGCCCCGGTATACGCCGCCTGCCAGCGCCTTGGCACCGAGAACAGCGTATTGTTGTTCGGCTCCACGTCGAAGATCACCTACGCCGGCAGCGGCGTCGCTTTCATGGCGGCTTCGGAGCCCAATCTGCGCGCGATACGCCATCACCTGGGCTTTGCCAGCATCGGTCCCGACAAGCTCAACCAGAAGCGGCACGTGGCCTTCCTGCGCGATCACGCCAACCTGCTAGCCCATATGGAACGGCATGCGACGCTGTTGCGCCCGCGCTTCAAGGCGGTGCTCGACGCATTGGAGCGGGAACTGGGCGGCACCGGGATGGGCTCCTGGGAAAATCCGCAAGGCGGTTATTTCATTGGCTTCGACACCCGCCCGGGCCTCGCGCGCGAGGTGGTGAGATTGGCGGACGCGGCGGGCGTGAAACTGACCCCCGCCGGCGCCACCTTTCCCCATGGAAAGGATCCCGAGGATCGCAATATCCGCATCGCACCGAGTTTTCCGTCGTTGGAGGAAATCGAGCGCGCGATGGAGGTGTTCGTGGTGTGCGTGCAGCTTGCCAGCGTACGCCAGCGTCTCGCGGCCTGAAACCGGCTCAGCCGTCTCCGGGCGGCTCGCTCGAGCCCGCGCCGAACTGCGGGCGCAAGCCCGGCAGCGGCAGGGTCATGACCTTGCCATCACTGCTCTTGGCATCGCGAATGCGCACCGAGCCCTCTTTCTCGACCTCGTCGATACGCACGATCGCGTGCATCGGGATATAGCTGCGCTTTACCCCCGCGAACTCGCTTTTCAGCCGCTCCTCCGCCGGATCAACGACGATCTGGCTGCGCTCGCCGAAAATATAGTCCTCGACCTCGATGAAGCCGTACAGATCGCTCTGGTAGATCTGCCTGGCAAAGAGTTCGAAAACCTGATTCTGATTGATGAAGATGACTTTGTAGATCGGTTCAGCCGCCATGGGGCAATTCGCTCGCAGCCGGTGCATGAAAAATCGAGGGCGGGCAGGATACCACATCGATTCGCCATCGTGCCTGTGCATGCCCTGCCGTGCCCGCTATAATTCCCGCCCTGTTGAGCACCTGACACCACAACCGATGAGCGATCGCCCCGCCGGCAAGGTATTCGTGCAGACGCACGGCTGCCAGATGAACGAGTACGATTCCTCGCGCATGCTGGACCTCCTGCGCGAAACGCACGGCCTGCTGCCCACCGACGACCCGGAGGCAGCCGATGTGCTGCTTCTCAACACCTGCTCGATCCGCGAAAAAGCCCAAGACAAGGTATTTCACCAACTCGGGCGCTGGCGCAAGCTGAAATTGCGCAAACCCGGGCTGGTGATCGGGGTTGGCGGTTGCGTTGCCAGCCAGGAAGGTGGCGATATAGGCCGGCGTGCCCCGTACGTGGACCTGGTATTCGGCCCGCAAACCCTGCACCGCCTGCCCGAGATGATCGACCGGACCCGCAACGGCGAGCACAGTGGACCGCTGGTCGATATCAGCTTTCCCGAGATCGAGAAATTCGACCACCTGCCCGCTCCCTCGGTGGACGGGCCGAGCGCCTTCGTCTCGGTGATGGAGGGTTGCAGCAAGTACTGCAGCTTCTGCGTGGTCCCTTACACCCGGGGCGAGGAAGTGAGCCGGCCGCTCGACGACGTGCTGGTCGAAATCGTCCAGCTGGCCGCTCAGGGCGTGCGTGAAGTCAACCTGCTGGGCCAGAACGTCAACGCCTACCGCGGCCGCAACCATCTCGGGGAGATCGTCGATTTCGCCGAGTTGCTGGCGCTGGTGGCTGGCGTGGAGGGCATCGATCGCCTGCGCTACACCACCTCGCATCCGATCGAATTCAACGATGCTCTGGTGCAGGCGTACGCCGCGATCCCCGAACTCGTCAGCTATCTGCACCTGCCGGTGCAGAGCGGATCGGACCGGATACTGGCGCTGATGAAGCGCGGCCATACCGCAATCGAATACAAATCGACCATCCGCAAGCTACGCCGCATCCGGCCCGGCATGAGCATCTCCTCGGACTTCATCGTCGGATTCCCGGGGGAAACGGCAGAGGATTTCGAGGCCACGATGCGCCTGATCGAGGACGTGGGCTTCGACCAGTCGTTCAGCTTCGTCTACAGCCCGCGCCCTGGCACGCCGGCGGCCCAATTGCCCGACGCAACCCCCGAAGCGGAGAAAAAACAGCGGCTGGCCCGCTTGCAGACCCGCATCAACCAGCAAGCGCAAGCCATCAGCCGGCGCATGCTGGGGACCAGCGAGCGGATCCTGGTCACGGGCATTTCCCGACGTGACCCGGGAGATCTGCAGGGTCGCACCGAGAACAACCGCATCGTGAACTTCCCAAGCCACGACTTCTCCCTGATCGGAGAATTTGCCAGCGTGGAAATCGTCGGAGTACAGCCAAATTCCCTGCGCGGACGGTTATGCGCTGCCGCCGGGCACCCCCTGGCGGGGGCGGCGGACGCGCTTTCACTGGCCGCCGATTAACGTTATTCTAAGTCCTTCCCTGTTGCCGCAAGAGGCGGCCGAAAGCCCTTTGAATCAAGCCCCGAAACTCCAGTTCGTCCTTGAACCCAGCGATTCCCGCCGACTTGCGCGCTTGTGCGGGCAGTTTGACGAACACCTGCATCTCATCGAGCAACGCCTCGGGGTCGTGATCAGCAACCGTGGCAACCATTTCGTCGTGGAGGGTCCGGCCCAGGCCCAGGCCAGCGCCCATGCGCTGATTTCGAGGCTCTACGACGATACCGCGCGACACCTCGAACTCAGCGCGGAGCAGGTCCATCTCGGCTTGCAGCAGTCCGGCATCGAGCAACTGACCACCCCCGATGCCGGAGACGACCCGGCGGCCGTGCCCGGCGTGGTGCGCACCCGCCGCTCGCTGATCAAGGCGCGCGGCAGGAGTCAGCAACTCTACGTGCGCTCGATCGCACAGCACGACATCAGTTTCGGAGTCGGCCCGGCCGGCACCGGCAAGACCTACCTCGCGGTCGCCTGCGCGGTCGCGGCGCTGGAGAGCGATCAGGTCAGCCGCATCCTGCTGGTACGACCGGCGGTGGAAGCCGGCGAAAAACTCGGGTTCCTGCCCGGCGACCTGGCGCAGAAGATCGATCCGTACCTGCGCCCGCTCTACGACGCACTCTACGAGATGCTTGGCTTCGAGAACGTCGGCAAGCTGATCGAACGCCATATCATCGAGGTCTGTCCCCTGGCCTATATGCGCGGACGCACCCTGAACAACGCCTTCGTGATCCTCGACGAGGCACAGAACACCACCCCGGAGCAGATGAAAATGTTCCTGACCCGGATCGGTTTCGGCTCAAAAGCCGTGATCACCGGTGATATCACCCAGGTCGATCTGCCCCGCGGCACCGCTTCCGGTCTGACGCAGGTACTGTCGTTTCTCGAGGGAGTCGACGGCATCGGCTTTACCCGCTTCAGCCCCAAGGACGTGGTGCGACACCCCCTGGTACAGCGCATCGTGGAAGCCTACGAGGCATTCGAGAACCGCAGCAGCGGCGGCTCGCCCACGCCGCGCGCGGGCCAGAAACCTGCCTGAATGCCCACC
Organism: Gammaproteobacteria bacterium; assembly: GCA_016705365.1. Lineage (NCBI taxonomy): Bacteria > Pseudomonadati > Pseudomonadota > Gammaproteobacteria > Gammaproteobacteria bacterium. The sequence continues at coordinate 1,184,558 of JADIYI010000008.1, read as the reverse complement.
CGGATCAGCGTGGACTGCGCCTCGACAGCAGGCGAGCTGCCGTCGACCCGGAGCATCCGGCGCTGGGTGCGTGCGGCGCTCGCTGCCGACGCCGACGCCGAATTGTGCGTGCGCATCGTTGACGAGGACGAAATGAAAGCGCTGAATTCGCGCTACCGCGGCCAGGATTATGCCGCCAATGTGCTGTCGTTTCCGGCCGCAGTGCCGCCTGAGCTCGGCATTGCGCTGCTTGGCGACATCGCGATTTGCGCGCCCGTGGTGCGCCGCGAGGCACGCTTGCAGGGCAAGAAGGAGCGCGCGCACTGGGCGCATCTGCTGATTCACGGCACCCTGCACCTGCTCGGCCATGATCACCGGAAAGCGCGCGCGGCAGTGGCGATGGAATCGCTGGAGATCCGCATCCTTGCGACGCTGGGGATTTCCGACCCTTATGAAGAGCAACGAGAAAATAAGCGGACATGAACGACGACCACAGGGATAACGAACCGGACGAGCGATCCTGGCTGGAAAAGATTGCGCAGGTGTTCTCCTCCGACCCGCGAACCCGCAAGGACCTGCTGGACATACTCGCCATCGCCGAGCAGAACGAGGTAATCGATTCCGAAACCCACAGCATCATGCAGGGCGCACTCGAGGTCGCGCATCTGCAGGTGCGCGACGTGATGATCCCGCGCCCGCAGATGATGTGTCTGCGCGGCGACGATGTCCCGCAGGAAGTGCTGCGGCGGGTGATCGATTCAGGACACTCGCGCTACCCGGTGATCGGCGAAACCAGCGATGACGTGCTGGGTATCCTGCTCGCCAAGGACATGCTCCCCCAGCTGTTTGCCGGCAGCGCCGAGGGCTTCGATATCCTGCAGTTGCTGCGCCCCGCCACGTTCATTCCGGAGAGCAAGCGCCTCAACGTGCTGCTTCGGGAATTCCGCGAGAACCGCAATCACATCGCCATCGTCATCGACGAATACGGCGGTGTGGCCGGGCTGGTGACCATCGAGGATGTGCTCGAGGAGATCGTCGGCGAAATCGAGGACGAACATGACAAGCAGCAGGACACCTTCATCAAGAAGCTCTCCGAGAACGACTTCCTGATCAAGGCGCTGACCCCGATCGAGGACTTCAACGAGTATTTCAACGCCACGCTGGATGACGAGGATTTCGACACCATCGGTGGCATCGTGATGCAGAAGTTCGGCCACCTGCCACGACGCAACGAGGCTGCCGAAATCGACGGTTTCCACTTCAAGGTACTGAACGCCGACAGTCGCCAGATCCATTTGCTGCGACTCAACCTGGATCCGGGCGCCTCCGGCGGATGAAAATACCGCGCACTCTGGCCACCAACGGGCCGGGCGGGCATATCGCCGCGCTGCTGGCCGGGGCCGCGCTGCCGCTGGCGTTTGCGCCATTCGATTTCTGGCCGCTCGCGGTCCTGTGCCCGGCGGTATTGCTGGCGCTGCTCGGACAGTTGGCGCCGCGCGCCGCGATGCTGCGCGGCTGGTGTTTCGGTGCCGGCATGTTCGGCGTCGGCACTTCCTGGGTGTATGTCAGCATCCACGACTACGGCGCAGCATCGGTACCGCTGGCGGCGTTGCTGACGCTGACGTTCTGCCTCGGCCTGGCACTGCTCCCCGCACTGGGCTGCTGGGCGTGGTCGCGTTGGCTACGCGCCCGGCCAGGGGGCACGCTGCTCGGCTTTCCGGCTGTCTGGGTGCTCGGCGAATGGTGCCGGGTGTGGTTGCTGAGCGGCTTTCCCTGGCTGTACATCGGCTACAGCCAGATCGCGACGCCGCTCGCTGGCTGGGCGCCCGTGACCGGCGTGTTCGGGGTCGGCCTGATCCTGTGTTTCAGCTCGGCCGTCCTGGTGCTGGTGCTGCGCCGGGCGCCAGGAGCGCCCATCGCCGCGCTGGCCTGTGCGGTGTTATGGATCGCCGGCCTTGGGCTCGCGAAAATCGCCTGGGTAAAACCCCTGGGATCGGAAATTGCAGTGGCGATGGTGCAGGGCAATATTCCGCAACTGCTCAAGTGGGAAGCGGGCCATCTCCAGCGCACCCTCGATACCTACTCCGGCATGAGCGAGGAATTGTGGGGGACCGCGCTGGTCGTGTGGCCGGAATCCGCGGTGCCTGCCTACCTCGATCTGGTGACCGATTTTCTCGGCGAGCAGGCCACCCGTGCTGCCGCGAACAACAGCACGCTGATCCTCGGCATCCCCACCCGCAACGCGAGCGACGCCGATGGCCGCGGCTACGATGCGTTCAACAGCCTCGTCGCACTTGGCGCCGATCACGGCATCTATCACAAGCGCCACCTGGTTCCGTTCGGCGAATATGTGCCTCTGGAATCCTGGCTGCGCGGCCTGATCGCTTTTTTCGATCTACCGATGTCGAGCTTCAGCAGCGGTCCGGAAATGCAGGAACCGCTGGCGGTGCAGGGTCTGCGCGCTGCCCCGTTCATCTGCTACGAGATCGTCTACCCGGACCTGGTCCGCGCCGCATTGCCGCAGGCCGATCTGCTGCTGACAGTGAGCAACGACACCTGGTTCGGCGCCTCCAGCGGGCCGCTGCAGCACCTGCAGATGGCGCGCATGCGCGCCCTCGAGAATGGCCGTGCGCTGATCCGGGCCACCAACAATGGCGTCTCGGCACTGATCGATCATCATGGCCATATCAGCGTGCGCGGCGAGCAGTTCACCCGCGAGGTGATCCGCGGCAGCGTGCAGCCAATGAGCGGCCTCACTCCGTTCGCGCGCCGGGGTTCCTGGCCCGTGCTGACGTTCGCGGCATTGCTGATCGTGCTGGTGGGCTGGCAGCGCCCGCAGCGGGCGGGCGCTGCCGCCATCCCCTGACTATATGACCTGAACCCTGCCGTGGGGTATTCTTTGCCACTTTTCGCGGGCTCCGCATGACCATGGACGAACAGTACGACCCAGAGCGCACCGAAGCCGAGGCACAGGCATTCTGGAGCGCACACCGGAGCTTTGCCGCGACCGAGGACCCGGCGCGCGAGAAGTTCTACTGCCTGTCGATGTTTCCCTACCCGAGCGGACGACTGCACATGGGGCATGTGCGCAACTACACGCTTGGCGATGTGATTGCGCGCTATCAGCGGATGCAGGGGCGCAACGTGCTGCAACCGATGGGCTGGGACGCCTTTGGCCTGCCGGCGGAAAACGCCGCGATCCAGAACCACACCGCTCCCGCGCGCTGGACCTGGTCCAACATCGACTACATGCGCACGCAGTTGCAGCGCCTTGGTTTCGCCTACGACTGGCAACGCGAGATTGCCACCTGCGCCCCGTCCTATTACCGCTGGGAGCAATGGTTTTTTACCCGGCTCTACGAGAAAGGGCTCGCCTACAAGCGGATTGCGGCGGTCAACTGGTGCCCGAACGACGCAACCGTGCTGGCCAACGAGCAGGTGATCGATGGCTGTTGCTGGCGCTGTGACACGCCCGTCGAGCGGCGCGAGATTCCGCAGTGGTTCATCCGCATCACCGCCTACGCGGAGGAGCTGCTGAACGACCTGGACAAACTCGAGCACTGGCCCGAGCAGGTCAAGACCATGCAGCGCAACTGGATCGGCAGGAGCCGCGGCATCGAAATGCGCTTCGACCTGGCAACCGCGATCGACGCCATCGCCCACATCGATATCTACACCACCCGCCCCGATACCCTGCTCGGAGTGACCTATCTCGCGCTCGCCGCCGAGCATCCGCTGGCGCGCGCACTCGCCGCGAAGGATCCGGCCCTGGCGGCGTTCGCCGCCGATTGCCGGCGCAGCTCGGTTGCCGAGGCCGATTTGGCCACCATGAGCAAGAAGGGCATCGATACCGGACTCGAGGCCGTGCATCCGTTGAGCGGACGCGAAATACCGGTGTGGATCGCCAACTTCGTGCTGATGGAATACGGCACCGGCGCGGTGATGAGCGTTCCGGGACACGATCAGCGCGACTGGGAATTCGCCCGCAGCTACGGACTTCCGATCGAGCAGGTCATCGCACCGCAGGACCCAACCGCACCGTGCGACCTCGCCAGCGGCGCGTTTACCGACAAGGGCGTGCTGGTCAATTCCGGCGCCTTCGACGGGCTCGCATTCGAGGCCGCATTCGATGCCATCGCGGCCGAACTGGAACGCAAGGGCATGGGGCGGGTGACCGTGAACTACCGCCTGCGCGACTGGGGCGTTTCGCGTCAGCGATATTGGGGCGCTCCGATCCCGATGCTCTACCTGGCCGATGGCACCGAGATCGCGGTGCCTGCCGAACGCCTGCCGGTCCTGTTGCCGGAAGATGTCGCGATGGACGGGGTGCACTCGCCGATCAAGGCCGACCCGCAGTGGCGCCGCACCACGCTGGCCGGGCAACCCGCGGAGCACGAGACCGATACTTTCGACACGTTCATGGAATCGTCGTGGTACTACGCGCGCTTTACCTGCCCCGATATGGACAGCGCGATGCTCGACAGCACCCGCGCCAATTACTGGCTGCCCGTCGATCAATACATCGGCGGCATCGAGCACGCGATTTTGCACCTGCTGTATTCGCGCTTCTTTCACAAGCTGATGCGCGATGAAGGCCTGATCGGGAGCGATGAACCCTTCACGCGTCTGCTGTGCCAGGGCATGGTGCTCAAGGACGGCAGCAAGATGTCCAAATCCAAGGGAAATACCGTCGACCCGGAAGCGCTCATCGCCCGCTACGGCGCCGATACGGTGCGTTTGTTCGTGATGTTCGCGGCACCGCCCGAACACAGCCTGGAGTGGTCGGACGAAGGCGTGGCCGGTGCCAGCCGCTTTCTCAAGCGGTTGTGGAAAGCGGTGCATGCGCATGTATCGACCGCATCAGAAATCGGGGGAGAAATTGGGGTCAGAGGCGACTTTCCGCAGGAAATTGACTCTGACCCCAATTTCTCTCTGCGTCGCAAGACCCATGAGACCATCACCAAGGTCAGCGATGATTTCGCGCGCCGGCAGACTTTCAACACCGCAATCGCGGCGGTCATGGAACTGCTGAACGAAGTGTCGCGCCACAGCGATCGCACATCGGCCGCGGGCCTTGCCGCGGAGCGCGAAGCATTGGAGGCGGCGGTACTGCTGCTCGCACCGATCGTACCGCACGCCTGTCACGCCCTGTGGCAGCACCTCGGCCACGGCGCCCCGGTGATCGATGCGCCGTGGCCGCAGGCCGATGCCAACGCCATGAAGCGCAACGAATTCGAGCTCGTGGTGCAGGTCAACGGCAAGTTGCGCGCCCGCCTGAACGTCGCGAGCGATGCATCGCGCGAGGAACTCGAGCGCCTCGCATTGAACGACGAACAGGTACTGCGCTTCATCGACGGCAAGCAGGTGCGGAAAGTCATCGTGGTACCGAACAAACTGCTCAATATCGTAGTGGGATAGCACCATCATGCATTGCACCATCACTCGTCTCTGGACCTCCCTGGCCCTGGCCCTGGTGCTTGGCGCCTGCGGCTGGCACCCGCGTGGCGTGCAGGAAGTGCCGCCCCATTTGCAACAGTTGCGCCTGGTCAGCGAGACGAAGGGCGGCGTGTTCGAGCAGAAGCTCGCCCGCGCGCTGGTTGCCGCGGGGGTGGAGCTGGTCGACGGCGCCGGCGTCTTTTCCCTGCATACCAGCCCGGAAAGGATCAATTCGCGCAACGTGGCACTTGATCGGGAAGCGCGCAGCGCGGAACAGGAAATGCGCGTGACCGTCGAATTCGAGCTGCGCAATGGCGCCGGGGACATCGTGCTCGGCCCGCGCGAAATCAGCGCCAGCCGCGTTTACAGCTACGACCCCAACAGCGTGATCGCGAAGCAGGACGAAGAGAATCTGATCCTGTCCGAATTGCAGAGCAACCTGGTCGGACAGATTTTCCGGCAAATGCGCCATGCCGATGCCGCAAACCTGAAATAGCGCCTGGGAGTCCACATGCGAATCGGCGTCGCGGATCTGGCCAAACAGCTCGAGCGACAGCTCGCACCGATGTACCTGCTCTACGGCGAGGAACCGCTGTTGCTGCAGGAAAGCGCGGACGAACTGCGCGCGGCATGCCGCACCCGCGGCTACGCCGAGCGCAGGATATTTGATGCGGACGCCGGTTTCGACTGGAATCTCGTGCTCGCCGAATGCAGCAGCCTGTCCTTGTTTGCCGAGCACAAGCTGATCGAGATCCGGCTTGCCGGCGGCAAGCCAGGTAGCGAGGGCGCGACTGTTCTGCGCGCCATCGCAGCCCGTCCCCCACCGGATACCGTGCTGTTGCTGCTCGCCGGCAAGATCGACTGGAGCGCCGAAAAATCGGCCTGGTTCAAGGCCATCGACGAGACGGGCGTCGCCGTCAAGGCCTGGCCGGTCAGGCGCAACGAACTGCCTGGCTGGATCGGCAAGCGTTTGCGGGAGGCGGGTTTCAGACCCGATGCGGGCGCAGTGGCCCTGCTCGCCGAGCGCGTGGAAGGTAACCTGCTTGCCGCGCAACAGGAGATCGAGAAACTCCGGCTGCTGGCCGAACCGGGCGCACTGGATGCCCGCACCCTGGCGGCACTGGTCACCGACAGCGCGCGCTATTCCTCATTCGATCTGTGCGATCGTGCGCTCGAGGGTGACCGTGCCGCGACCATCCGCACCCTGCAGGGACTGCGCGCCGAGGGCGAGGAAATCCAGATGGTGCTCGGCGCCTTCGCGGCCGAGATTCGGCGGCTGATGCGTGTCGCGCAACGCCACGCCAGCGGCGAATCCATGGACCAGGCTGTGCGCGCCGAGCGCGGCCGACCGCACTACGCGGTCGCGGTCCGCCGTCTCGGCTCGCGCGGCATGCACGAATTGCTGCGCCGCGCGGCGCTCGTGGACCGTTGCATCAAGGGGCTGGAGCCGCAGGATGCGTGGACGGAAATGCTTGGACTGGTGATCCAGGCGAGCGGCGGTATCGAGCGCAATCCGGCACCACGCGCTCACTGAAGCCCTGCCGCGGCCGTTCACCCACCAACGCGCAGATCCGCGACCAGCCTTCCCGCCGCAAGCACCTCCTTCTCGTGCTCGGTCTCGCGCCACGGCTCGCGGAGTGCCGCATCGTACCACTCGCGCATCGCCGCCAGGTGCAGCAGCCGGTCTGCGTAAGCCAGCGCGGTATCACTCAAATGCAGATCGAAACCCCGGATGCGCACTGCAACCGGCGCAAAAAACGCATCGACCGCGCAAAATGCGCTCCCCGCCAGGAACGGACCGCCAAAACGCTGCAGACCCTCGCACCACAATTCGTCGATGCGCGCGATATCCGCCACCAGGTCCGCCGGCAATTCGCTCAGCGCCATGCGCAGGCCGCAATTCATGCTGCAGTGCGTGCGCAGCGCCGCGAACCCGGAATGCATCTCGGCGCTGGCGCAGCGCGCCCATGCCCGCGCTGGCGCGACTGCGGGCCACACGCCCGGGTGGCGCTCCGCGAGGTACTCGACAATCGCCAGCGAATCCCAGACTACCTGCCCGCCGTCGTGCAGGCAGGGCACCCTGCCGGAAGGCGAGAACACGCGGAACGCTTCGTGATTGGAGCCGCCGGAAAACACCGCCAGGTGCTCATTGAACGGGATCGCCAGCTGGCGCATCAACAACCATGGCCGCAGTGACCACGACGAATAATTCTTGTTGGCAATATGGAGTTCGTACATGGCTGTTGCTCCTGTTCGATCCGACGCGTCCTGGGCAGCGGACTGGTCGGGAATCACGCCTGCCCGGGCATTGCGGTCTCGGCAAGCAAGCCCGTGCCCGGGACGAAGTTCGCCTCCAGGCGCAGGCCATCGGGGTCCTCGAACAGCACCGAGTAATAGCCCGGCGCCCACGGCCCTTCCTCGGGCGCATGCACCACGCGCGCGCCGATCTCCACCAGAAACGCATGCAGTTCGTCGACATCCTCGCGGCTGCGCGCACGGAAACAGAAATGGTGCAAACCGATCCGCCACTGCTCGAAACGCTGGTGACGGAATTCCGCGGCACTCGCCCTGACCAGGATGCCGGTGCGGCTGCCGATGCCGTAGATCACTTCATCGGTATCGTGTACCGCCTTCATCCCGAGCTTGCCGAACAGCTGCCGGTAGAAGGCCCGGCAGGCGGGGTAATCGTTTACCGTCAGCTGGATGTGGGCAATGCCGTTCATTTCCATTGCGTGTCCTCCATCGCGTGGCGCGCGTCTTCGAGGCGCCGTCAGATTTGATCGATCCATTCGCGGTGTGCCGGTTTCATCAGGCAGGCGCGCAGACAGCTCACGCGCTCGACATCAAAGCTTACACCCGGCCACCAGTGACGCAACAATGCCGCCGGGAGCTCGGTCAGCGACAGATGCCGATCATTGCCGCAAGTTGCCGCACCGCTTCCTTTTCCAGCGCCGAACTCGCCGGCCCGCCATCGAGCGCGTGCGAGATCCGCACCCAGTCCTGCGGTTCGCGATGATCCGGCAATCCGGCGAAACCATTCATCAGTGCTCTGGCGGCAGCCTCGAAAGCCTGCGCCTCGAGTCGCAGCTCTTCGTCGTTCATGCCCCGCTCCCACGAAATCCACCGCGCCACAGCGGCAACAGAGAGCCCTGACGGGCACAGAAGCGCGCGTCATGCAACCGCGATCCTCTGTGGCTGAAGTTCCCGCATCGCCACTTTGTCACAAGCCCGCGAACCGGTTGGCACAACCCGTGCTCCAACAGCACAGGGAGCGGTGAATCCGCCCCGCGGGCACAAACACTGCGCCACGGCGGTGCAAACAGCAACCAGGCTGCCCCGGCGTTGTGCGCGCCCGACGACTACCAGGAGTACCTTCATGAAACACCGGCTGCCCACAATCGCCTCGCCGGAAACGCAGATCGCACGGTTCGCGATCGCACAATTCCTGCTGTTCGAGGCCACCGTCGAAAGTCTCGCGGCGCTCGCCGAATCCGTGGCACAACTGCGCGGACGCCGACCCGGCAAAGCCATCGACACCGACCCGCTGACCGAACCCTTCCGCGTGCGTTATATCCTGTTTCGTCGCATGCTGGAGCGCGACCGCCTGCACTGAGGCGGCGAGGCGCCATCGTTCACTTGCCGAGCCGGCTCAGATCCACCTGTTGATCGGCGTGATAGGAGGAGCGCACCAGCGGACCGCTGGCCACGCTGCGAAAACCGAGCGACTCGGCGACCCGGCCCAGTTCCACGAACTGCTCCGGAGGAACGAAGCGCTTGACCGGCAAGTGATTGCGGCTCGGCTGCAGATACTGTCCCAGCGTCAGCATGTCGACATCGTGGGCACGCAGGTCGCGCATCACCTCCACGATCTCCGCGTCCGTCTCGCCGAGTCCGAGCATCAGTCCCGACTTGCTGAGTACGGCGGGACAGCACTGCTTGTATTTGCGCAACAGATCCAGCGACCACTGGTAATCCGAACCCGGTCTTGCCTCGCGATACAGGCGCGGCACGGTCTCGAGGTTGTGATTGAACACATCCGGCACCTGTTGCCCGAGAATTTCCAGCGCGACTTCCATGCGCCCGCGAAAATCGGGCACCAGCACCTCCACGCGGATCCCCGGGCTCAGCGCGCGGGTCTCGCCGATGCAGGCGGCGAAATGCGCGGCACCACCGTCGCGCAGATCATCGCGGTCGACCGAGGTGATCACGACGTAACGCAATCCCATCTCGGCGATTGCCAGCGCGAGTTCGCGCGGCTCGTCGGCATCGAGTGCATTGGGGCGCCCATGCGCCACATCGCAGAACGGGCAGCGGCGGGTGCAGATATCGCCCATGATCATGAAGGTCGCGGTACCGCCGCTGAAACACTCACCGAGGTTGGGACAGTTCGCCTCCTCGCACACCGAGGCGAGCTTGTGCCGACGCAGTATCTCCTTGATGCGTCCGACCTCGGGCGAGCTGGGCATGCGTACCCGGATCCAGTCCGGCTTGCGCGGCAACTCGGCGCTCGGAATGATCTTTACCGGAATGCGTGCGAGCTTTGCCGCCCCACGCAGCTTCTCGCCCTGCACCACCCTGGGCGCCTTGCCGCGCCCGCCCGGATCCGGTTGCTCTGACATCAGGTGCTTCCCCGCTGTGTCCGTACTTCAGTGTAACGGATCGTGTTGCCCTGCCGCCTCACCATATCCTGACCCGCTGCTCCGGCGGCAGATACATGCGATCGCCCTCCATCACGCCAAACGCCTCGTAGAACGGGGTGAAATTGCGCAGCACCCCAAGCACCCGGAACTCGGAAGGCGAGTGCGGATCGCTGACCAGCATGCTGCGCAGAAAAGCCTCGCGCATCACGGCGCGATTGGCCTGGGCGAAGCCGAAAAAGAAGCGCTGGTCACCGCTCATACCATCGATCAGCGGCGCTTCCTTGCCGCCGAGGGAGGCATGGTAGGCACGATACGCGATGGTGATTCCGGTCAGATCGGCGATATTCTCGCCCAGTGTCAGCCTGCCGTTGATGCTCATGCCCTCGAGCGGACTGAATGCATTGTATTGATCGACCAGCCTGGCTGCCGCCTGCTCGTAATGCGCGGCATCCTCGGTGGTCCACCAGTCGTTCAGCTTGCCGTAGGCGTCGAAAGCCCGCCCCTTGTCGTCGAAGGCATGACCGATCTCGTGACCGATCACATAGCCGATCGCACCGTAATTGACCGCCGGATCAGCGGCCATATTGAAGTTCGGCGGCTGCAGGAAAGCAGCCGGAAACACGATCTCGTTCTTGAACGGTTCGTTGTAGGCATTGACGGTCTGCGGCGTCATCTCCCACTCCTCGCGATCGATCGGCAGATCGAGCTTGGCGAGCTGGAAGCGGTATTCGAAATCACGCGCGCGCTGCAGGTTGCCGAGCGGATCGTCGGCGCGGACCTCCAGGCCGGAGTAGTCACGCCATTTGTTCGGATAACCGATCTTGGTGTCGAGTCGCGCCAGTTTCTCTTCGGCACGCTGTTTGGTCTGCTCGCCCATCCAGGTGAGATTGACGATGCCTGCACGAAACGCCTCCAGCAGATTGTCCACCAGTTGGCGCATGCTCTGCTTGTCCTGCGCAGGGAAATAGCGCTCGACATAGACCCGTCCGATCGCCTCGCCGACCAGGCCATCGATGGCGCGTACCGCCCGTTTCCAGACCGGCGCCTGCTCCTCGAGCCCCAGCACCTCCTGCTGCATGAAATCGAACTGCGCCTGCTCGAACTCGCCCGACAGCCACGGCGCTGCCGCATCCAGCGCGTGGAAGCGCAGATAATCCTTCCAGGCATCGAGCCCGAACCCCTCGACGATCGCACCGAGCGCCTGGAAATAACTCAGCTGGCTCACCATCAGCTCGGCGCGCCCGCCAAGGCTCGCCGCCTCGAGATAGGCGGGCCAGTCAAAGTCCGGCGCCACCTCGACCAGCGATTCTGTTTTTACCAGGTTGTAGAGTTTGTTCATGTCGCGGTTCTGTTCCGCGGGCCAGTGTGCCTCGGCCAGCCGCTGCTCGATGGCGAACACGGCCTGTGCCTGTTCGGCCGTGCCGCCGAAGCCGCCCAGCTCGAGCAGCCTGCCGATATAGTGCGGATAGTCCGCGCGCAGTTTGCGGAACTTCTGGTCCCCGGAAAGGTAATAGTCGCGATCGGGCAGCCCCAGGCCACTTTGCCAGACGTAGCTGATATAGCGATTCTCCGCGCCCGGATCGGACACCACACCCACCCCGAGCGGCGTGTCCACGCCAAGCGAATTGGCGCTGCCGAAAAAGGCCTCGAGATCCTTCACCGACGCTATCGCCGCGATCGCCTCGAGGGTCCCCGCTATCGGTGCGACACCCTTGCCTTCCACCAGCGACTGGTCCGTCAGGCTCGCAAACAGCGCGCCGATTTTCTGTTCCACCGAATCAGGCGCCAGATCGGTGCGCGCGGCCATTTCCTCGATGATCGAGCGCTGCTGGTTTTCGCTTTCGGCACGCAATTCAGGGATCACACCCCACCAGGTGCGGTCGGCCGGAATTACGGTTCGCGCAATCCACCCACCATTCACATAGCGGAAAAAATCGTCCTGCGGACGCACATCGAGATCAAAGCCGCTACGGTCGATGCCAGCGGGGTCGGCATAGAGACCGGCGCTTTCCACCGCCGTGACAGCGGGCCCCGCGGCTTGCGCCCGAGCGGGCGGCTGCGCGGCGGCCTGCTGGTCCTGCTCGCCACAGGCCACCAGCAGGCCCGCAACACAGAGCGTCACTATCGATGCAATTCTCTTCATGTTCCCGTCCCTGCAATTTCCGGATCATTCGCCCGCGCGTCGCTGCGTGCGTCGCCATTTGCTCACCACTGCACGACCTCACGCACCGACTTTGGATCAAAGGCAAAAACCTCGAGCAACTGCCCGAGCAGCAGTTGCTCGATGCGGCTCATCGACACATCCACCTCCGGCGCCACCCGGTCGACAATGCGGGTAACCGCCAGCCCCGGATACCCGCAGGGATTGATGCGCGCGAACGGGGCGAGATCGGCGTCGACGTTCAGGCTCAGCCCGTGATAGGAGCAGCCGCGCCGCACCCGTAATCCGAGCGCGGCGATCTTGGCACCTTCCACGTAGACCCCAGGCGCTTCACGGCGCGCCGCGGCGACAATTCCAATGCCGGCCAGCAGGCCGATCACGGCCGCCTCGATTCGATCCACCAGTTCGCGCACGCCAATCCCCAGCCGGCGTATGTCCAGCATCAGATAGGCAACGCACTGACCCGGACCATGCCAGGTCACCTGTCCGCCGCGATCGCTTTGCACCACCGGGACGGCGCCGGGATCCAGCAGGTGCTCGCTGCGCCCCGCCTGGCCCTGGGTAAATACCGAGTGATGCTGCAGCAGCCAGATCCGGTCGGGGCTGGCCGGCGTTCGCAGGTCAGTGTAAGCACGCATCTCGCGCCAGGCCTGCGCGTAATCGACCAACCCGGAGCGGCACACCTCGAGAACCGTAGTGGCCACGGACGACTGGTTCACAGCACCATCTGTACGCGACCGGTGGCTTTCAGATCCTCGAACAGCGCCTGCAGCTGTTCGCTTCCGGTAGCCACGATGGTCACGGTCACGGACATGTAGCGCCCGCCGCTACTGTAACGGGTAGTGGTCAACTGGCGCGCGAACCCGGCGGCGTGGCGCTCCACGACTTCCTCGACCAGCATCCGGAAATCCTCGGCCCCGTCACCGACGATTTTCACCGGATAGTCACAGGGGAACTCGATGCGCGGCGATTCCTCGCTCATGAATCCCCCTTGAAACGCGCCTTGAGCGCGGCAAACTCCTGCATGATGCGTCGGGTCACCGGACCTGGCCGGGCATCGCCCACCGCATTCGCATCGATCTGTATCACCGGCACCACCTCGCGCACCGAGCTGCAGATGAACAGTTCCTGCACACTGGCCAGTTGCGCGGCGGACACCGCCTGCTCACGCACATCGATGCCACAAGCACATGCCAGCTCGATAATCACTTCCCGCGTGATACCGCGCAGGATGCGCTCATCGGGCGGCGCGGTGCGCAACACCCCGTCGAGCACCGCGAACACATTGGACGAACTGCCCTCGGTAAGCTCACCATCGCGAATCAGCAACGCCTCGGCGGCACCGCGCTGCAGGGCCTCGCGCCGCAACAGCACATTGCCGAGCAGGGCGGTCGCCTTGATCCGGCAGTGGTGCCAGCGGATGTCCTCGAGCAGGGCAGCACGTATGCCCGATGCGAGCAGGGTCCGGTCGATGCTGACTGGCGAGATGCTCACCAGCACCGTCGGACGCAGCCCCTGGGTCCGGGTGGCATCGCGCCCGACCCCAACCCCACGCGTGACCTGGATATACACCGAGTATTCGTGCCCGTGCGCCTCGGCCAGCAGTCGCGCGATGATCGTCGCCCATTCCCCATCGCCCAGAGGACAGTCGATCGCTACCGCCGCGAGGCTCTCGCGCAGCCGATCGAGATGACGCGCCAGGCGAAACGGATTGCCGCGGTATACCGGCACCACTTCGTAGACCGCATCGCCGAACAAAAAGCCGCGATCATGAATCGAGACCTTCGCCTCGCTGTCGTCGAGGAAATTCCCGTCCAGGTAGACGGTCGCCATCGCCGACGCTTCAACCCTTGCCGAACAACTGCAGGAAAAACAGCACCAGCGAATCCCACAAGACGCGGAAAAAACCGCCGCGTTCGACGCTATCCAGCGCAATCAACGGCTCGCGCAGCACTTCCTCCTCACCCAGCGTGACCGATATCCTGCCCAGTTCCTGTCCGGCTGTCACGGGAGCCTTGATGCCACGGCTCAGATCGACCGCGGCTGCCTTGAGTTCCGCCGCGCGTCCACGCGGTATGGTCACGTAGATATCGTGCGCGGCGCCGACCATCACGGCATTCTGCGCGCCGGCCCACACCTTCACCGGCTCCGTGGTCACGCTGGTGTTGGCCGCCAGCACCTTGACGGTTTCGTAGAAGCGGAATCCGTAACCCAGCATCTTGCGGCTTTCGTCGGTGCGGGCACGGCGACTGCCGGCACCCATCACCACCGCGACCAGACGCATGCCGTCGCGCTCCGCCGAACTCACCAGGCAATACCCCGCCTCGTCGGTATGACCGGTCTTGATGCCATCGACACCGGGCTCGCCCAGCAATTCGTTGCGGTTCATCTGGCGGATATTGTTGTATGTGAAATAGCGTTCGGCATAGACCGCGTAGTCCGCGGGATGGTCATTGATCATGGCTCGTGCAAGCGTCGCGAGGTCACGTGCGGTGGTGTAATGCTCCGGGTGCGACAGGCCGTGGGAGTTCATGAAATGGCTGTTGCTCATGCCGAGGCGCGCGGCCTCGCTGTTCATCATCTCCGCGAACGAATCCTCGGCGCCCGCCAGGTGTTCGGCAATCGCCACGCTGGCATCATTCCCCGAGGAGATCACCAGGCCGTAATACAGATCCTTCAGCGACACATCGGAATTGATATCCACCCACATCAGCGAAGAGCCGATGAATTGCGGGTTCTGGGCCCAGGAGTTATGGGTGATATGCGCGGTGTCTTCCCATTTGGCCTTGCCGCCGGCGATTGCCTGCGACAGCACGTAACCGGTCATCATCTTGGTCAGGCTGGCGGGTGCGAGGCGCTCGTCCGCATTGCCTTCCATGATCACCTTGCCGCTTTTTGCATCGACCAGGAACCAGGCTTTCGCGGCAATCTGCGGCGGAGCGGGAATGATCGGCCCCGCACTCTGCGCGGCCGGTGTCGGCGTCGGAGTCGGCGTCGGTTGCTGGGAAAGCGCCGACACGGACAGCAGAACCATGAAGGACGAAACAAGAACGCGGGCAAGAACTCTGGTCACGCTGTCTCCGGTGGGGTTGGGCGAATGGCGGAAATGGCGCTCGCGCAACACGTGCGCAGCGCGCGAACGGGACGGCAGTATAGCAGCACGTGCTTACTCGGTGACTACCTGGGTCGTGCCAAGACTCGCCGCGGCGATGCGGCGCTGTGCTTCGTGCAGGATTTCGGTGCTGTCGAGCGGACCTACCCTGACCCGATACCAGCCCTCGTTGGCGTGGATCGATACGTTCTGTGCCAGCAACGGGGTCAGTGCCTGCTGCAGGTTGCGGGCACTCTCGACACTGCGAAACGCGCCGGCCTGCAGGTAGGTCTTGCGCTCGCTGCCGGCGGATGGCGCAGGTGCTGCGCTGCGCCGCGCCACCCATTCGGGTGCATTGGGATCCAGCACTTCCAGTTCCACCAGCGCGGTGCCCCTGTCGGCATAGCCCAGACGGTAGGCGGCGGCATAGGACAAATCGATCACCCGCCCGTCGTGAAAGGGACCGCGGTCGTTCACCCGCACGATGATCCGGCGGCCGTTCTCGAGATTGGTGACCCTGACATAGGAAGGAATCGGCAGCGTCTTGTGCGCCGCCGTCATCGAATAAACGTCGTAGGGCTCGCCATTGGACGTGTTCTGCCCGTGAAACTTGGTTCCATACCACGATCCATAGCCGCGCTCACGATGACCCGGCGCAACCGCGCTGATGCGGTAGGTGCTGCCAAGAACCGTATAGGGACTCTTGTTTCCGGCCGCGGTCACCGGCTCGGGGCGCGGCACCGCATCCGGTATGGACAGTATGTCGGCACGAAATGCCGGGGTGCCGTCTTTCAGCAGCGGCACCCCGAGCGGCGCCGCGGCAGGCCGCGTCGCCACAGGTACCGATGAGGTTTCCAGAGGCGCGGAGGCGCAACCGCCGAGGGCAAGCAGCAGCACCAGCGCAACCGGGTATATCGCTCTGCTCACCGGGAACCGTCCCCCCACATGAATCTGATTGCAGGCACCGCTCAACGGCGTTCGTATTGCCTGCGGATCTCCTGGCTCAGCTGGTGCACCGCCATCGCATACAACGGACTGCGGTTGTAGCGCGTGATTACATAGAAATTGTGCCTGCCGAGCCAGTATTCGGGGCCCGTATCGGAATCGAGCTGCAAGGGCAGCACCTGCTCCTGCGCCGGCAGCGGCACCAGCGACTCGAGGCCGAGGCCGGCGAGATCGGCAACGCGCGTATCGGGTTCGAGACCCGGGTTCATGCGATCCTCGGCCACCTTGCCCACCGCGCGGGCCGGATCCACCACGTCCGCGCCGAAGGTCCAGCCATGGCGATGAAAATAGTTGGCGACGCTGCCGATCGCGTCCGGGCGGCTTTGCCAGATATCCGCGCGCCCATCCCCGTCAAAATCGACCGCGTAGGCGCGAAAGCTGCTGGGAATGAACTGCCCCATCCCCATCGCACCGGCATAGGAGCCCTTCAGCTGCAGCGGGTCAAAATGCTGCTCGCGGGTCATGATGAGATACTGCTCGAGTTCCTTGCCGAAAAACTCGCTGCGCGGCGGATAATCGAAGCTCAGCGTGGACAGCGCATCGATCACCCGATAGGAGCCCATATTGCCGCCGTAACGGGTCTCGACACCGATGATCGCAACCACGATCTCCGCGGGAACCTGGAACTTCTCGCTGGCCCGCGCGAGCTCGGCCGCGTTCTGGCGCCAGAATTCCACTCCACCATCGATGCGCGCATCGGTCATGAAAATCTTGCGGTACTCGCCCCAGCTCAGGCGCTTCTCGGCCGGGCGCGCGATCGCCTCGAGAATCGAATCCTTGCGTTCCGCGGAACTGAAAATGCGCCGCAGATCCTGCGCATTGAACCCGTGCTCCTTGACCATGCGCGCCTCGAATGCCGCATATCCGGGGTGCTCCGCATAACCCGCCGCCAGGGCCGGTCCAGCCAGCAGCGACAACAGGACAAAAACGAAACGGAACAATGCGCAACCCCTCAATTTACCTGTACGGGCGAAACCCGGTGAGCCGTGGTCAACCCAGCAAGCGGCGCCGCTCGGTGGCGACTGCCATCACGATACCAAAACCGCCCAGCAGCGAGATGAGTGCGGTGCCCCCCTGGCTCACCAGGGGCAACGGCACGCCGACCACGGGCAACAATCCCGACACCATGCCCATGTTGACAACAATATAGACGAAAAAGGTGAGCGTGAGGCCCCCCGCAATGAGTCGCGAGAAACTGTCCTGGGCCCGCAGCGCGATCCACAGCGCCCGCGCAATCAGCATCAGGTAGATCGCCAGCAGGACCGCCACCCCCTCGAAACCAAATTCCTCGGCCAGTACCGCGATGATGAAATCCGTATGCCCCTCGGGAAGAAAATCGAGGTGTGACTGGGTTCCCTCCAGCCAGCCCTTGCCCTCCATGCCCCCCGAACCGATCGCCGTCTTCGACTGGATGATGTTCCAGCCCGCACCGAGCTTGTCGCTCTCGGGATTGAGCATCGTCATGACCCGCTGCTTTTGATAGTCGTAGAGCACGAATTTCCACATGACCGGGGCAGCAATCGCGACCGCGAGCAACACCGCAAACACATAGCGCCAGCCAAGCCCGGCCAGGAACAGCACGATCACGCCTGCGGCAGCAATGAGCACCGCCGTGCCGAGATCGGGTTGCAGCACCACCAGCGCGGCAGGAAGGAGCACGATCACCAGGGTGAGACAGACCTGTGGCAAGCGTGGTGGCAGTACCGCGGCAGCGAGGTAGCTGGCAACCATCAACGGCACCAGCAATTTCATGATTTCGGAAGGCTGGAAACGTGGCAGCCCCGGTATGGCGAGCCAGCGCTGCGCACCCTTGGCACCTATGCCGACCAGGTCCACCGCCAGCAACAGCAGCAGACCGATCAGATAGGCCCATGGCGTCCAGCGACGCAGGGTTTGAACGCTGACCTGGGCCACCCCGAACATCGCCAGGAAGCCCAACCCAAGAAATACTCCCTGGCGCAGCACCTGCTCGAACTCGCGACCGCTGGCACTGTAGAGGACCACCAGTCCGTAGCTACTCAGCAGCAACAGAATGCCGAGCAGTGGCAGATCGACATGCAAGCGCTCGGAAAGCGGCGGCCGACGTCCGAAATCGCGCGCCGATTCGGGCATCTGGTGCTGAAAATCACCGCGCCTCATACCCGACCTCCTGTGGCCGCGGGTTCGACCGCAACATCCTCGGCGGGAGCGACCCCGGGATCGATCGGGGGTGCTGCGGGGCGCTCGCCCGGTGGCGCCACCGGGTCCGGCTGCCCTTCGGTCGCGGGTGCCGGCGGAATAACCGTCGTGGGCGCTGGCGGCACCCCGGCTGGCGGTTCGCTGACCGGATCGGTTACCGCCGGCGGGCCGAGCAGGTACGCATCGAACACCTTGCGCGCCACCGGCGCCGCGGTCGAACTCCCGTGCTCTCCATTTTCGACTATCACGGCCACCGCGATCCGCGGATCGTCAGCCGGCGCAAACCCGATGAACAGGGCATGGTCACGCTGACGTTTGTCGATTTTGGATGCATCGTAGGTCGTGTTCTGGGCAATGCCGATCACCTGCGCCGTTCCGGTCTTTCCCGCCGCCCGGTAGGCGAGACCCTTGTTGATGATCTTGGCAGTGCCGTGCAGACCGTGCACCACGTTTTCCATCGCCAGCAGTACTGCATCCCAGGAGGCCGGATCCGGCATCGAAACCGTATCCTCGAGCACCGGATCAACCGGCTCGTCGCCGATGCGTGCAATGAGGCGTGGGCGGAAATGATGGCCGCGGTTGGCGATGGTCGCGGTCATCACCGCGAGTTGTATCGGCGTGGCCAGCATATATCCTTGCCCGATGCCCGCGCTCAGCGTCTCTCCGGGATACCATGGTGCCTTCAATGCCGCGAGCTTCCACTCGCTCGAGGGCATCACGCCGGAGCGCTCGCTGGTCTGGTCGATTCGTGTTTGCGCGCCGAGGCCAAACTGCACTGCGAAATCATGCATCCGGTCGATGCCCAGGCGATGCGCAAGATCGTAGAAATACACATCGCAGGACTCCACGACCGCCTGTTCCAGGTTCACCGCCCCACCATGCCCCCATTTCTTCCAGTCGCGGTATTTGCGTCCCCCGCCCCCGAGCCGGTACCAGCCCGGATCACTGACCGCGCTCTCCGGTGTGTTCACACCATAATAGAGCCCCGCCAGCGCATACATCGGCTTGACAGTGGAGCCCGGTGGGTACTGTCCCTGCATGGTGCGATTGAGCAGCGGGTGATCGGGAGAATCGCGCAATGCGCCGTAGGCGAGCGAGCCGATACCGGAAACGAAGGGGTTCGGATCGAAGCTGGGGGCGCTGGCAATCGCGATCACGCCCCCGGTGCGCGGATCGATGGCGACCACCGCACCGCGCTCTTCGCCCAACGCCTCGTAAGCCACACGCTGCACCTCGAGGTCGAGCTCCAGCGTCAGATCCTTGCCCGGCCCCGGCTCGATCTGCTCCAGCACCCGCAGCACGCGCCCGCGGGCATTGGTCTCGACATTCTCGTAGCCTACCTCACCGTGCAGTTCAGTCTCGTAGAATTTCTCGACGCCGCTCTTGCCGATCAGGTGGGTGCCCGCATAATCGCGCGGATCGAGCTGGGCAAGTTCCTGCTCGTTGATGCGACTGACGTACCCCACGGCATGCGCCAGCAACGCTCCGTACGGGTAGTAGCGCACCAGTTCCGCCTCCACGTCGACACCGGGCAGGCGATAGCGGTCCACGGCAAGCCGCGCGATCTCCTCCTCGCCCAGATTGAATTTCAGCGGCACCGCTTCGAACGGCAAATGGCGCGCCAGCCGCTTGCGGAAAAGCTCGATATCGCGTTCATCGAGGGTGATTATCCCGCCCAGGTCCCGCAACACCTGGTCAAGATCGGTGACGCGCTCACGGGTGATGCTGAGATTGAAGATCGGGCGGTTGTCGGCGAGCAGCACTCCGTGACGATCGAAGATCAGGCCGCGCCGCGGCGGCACCGCCCGCGCATGGATCCGGTTGCGATCGCTTTCGGTGCGGTATTTCTCGTGATCGATCACCTGCAGGTGGAAATAGCGCGCGATCAACGCCCCGAACAACAGCACCACGATGGCGGCGGCAATCACCACGCGCTTGCTGAAAATGCGCGTTTCCGTCAACGTGTCATTGATCGAGAGTCGTTCCGCCATCGCGTGTCCGCCCGGCCTCAGCGGTGGTACGGGTGGGCGACGAGGATGCTCCACGCGCGGTAGAGCTGCTCCACCAGCAGCACCCTCACCAGCGGATGCGGCAAGGTCAGGCGCGACAGCGACCAACATTGTGCCGCGCGCTCGCGGCACGCCGCGGAGAGCCCGTCAGGGCCGCCGATCAGGAACGCGACGCGACGCCCCTCATCGCGCCAGACACGCATCCGCGTGGCGAGCTCCTCGGTACTCCAGGGCTGGCCCCCCACCTCGAGAGCCACTACCAGCTCGTCGGGAGCCAGGGCACCCAGCAGGGCCTGGCCTTCTTCCTCGATGCCGCGCACGGTGTCCGCGCCGCGGCGCGCCAGCGCAAGCTCGCGCAGCTCCAGCGCGAAGTCGCGCGGCAACCGCTTGCGATACTCCTCGAATCCGGCCTGCACCCAACCCGGCATGCGGTTGCCGATCGCGACGATGCGCAGCCGCGCGTTGACCGTCACCTGGCGGGGGCCTCGCTCCAGAGCTTCTCGATCGCGTAGAAGCGCCGTGCCTCCTCGCTCATCACGTGCACCACCACGCCCCCGAAATCCACCAGGATCCACTCGCCGGCTTCGGCACCTTCCATGCCGATCGCGCGCTCCCCTGCGCCGCGCGCGGCATCCACGACATTGCCGGCAATCGATTTCACATGCCGCGAGGAGGTCCCGCTCGCCACCACCATGATGTCCGTCACATCGGTGAGTTCGTGAACGTCGATGCTCACCACCTCGCGCCCCTTGATATCCTCGATCGCACGGACCACGAGCGCGGCCAGGGCCGCCGAATCCATTCCTGTCACATTGATGCTCCTTCTTCAGCCGGGGTCGCCGACTCATAGATATGGTGCTGCCGGATATAGTCGAGTACCGCATCCGGCAACAGGAAACGCGGCGTATCGCCGGCAGCCAGCAACGCGCGGATCCGGGTCGCGGAGATCGCAAGCTGGGTCAGCTGCAAGGCGAGGATACTGCCACAAGCTGCCTGCCCGAGCGCCTGTTCGATATTGTCGGCACGGTGTGCGGCCACCCACCGTGCCAGCGCGGGAGAGTGCGCCGCACGCTCGCCCGGGCGCTCCAGCACCGCGATATGCGCCAGATCGACCTGCCTGTCCCATTCTTTCCAGCTGTCGAGCGCGGCAAACGCATCTGCCCCGATGATCAGGCACAAGCGCGCCGATGCGCCGAGCTCGGCGCGCAACGAGCGCAGGGTGTCGATGGTATAGGAAGTGCCGCCGCGGCGGATCTCTCGATCATCGCAACGCAACGGCGGGCAGTCCGCGATCGCCAGGCGCAGCATCGCCAGGCGCTGCCCGGGCGTCGTAGCGGGCAGCACGCGCGTCGCCGGCGTGTGGCAGGGAATCAGGCGCAGCTCATCGAGCCGCAATGCCCCGACCAGTTCCAGCGCGGTGCGCAGATGGCCATTGTGCACCGGATCGAAAGTCCCGCCGAAGACGCCGATGCGGCGCGCGGTCCCGGCTGGTCTCACGCCGGGTCCCGGCAGCGCTTACAGGCGCACATGACCGTCGCCCAGCACCACGTATTTCTGCGAAGTCAGCCCCTCCAGCCCGACCGGGCCACGCGCATGTATCTTGTCGGTGGAAATACCGATCTCGGCGCCGAGCCCGTACTCGAAGCCATCCGCAAAGCGGGTGGACGCATTCACCATCACCGAACTCGAATCCACCTCACGCAGGAAGCGCCGGCTGCGGCTGTAGTCCTCGGTCACGATCGAATCGGTGTGTTGCGATCCGTGGCGGTTGATATGCTCGATCGCCGCATCGATGCCGGTCACCACGCGGATGGCGAGTATCGGTCCCAGGTACTCGGTGACCCAGTCCGCCGCGGTGGCCGCAAGAGCCTGCGGCAGCAATTCGCAGGTGCGCGGGCAGCCGCGCAGTTCTACCCCGTGTTCAGCATAGGCCGCGGCGAGTGGCGGCAGCACCCGCGCCGCCATCGACTCCGCCACCAGCAGCGTTTCCATGGTGTTGCAGGTGCCATAGCGCTGGGTCTTGGCATTCAGCGCGATCGCGTGCGCCTTGGCCGGGTCGGCCGCGTCGTCGATGTATACATGGCAGATCCCGTCGAGGTGCTTGATCACCGGCACCCGCGCCGCGCGTGCCACCCGTTCGATCAGGCCCTTTCCGCCGCGCGGGACGATCACGTCGACATACTCCGCCATCGCGACCAGCCGATCGACCACCGCGCGATCGGTGGTCGTGATCACCTGCAGCGCGGTCTCGGGCAACCCCGCAGCACGCAGGCCGCACAACATGCCGGCAGCGATCGCGCGGTTGGACTCGAGCGCTTCCGAGCCGCCGCGCAGAATCGCGGCATTGCCCGCCTTGAGACACAGGCTGGCGGCGTCGGCCGTCACGTTGGGACGCGATTCGTAGATGATCCCGATCACCCCGAGCGGCACCCGCATGCGTCCGACCTGGATGCCGCTCGGGCGGTATTGAAGATCGCTGATCCCGCCGACCGGGTCGGCCAATGCCGCAACCTGCAGCAAGCCCTCGATCAGCGCATCGATGCGCGGACCATCGAGTTCGAGGCGATCGAGCAACGCCGCTTCCAGCCCCCGCTCGCGGGCGCGTGCCAGATCGATGCCGTTGGCTTCAAGCAGGGTGGCGCGATCGGCATCGATGGCCGCGGCAGCCTCGCGCAACGCCAGGTTCCTGGCGCCGGTGGAAGCGCGCGCCATGGCCCGCGACGCCTCGCGCGCGGCCCGGCCTACGCCATCCATGTATGCAGCAATATCCATCGGCAGCCCTGTTGTTTCCGCGCTGGCGCCTTGCGGCCAGACCGCAGCATTATATCCGCCACCCCCGTGCCCCGCACCCGCGGGTGTAACATGCATGGAATTCGCGGACCGCTGCATGCACCCTCGCATTCGCGGCAGCCGGCCACCGCGCGGATCCCAACAAGGAGTTGACCGATGCGACTGGAGTTTTTTTTCGATTGTTCGAGTCCCTGGACCTACCTGGCTTTTGCAGGCATTCAGCCGCTGGCCGCGCGGGTGGGCGTCAGTATCGAGTGGAAGCCGATTCTGGTTGGCGGTGTATTCAACAGCGTCAACCCGGAAGTCTACTCCGCACGCGCCAACCCGAACCCACGACGCATGGACCATATGCGCAAGGACCTGCAGGACTGGGCCCGTCTCTACGGGCTCGAGATCGGCTGGCCCGCGGTGTTCCCGGTCAATAGCGTGAAAGCCATGCGCGGGGTTCTGGTCGCCGAGGAGGCGGGGCTTCTGGTTCCTTACACGCAGGCGGTGTTCGAGCGCTACTGGCGCGATCTGCAGGACATTTCGAGCGACGAGGTGGTGGCCGATATCGCGCGCGGCGTGGGTCTCGACGAGCGCGCATTCATGGCCGCGATCGCACGACCCGCTTGCAAGGAACGGCTGCGCGCAAACACCGATGAGTTGATCGAGCGCGGTGGCTTCGGCACGCCGACCATGTTCGTCAACGGCAGCGACATGTATTTCGGCAATGACCGGCTGGTGCTGGTCGAGCACGCGTTGCTTGCCCGTTAGCCCAGCGCGTGAAAGCCTGGTCGCCGATGGTGGAGGAGAAATCCACGCAAAAATTGGTGATGGTGAACTTTTTCATGGGACTCGAAAAAGTTCACTGTCACGAATTTCCTGCAATCAGCTCATGCCGCCGAGCTCGCGCACGATGCGAGCGAGAAATTCCAGGCCACGCAACGGATCCTGCTCGAGCAGCACCGCGTAGCGGTCGTCCTCGTCGAGTGGCAGGTACTGCGCAAGCGCGTAGGCGAGATGCGCGCTGTCGGGCTGCGCACCGCTCACCCCGAGACGCGCGAGCGCCGGATGCTCTGCCAGCCCACTCATTATTTCCTGCAGATGGACATAATCGTCGGCGAGCGGCAGCGCGGCCGCATCCGGCAGCCAGTCGATTCCGCCGTACATCAGCCGGTCAGGCGCAAGGCGCCGGGAAGCCACCCGAAACCGGCGCCCGCCCTCGATGGTGATCCGCAACCTGCCCCCCGGCAGAGCGTCCCAATCCACGATCCGCGCCAGCGTGCCGACCCGTGCGGTGGCGGGCGGTTCGCTGCCCTGCGCAAGAATGATCTCGTGCCCCTCGGTAATGCGCACGATGCCGAAACCGCAGTCGTTTTTCATGCAGTGGCTGACCAGGTCGAGATAGCGCGGCTCGAAAATCTGCAACGCCATGCGCGCTCCCGGCAACAGCACCGAGCGCAGCGGGAACAGCGCAAGCTCTTCCCCTTCCGTCGTGACCCGCTCAATCACCGGCGATCACCGCGGCATCGACCGGGGCTTCCCGCGCCTGATCCGGTCCGAGCGGCTTGAACAGGAGAATCAGGCGTGGCAACAACAGCAGGCCGCCGAGCATCGCGACCACCATCGCGAAGGCCGTCAGCACGCCGAAATAGATACTCGGGCGGAAGTTCGAAAGCGCCAGGATCGAGAATCCCGCGACGATCGTGACCGAGGTGTAATACATCGCCTTGCCGATACTGCCATGACTGCGGTAGGTGGCGGCCACGTAATCGTGGTCGATCGCGAATTCGTGCCTGAAACGAAACACGTAGTGGATACAGTCATCGACACCGATACCGACCACGATCGCGGCGATCGTTATCGTCATCACGTCGAGCGGCACTCCGGTGAGGCCCATGGTGCCGAGCACCACGCCCGCCGCGAGCAGGTTGGGTGCCAATGCCAGCAGCGACAGGTAGACCGAGCGGAACAGCACCAGGAACATCATCAGGATGACCAGGAAGGTCACGCCGATCGTCAGGATCTGCGAACGGAACAGGCTCTGCAGCACGTTGTTGTAGAGCACCAGCATGCCGGTCATGTGCATCTTGTCGGGCGCAAAGCCGAGTTTGTCGACCAGGTGGGAGCGGATGCGCTTGAGCAACTCGTCGCGGCGCAGCCCTGCGCTGGTTTCCTTGATGCGCAGCGATATCATCGCCTGGCTGGTAGCACGCGACAGGAACGGATCGAGCAACAGCTTGCGCATATCCTCTGGCAGGCTGCGGTAGGCAATGGCGAGCTGGATGTCATCGACGCCACCTCCCAGCAGATCGTTCGCCACATCGTAAACGGTACCCAGCGACAGTACCTTGCCGACTTCC
This sequence comes from Gammaproteobacteria bacterium, assembly GCA_016705365.1. Taxonomy (NCBI): domain Bacteria; kingdom Pseudomonadati; phylum Pseudomonadota; class Gammaproteobacteria; species Gammaproteobacteria bacterium. Next base: position 1,158,924 of record JADIYI010000008.1, on the reverse strand, counting down.
GGCAGCGACTCCAGGTAATCATGGACTTCCTTTACCCGCTGCAGTCCATAGACCGTGAACCACGGATCCACTGGGTTGGCACCGGCGGACGCCTCCGCATCATCGAAATCGTCGGCGAATTCATCGCCGGAATCCGTGGCCGGTTCATCATCGAAATCATCGCTGAACTCGTCCGCCGCAGGCGGCAGTTCCGGCAGCGCGGACGGCACATCGATATCCAGCACGATCGACAGTGGAATGGTGCCGCCGAGTTCGCGGTCGATCAGCTCCATGCCGCGATATATTTCGGTCGACTGGTCGAAATAATCGATGAAGCGGTTCTCGACCTGCAGCCGGCTCAGCCCGACCAGGCCCACGATCAGCAGCAACAGCGAGACCAGCAGCACCGCGTTGCCGTGATGCACCACCATGCGCGCCATGACCAGCGCAAACGGGTCGTGGCTGCTGCCTGCGGGCTTCGCCGCGGGCTTTCCGGCCAGCAGCAAAAGCACCGGCACCAGCGTGAACGCCACCAGCATCGACACCGCAATGCCAATCGTCATCATCCAGCCAAAATCGATTACCGGCTTGATGCCGCTCACGACAAACGAGGCAAACGCCACGCCGGTGGTGGCGGAGGTATAGACAATCGGGGTGATCATGAAACGAACGGTATCGAGCACCAGCTCTTCGTGCGGCGCGTCCGGGCGCACCTCGAACTGTTCGCGGTAGTAATTGATCAGGTGAATGGTGATCGCCAGCGACAGGATCAGCAGCAATGGCACGAAATTCGAGGACACCACCGTGAGCGGCCACTGGTTCCAGGCGATCAGTCCGAGCATCAGCAGGCAGGTCGATGCGCAGGCCGTGAGCGGAATCAGCACCCACACGGCGCGCCGGAAAATCAGCGCCAGCACCAGCAGCATGATGCCGAGAATGGCGCCGCCGAATCTCTCGAGGTCATTCTGCGCAAATGCGATCATGTCGACCGCTATCATCGGCACGCCGCCGAGAAAAATGCTCGCATCCGCGCGATAGCGCTCGAGAATGCCGCGCACCTGCTCGATATAGCGACGCTGCTGGTCCTGCACGATCACCGACCGCGTCGCGAATTCGCTCTCGACGCGCTCGAGTTCGCGTTTTTCCTCGGCGCTGAAGAAGCCCTGTCCGCGCTTGCTGCGCAAAATCTCGCGCCGCTCGAGCAGTGCATCCCACTCGAGGTCGGGTTTCAACGTGACCTGCAGCGCGGTTTCCTGCCCGTCGTCGCCGAGAATGAGTTCACGATAGATCGGGCTTTCGAGAAACTCGCGGCGCGCGAGCTCGCGGTCCACCCCCGCATCGCGCAGCGTATGCATGGGCTCGCCGATATCGGTGAACGATATCGGCGGACTGTAGAGCAGGGGTACGTCGAGGATGCTGGTGACGGCGCGGACGTTCTCGAGCTGCTGCAACTCCGCGCGCAACGCGGCAATGCGCCCGAGCACCGCATCGGACATCAGATCCTCGTGCAACGGACGGTAGGTGATCACCAGGAAGCTCTGCGAACCGAAGCGTTTGCCGATCTCGCGATAGAACTCGAGCGCCTTGTCCCCCTCCAGCACCAGGGTATCGGCGGATGCCTCCAGCCTGAGTTCCGGAATGCGTACCGCAAACAGCACGATCAGCAGCGCGATCACGCCGAGGCTCAGCCAAGGGCGCGACAACAACAGCCGCTGATAGGCATTCAGCAATCGGTTCCGCATCCGTGAACGACTCCAGGCCGGTGATTATCGTGTGAAGCACGACGCCGGCGAACTGCGGGACAGGCACGGCGGGCGGGCAATGAACGGGCGCGCGACTTTAGCATTCTTTGTCACGACAACGCATCCAGCAACTCGTCGAGCATCATCAGCGACAGACCCCAGATACGCCTGTCGCGATACATGTAGCAGGGCAACTCGATGGGGATGCCGTTGGGCGCCCAGCGCATCTTCTCGCGATTCGAGCGATCGGCCAGGAACGCCAGCGGCACCCACAGCACTTCGTCGACTTCATGGTTTGGCACCAGCTGCGGCACGGAATACAGCCGGAACACGTATGGCGTGATCACCATCGGCGCGCTGCGCAGACGCGGGTGAGTGACGATATCCGACAGCCGCCCGAGGAGCCCGGCATGCAGGTCCGCGTCGAGCGCGATCTCCTCCCGTGTCTCGCGCTTGGCGGTATCCAGCGTGTTGCGGTCCGCGCGATCCTTGCGCCCGCCCGGAAACGCCATATGGCCGGACCATGGATCGCCCACCCGCTCGGCCCGCTTGATCATCAGCGCGTGCAGACCATTGCCGCCCTGCTCATCCAGGTACACACCGACCGCCGAGCGTGCCATCCAGCGACGCACCAGCTTGCGCCGCGGCTGGTGGGCTTCGAGCAACTGCGTGGCGATGCGAATATCGCTCAGCGCATCCTGTCCGTCCGGGATTTCGTCGTCATTCATGGTTTCTTCCTTGCGCCGGCGCGACTGAATCTGCTCCCCGGGAACTGCGCACCAGGCAGCCTGAACAATACAGGGTTCATCGCCACGGAGCAGCGGCGTCGGTTACATTTGACCCTGTATTTGAGGTCAAAGCCGGGTTTGATTCAATGACAACGAGGGGAAAAATGGCCGCTTGGCTACGCCTGAGCCGCGTCTGCCTGCGGCTGCAGGGGCGAATGTTCTTCCGCGACCTCGACTGGACGCTTGCCACGGACCAGCAATGGGCCGTCCTCGGAGCCAATGGGGCCGGCAAGACCGCGCTGGTGCAATTGCTTGCCGGCAGCCTGCGTCCGAGCAGCGGCAGGATCGAATTCAGCGCCGGCATCGAGCCCGCGCGCGATATCGGCTGGGTATCGTTCGAGCGCCAAAAGGCACTGTGCGATCTCGACGCACAGCACGATATCAGCGAATTCCTGGAGACCGCGGTGGATGCAGGCACCACGGTGCGCGCATTGCTTGGTGCCGGCGCCGGCGACGACACCACCGAAATCGATCACGTCGCCGGGCGGCTGGGCATCGCAGCCCTGATGGAGCGCGGCATACGCTTCCTGTCGAGTGGCGAGATGCGCCGCACGCTGATCGCCCGCGAGTTGCTGCGCAAACCCGCCGTGCTGGTACTCGACAACCCGTTCGAAGGCGTGGACGCGGGCGCGCGAACCATGCTGCGCACGCTGCTCGCGGAACTGCTCGCGGGCCCCACGCATGTCCTGCTGCTGACGCGCCGCCCGCAGGATATCCCCGGTGCGATCACCCATGTGCTGTTGCTCGATCACGGTGTAGTGCTTGCCAGCGGCCCCCGCGCCCGGGTGCTTCGGCACCCGCAGCTGAGGCACCTGTCCGGTGACCATGCACCCGCGGCCACCGCGCTTCCGGCACCGCTCGACCCTGCAGCGCACGCGCGCCCCGCCGGCCCGCTGCTCGAACTGACGGATGTGCACGCGCGTTTTGGTGACAACGAAGTGCTGGACGGGATCAGCCTGCGTCTCGATCCCGGCGAGCACCTGAGCATTGCCGGTCCCAATGGATGCGGCAAGTCGACCCTGCTCGCGCTGATCGCGGGTGACAATCCCCGCGCGTATGGCCAACAGGTCCGCGTGTTCGGCTGCTTGCGCGGCAGCGGCGAGTCGGTCTGGGAAATCAAGCAGCGATTCGGCATCGTCAGCAACCAGCTGCACCTCTCCTACCCCCGGCGCAGCAGTGTGTTCGAGGTGGTTGCCAGCGGCTTCTTCGATACGCTCGGCCTGTATCAGAGTTGCGGACCGTTGCAGACGCAGACGGCGCGGCAGTGGCTGGCGCTGCTGGGGCTGGCCACCAGGGCGGATGAGCGCTTCGATACGCTTTCTTTTGGCGAACAGCGGCTGGCGTTGATTGCCCGCGCGATGGTGAAATCACCGCCGATATTGATGCTGGACGAACCGTGCTCGGGGCTCGACCAGGCCAACCGGCGGCGCGTGCTGGAGCTGATCGACCGGATCGCGACCGGTTCCACGACCCAGATTCTCTACGTGAGCCATGAAGCCGACGAACTGCCGATGTGTATCAGCCGTCGCCTGGAGTTTCGGCGCGATGCGCGGGGGCGCTTGCGGCTCGAGACTAGCCGGTGATGCCGCGCCGCGCGCGCTCGATGATTTCCTGCAGCCGCAGCTGCAAGCCGGGGTCCGGCTGGTAGCTCAACCCCTTGCGTGCCAATTGATCGGCGAGGGCCAGGTCGCCGCGTTGCATCCGGAGTACGGCCAACTGGTAATAGACGGCGGGATCCGCTGGCGCAATGCGCAAGGCCCGCTCCGCCGCCGCGATGGCGGCATCGAGATCGCCCTGCTGACGCGCATCGTCGGCCTGCGCGAGCAGCGTGTTGACGGCACTGTTGCTGCTCGGGGCCGGCCGGTAATCGGGTTGCGCGCCAAACCCGCCTGGCGTCTGGGCGGCACTGCCCGCCTGCAACCGACCGCTATCCGGCGCCGCATGTGGCTGCGCCACGGAGGGCGCTGTCGCCGGCGCGGCGTGCGCTCCCGCGCGCGCTGCGCCCGGCTCGGGCACGCTCACGGCAGGAGACGAGGATGTGTCGCGCGCGTAGGGAGTGGAGCAGGCAGCGAGTACCAGCACCAGCAGTGCCAGTCCCAGGCGGCGTGCCTGACCGAAGCTTCGCTCGAATCGATACGACCAATGGTTCATTGCGGGTTCCTGTGGCGGAGCGGAGGATTCTGACCGCCTGCGCGCGTGGCTGCAACGCCCGGGGGCTCAACCGGAGCCACCGAACCAGCGCTTCCACCACCGCTCCTGTTCCTTGTCGACCGAATCCTCGGCCTGCGGCGCGGCGCGTGGCTGTGCCGTGGCATCCACCGGCGGCGCCGGCTGCTGTTTGCTCCATGGCCAGCGGACGCCCCCACCGCCACAGTCCGCCTGATATTCGGGCTCGGTACCACTCAGGAACGGCATCCGCAGTGCACCCGCACAACCCTCGGCACTGATGCCGCCACTGGCATCGTCGATCCAGGCCTCTACCACGCCTGCGGGCGCCTGCGAGCGCAGGGGTTCGCGGCTCACCTCGGCCATCAGCCCGGACCACACCGGCAACGCGCCGGTGGCGCCGGTCAGTGCGGTCACGCCGTTGTCGTCGCGGCCGATCCACACCACCGCGAGCAGATCGCCGGAATAACCGGCAAACCAGCTGTCGCGCTGGTCGTCGGTGGTTCCGGTCTTGCCGGCGACGCTCAGCCATCCCGGCAACCGCCGGTACGCCGAGCGCGCGGTTCCCTTGCGCATCACTTCCTGCAACGCGTACTCGAGCAGGAATACCGCGGACTGGCTGACCTTCTGCTCCACCGCCACCGGATAGCGCTTCAGTGGTTGTCCGTCGGCATCGAGCACTTCGCGTATCGCTCGCAGCGGCGTGCCAAAGCCACCCGAGGCGATCGTCTGGTACATGCCGGCGACTTCCATCGGGCTCAACTCGACCGCACCGAGCAATACCGATGGCAGCTCCGCGATCTCGCGCTCCACGCCGAGGCGGTGAATGGTATCGACCACGCGCCCGACCCCGATCTCGAGACCGAGACGGGCGGTCGACTGGTTGTAGGACTGCGCGAGCGCATCGTGCAGACGCACCATGCCGTGGTCCTTGTGATCGTAATTGCGCGGGCTCCAGACTTTGCGGTCACTGCCGCGATAGGCAAGCGGCGAATCGTCGAGTGGCGACAGCAGGGTGTAGCGCCCGCTGGCGAGCGCACTGAGGTACACCGCCGGCTTCATCAACGAGCCGACCGGGCGCAGGGCATCCAGCGCGCGGTTGAAACCCGCTCCCCGCGCATGACGCCCACCCACCAGCGCCAGCACTTCACCGCTGTCGACACGCGTCACCACCACCGCCCCTTCGAGCCCTTTCTGCGGCTTGCCGCGGGCCGCGAAATCGCGCTCGATGGCCGCCAGCGTGTCCTGCAGCGAACGCTCCGCGGCACGCTGCACGGCCGGGTCGAGTCCGGTAAATACCTGCAGTCCCTCGGAGCTGAGATCGTGGTCGCTGTAGTCGGCGCGCAGCTGGCGGCGCACCAGGTCCAGGTAGGCCGGGTAGATCTTCGAGCGCGAACGCTCGCGATCATCGACGCCGAGCGGCAAGGCCGCCAGTTTGCGCGCGGCCTCCGGTTTCAGCGCCCCGGCTTCGACCAGGTGCTGGAATACCAGGTTGCGGCGCTCGCGCGCACGCTCCGGATGGCGTCCCGGATCGTAATACGAGGGCCCGCGCACCAGGGCTACCAGCAGCGCGATCTGCTGCGCTTCGAGCTCCGGGAGCGGACGGTTGAAATAGTAATGGGCGGCCAGCCCAAAGCCGTGAATGGCACGATGCCCGTCCTGCCCGAGGTAGATCTCGTTGATGTACGCCTCGAGGATCTCGTCCTTGCTGTAATGCAGCTCGAGCAGCACCGCCATCGCCAGCTCGGCAATCTTGCGGCTGTAACTGCGCTCGCGCGTCAGGAAGAAATTCTTCACCAGTTGCTGGGTCAGCGTGCTGCCACCCTGCTCGACCGCACCGCTGCGCACGTTCACCCACAGCGCCCGCATGATGCCGCGCGGCGAGACCCCGTGATGAGCGGTGAAATCCCGGTCCTCCACGGCCAGCAACGCCTTGACCAGCAGCGGTGGCACCTCCGTCAACCGCACCAGGATCCGGTCCTCGTTGTGGGCGGGATAGATACCGCCGATATGCACCGGCTCGAGCCGTGCGATCGCGACCGCCGCGCCGCTCGCGTCCTGCAGCGCGCTGACACCGTCGGCATCGAAGCCGATGCGCAATTGCCGGGCCGGCTCTACACCGTCCCAGAAACGGAAACCGCGGGTAGCCACCGCAAGGCTGGCATCGCGCAGGCTGTAACTGCCCGGCGCAAGGGCCCCGCGGGCCTCGTGATAACCCAGCGTCTGCAACTCGTCGACCATCGCGCGCGGCGACACCCGGGCTCCCCGATAGACCTCCAGCGGGCGTCCATACACCAGCGCCGGCAACGCCCATTTCTTGCCGGAAAACTCGCGCTGGATATAGGCATCGAGATAGATCAGCACCGGGAGTGCGAGCACCACGCCGGCAAGCACTATCCGCAGCAATGCCCTGCGCCAGCGCCGCGGCGGTGGAGGTGAAGGCTTGCGCACAGGGCGACGGGCCGGCTTTGGTTTGGCGGATGCGGGCATGGCGCGTCAGTGTAAGGACAAGCCGCGCGTGCCACAAATGCAGCTTTGCACCTTGAGCGGGGTCGGCCCGGCGTCGATAATCGCGCGCCATCAGATCGCATCAGGCCACGGAATATCGCATGAGTACATACCACGTCTATGGCATGGGAGCCGCCCTTGTCGATACCGAAATCGCGATCGAAGACACGTTTCTGGCCAACGCAGGCATCGACAAGGGCCTGATGACACTGGTCGACGAGCCACGCCAGGAGCAGTTGCTCGAACTGCTCAGCGGACACCTGGTTGCCTCACGGCGTGCCAGCGGTGGCTCCGCGGCCAATTCGGTGATCGCGGCGTGCTGCTTCGGCTCACGCGCCTTTTATACCTGCAAGGTGGCCGACGACGAGAACGGGCGCTTCTATCTCGCGGATCTGGCGCGGGCGGGAGTCGCCTCCAACCCACACGCCGCCCGCGATCCCGGGGTGACCGGCAAATGCCTGGTGATGATCACGCCCGATGCCGAACGCACCATGAACACCTTTCTCGGCATCAGCTCGACGCTCTCCGCCGGGGATCTCGACGAGGCCGCCCTGCGCGCCTCGCAATTCCTCTACATCGAGGATACCTGGTGACATCTCCGAGTGGGCGCGCTGCCGCGGTCGCGGCACGGCGCATCGCCGAGGCTGCCGGGGTGCGCACCGCGCTCAGCTTCTCCGACCCCGGCATCGTGGAGCACTTCCACGAAGGGCTGCAGGAGATGCTCGGTGACGGTGTCGACCTGCTGTTCTGCAACCTGGCCGAGGCGCGGCAGTGGACCGGGTGTGAGGTGCTCGAAGATGCGGCCGCGGCGCTGCGTCCGATCGCGCGCTCATTTGCGATCACCCTCGGCGCCGACGGCGCCCTGGTGTTCGACGGACAGCGCTATCACCGCGTTGCGGCGCCAAAGGTGCGCCCGATCGACACCAACGGGGCCGGCGACATGTTTGCCGGCGCCTATCTCCATGGCATCACTTCCGGCTACGACGCGGGTGCGGCCGCCCGCCTGGCCAGCCATGCGGCAGCGCAGCTGGTGATGCATTACGGGCCGCGTCTGCCGGTGACGGAACACGCGCGCATTCTCGAGGAGTTCGACACCGCCCGCTGAAGCGGGCCTCAGCCCTGGGCCAGCAATTCGCGCAGGTTGATGATCGCGGCATTGGCGCGCGACACATACGAGGCCATCACCAGCGAGTGGTTGGCCAGCGGACCAAAGCCCGAGCCGTTCAGGATCAGCGGGCTCCACATCGGCTCCTGGGTGCCTTCGAGCTCGCGGATGATCTGGCGCAGGCTCACCACGGCGTTCTTTTTCTGCAGCACGTCGGCGAAATCCACTTCTATCGCCTCGAGGAACTGGATCAGCGCCCACGAGGTACCACGCGCCTCGTAGAACACATCGTCGATGCGGGCCCATGGCGTCCTGGTCTCCACCTCCATCGCGGCAGGCGTCGATTGCTGTGCGGCACTGTCGCCGGCCAGGTCCGTGTTGAGGCGTTTCCTGCCGACGCTCGAACTGAGGCGCTGCGACAGGCTGCCAAGACGGCTCTCCACCGTGCCCAGCCAGTAGCGCAGGTTATCGGCGCGGGCATAGAACTGGGCATCGGGCTTCTGCGGGTCCGCCAGGCGCCGGGCATAGGTTTCCAGTGAGCGGATGCCCTGGCGGTACTCGTTCTCCGAGGGGGGCAGCAGCCAGGAGTAGCTGTCGAAATTGAATTGGGGTTCGGCCAGCGCCAGATCGGGATCTTCGGTGGACTGCGACTGCGAGCGGCTCAGCGTTTCGCGCATGGCCTTGGAGAGATCGCGCACCTGCACCAGTACGCCGAACTCCCAGTTCGGCATATTGTCGAGCCAGACGCCAGGCGGTGCGAGGTCGTTGCTGAGGTAGCCGCCCGGCTTGTCGAGCAGGGTTTCGGCAACCCGCACCAGGGTCGCGACGGTCACGCTGCCGACCACCAGCTGGCGGTTCTGCGAGGCGGCAAACCTCGCGGCGTTCTCGCGCACATCGAAGCGCGCCGGTTCGCTCGACCAGTACACACCGACACCGATGAAGCCGAGCGCAAACACCCCGACCAGCACCGCGACCACCAGCGCCATGCCGCTGCCCGGAGCCAGAGTCTTGCGCATCGCCCGCGCTTTTGCCTCGTCCATAACACTACTCTCCAATCGCTTTGACCAGCGCCGCGGCACATTCCTCGGAGCCGTCGGCAAAATGCAGACAGAATGGCACCCGCTCGCCCGCCAGCGGGGTTTTTTCCAGGCCGAATACCATCAGATGATATCCGCCGGGTTCGAGCCTGAGCGCGGTTCCAGGCGCGATCGGCAACGGCCCTGCCTCGCTCATGCGCATCAGGCCATCCACATGGCGGTGCTCATGGACCGCCGCGCTCGCCGCGCCGGTGACCTGCGCGCCATCCAGGACCATGGTCCGCGGGCCGTTGTTGCGCAGTTGAAAATAGATCGCGGCATTCGTCTGTGCGGGCGCCGGCGCGCGCATCCAGGGCGTGTCCAGTTCCAGTGTCGCGGCGGTCGCGTTGATGCCAGAACCCGCCAGAAGCGCCATCGCGCCACACCGCAGCAGGTACATCGTCGATTCATCCATGGTCAGAAGCTTCACTCGCATTGTGCCACAGCGTTCCGGGCGAGGAGCGTAATTATTCGCCCTCGAAACCCGTACGACACTCTCGCTAGAATACCTGCCATGCTGATTTCGACGCGCACGGCCGGGGCGCGAATAGCTCAACAGGCGCCAAAATGCCGAGAATCCTGCTCATCTTAGCCTGCTTGCTGTTCGGCTCCGCGCTGCGCGCAGCCGATGAGCTGCCGCAACTTCGCCCGGCACCCAGCCCCAAGCTCGGCGGCGGCACGAGCTTCCTGCGGGTCGAACAGGCTTACCCCCTGCGTGCCAGCATCCGCGATCAGCAACTGGTGTTTGAATGGGATATCACCCCCGGCTACTACCTGTACCGCGAACGCCTCGGTTTCGCGACGCGCGACGCCGATGGAAGCCACCCGCTCGAGGTGCAACTGCCACCGGGCGAGGCGCACGAAGACGCCTATCTCGGCGCCACGGAAGTCTATCGCGGTGCGCTTGCGGTCACCCTGCCACTACCCGGCGCCACGGTGCGGACGCTCGAAGTCCGATCGCAGGGCTGCGCCGATGCCGGGCTCTGCTACCCGCCGCGCAAACAAATCTTCACGCTCGACGCGGCCGCCGGCACGGTGCTGGAAACCACGACCGCGCCCTGGGTGCATGCACCTGCCCCGATGCCGACGCCAGCCCCGAGCGCAACCGTCAGTGCTGCCGAGCTCGCCTACATGGCGCTGCTCGCCGCACTCGGCGGCCTGATCCTGAACCTGATGCCCTGCGTGTTCCCGGTGCTGTCCCTCAAGGTGCTCAGTATCGCGGGCAAGGGCGGCGCTGGCGGCGGCCAGGCAATGCACGGTCTGGTCTATACCGCGGGCGTGGTCCTCAGCTTCATGGCGGTGGCCGCTCTGTTGATCGGTTTGCGCCAGGCTGGCGCGGCGATCGGCTGGGGCTTCCACCTGCAGTCGCCGACCTTTGTCGCCGCACTGGCCTACCTGTTCTTCGTGCTGGGCCTGTCGCTCTCGGGCATGATCAACCTCGGTGCCGGAATCATGGGCGTCGGCAACTCGCTGGCCGCGAAATCGGGTTACGCGGGCTCCTTTTTTACCGGGGTACTGGCAACGGTGGTGGCCAGTCCGTGCTCGGCGCCATTCATGGGTAGCGCGCTCGGCTTCGCCATGACGCAACCGGCAGTTACGGCGCTGACCATCTTTGCCGCGCTCGGTTTCGGCATGGCAGCGCCATTCCTGCTGCTGACGCTGAGCCCCGCGACCCTGCGGCGCCTGCCCAAACCCGGCGCCTGGATGGAAGGTTTCAAGCAACTGCTGGCCTTCCCGCTCTATGGTGCCGTGGTCTGGTTGTTATGGGTGCTCGGCAAGCAGAGTGGAGTCAACGGCATGGCCGCCGTGGCTGGCGGCTGCGTGCTGCTGGCGCTCGGGTTGTGGATCCGGGAGCGCGCCTCGCGCCACAAACATTCCTTGCTTCTGCGCGCGCTCGCCGTGGCAGTGCTGTTGCTTGCGCTGCTGGTGCTGCGCTCGCCGCTGCTGGCAGCAAAGCCGGCTGTGGAAGGCCCCGACGCCAGCGCCAACTGGGAAAACTACGATCCGGCGCGCCTCGCGCAGCTGCGCGCCCAGGGCAAGGCAGTGTTCGTGAACGTGACCGCCGACTGGTGCATCACCTGTCTCGCCAATGAAAAACTGGCGCTGAGCAGCGCGATCGTCACCGATGCCTTCGCCCGCAGGGGCATCCACTACCTGAAAGGCGACTGGACCAACAGCGACCCGGTACTCACGCGCTTGCTGTGGCAGCATGGACGGAGCGGGGTCCCGCTCTACCTGTTCTATCCCGCGCGGCCCGCTGCCGAACCGCGGATCCTGCCCCAGCTGCTGACGCCGGGAATCGTCCTGGAGGCGCTGGAACCCGGCTGAAGCGCCGCAAATGCCGGAAACGCACCCGAATTTGTCGCCATCGTGCCGGAACGGGTGCGCAATATGGACCTGCTCCATGAATTGCGGCAGAATCCGTCTGACACATAACGAACCACCACCTGAGCGGGCGTGGTGGTCAGCGGTACCTGATATGGCCTCGATCCTGGTGCTTCACGGCCCGAACCTCAATCTGCTCGGCACCCGCGAGCCGGAGACCTATGGCCACGACACGCTCGATGCGATCAACCAGCGCCTGTCGGGGATCGCGGTCGAGGCCGGGCATCACCTGCAAAGCCTGCAGAGCAATGCCGAGCACGAGCTGATCGAGCGCATCCACGCGGCACGCTCGGAGGGCATCACCTTCATCGTGTTCAATCCCGCGGCTTTCACCCATACCAGCGTGGCACTGCGCGATGCGCTGCTCGCGGTGGCGGTACCGTTCATCGAGGTGCACCTGTCGAACGTGCATGCACGCGAGGACTTCCGCCAGCATTCCTATTTTTCCGATATCGCCGTCGGTGTGATTTCCGGGCTCGGCGCGCAGGGCTACGAACTCGCCCTGCACGCGGCGATCGAACGCATCAACCATTCCTGACACACAGAAGGGCAATTCATGGATATCCGCAAGCTGAAAAAACTGATCGACCTGCTCGAGGAATCCGACGTCACCGAGATCGAGATCCGCGAGGGCGAGGAGTCGGTACGCATCAGCCGCAACAGCGGCATGACCATGGTGGCACCGCAGATGATGAGCATGCCGCAGGGCATGGTGCAGGCGCCGGTCGCCGCCGCGCCGGCGGTAGCCGCGGTCGTGCCGGTGGCGGCGGCCGAACCGGCCGGACACCTGGTGCGCTCGCCGATGGTCGGCACGTTCTACAGCGCGCCGTCGCCCGGCTCGAAACCGTTTGTCACGCCTGGCCAGAGCGTCAAGCCGGGCGACGTGGTTTGCATCGTCGAGGCCATGAAAATGATGAACCATATCGAGGCCGACAAGGCCGGCGTGGTCGGCGCCATACTGGTCGAGGATGGCGTACCCATCGAATTCGACCAGCCACTGATCAGCATCATCTGAGCCCGGCGCGCATCGCCCCAACAGGATCTCCCATCATGATCGAGAAGGTTGTCATCGCGAATCGCGGCGAGATCGCGCTACGCATCCTGCGCGCCTGCCGCGAACTTGGCATACAGACCGTCGCCGTGCACTCGCTGGTCGACCGCGACCTGATGCATGTGCGCCTGGCCGACGAATCGGTGTGCATCGGTCCCAACCCTTCGGCCAAGAGCTACCTGAACGTGCCCTCGATCATCAGCGCGGCCGAGATCACCGATGCGGACGCGATCCACCCCGGATATGGCTTCCTGGCCGAGAACGCGGACTTCGCCGAGCAGGTGGAAAAGAGCGGCTTCAAGTTCGTCGGCCCCACCGCCGACGTGATTCGCCTGATGGGTGACAAGGTCCAGGCCAAGGCGGCGATGAAACTCGCCGGCGTACCCACGGTGCCCGGCTCCGACGGCGCGCTCACCGAGGACAACGAGCAGACCCTGGCCAGTGCCCGCGCCATCGGCTACCCGGTGATCATCAAGGCCGCGGCCGGCGGTGGCGGGCGCGGCATGCGCGTGGTGCACAGCCAGGCGGCACTGCTCAATGCGGTGCTGATGACCCACGCCGAAGCCAAGGCTGCCTTCGGCGACGGCACGGTGTATCTCGAGAAGTATCTCGAGAATCCGCGCCATGTCGAGTTCCAGGTACTGGCCGACGGCCAGGGAAACGTGATTCATCTCGGCGATCGCGACTGCTCACTGCAGCGCCGGCACCAGAAAGTGCTCGAGGAAGCGCCCGCTCCGGGCATTGCGGAAGACATCAAGCGCGAGGTCGCCGAAAGTTGCGTGCGCGCCTGCCAGGAAATCGGCTACCGCGGCGCGGGCACCTTCGAGTTCCTTTATGAGAACGGCAAATTCTTCTTCATCGAGATGAACACGCGGGTCCAGGTCGAACACCCGGTCACCGAGATGATCACCGGCTTCGATATCGTGCGCGAGCAACTGCTGATCGCCGGCGGACGGCCGCTCTCGATCACCCAGGACGATGTGCGCATTCGTGGCCATTCCTTCGAGTGCCGCATCAATGCCGAAGACCCCAGGACCTTTGCGCCGAGCCCCGGCAAGGTCAATCGCTATCATGCCCCGGGCGGCAACGGCATCCGCGTCGACTCGCATCTCTACAGCGGCTACACCGTGCCCCCGAATTACGACTCCCTGATCGGCAAGGTGATTACCTGGGCCGATGACCGCCATAGCGCCCTGATGCGGATGCGCAACGCGCTCGACGAGATCGTGGTCGATGGCATCACCACCAATATCCCGCTGCACCAGAACCTGGTGCGCGACGAGGCATTCCAGCGCGGCGGCGTGAGCATTCACTATCTCGAAAAGAAGTTGAAAAGCTGATGAAGCCGCGCCGCGCGGTGTCGTGAACACGCTTCTTCCTGCTGGCAGACGATGGGCTCCGAAGGCGAATTCCTGCAATTGCATCTGAGCGCATTGGCGCACGACGTCGCTGCGCTCGAGGATGCGCTGCTCGCGGCCGGCGCGCTGTCCGTGACGCTCGGCGACCAGCAGGACATCGCGATCCTCGAACCCGGGGTGGGCGAGACACCGCTGTGGCCGGAGGTCAGGGTCAGCGCACTGTTCGATCCGGACGCAGACCGTGCCCGGATCCTCGAAACCCTAGGACGCGCTCTGGGTTCGGTGCCCGAGACGCCGCTCTGGGAGCATCTCGCGGCACGCGCCTGGGAGCGCGAGTGGTTGCAGCATTTTGCCCCGCTGCGCTTCGGCGCGCGCCTCTGGGTGTGCCCAGGCGGCGCCACGGTCGAGCAAGCCGACGCAGTGGTCATGCACCTCGACCCGGGCCTCGCCTTCGGCACCGGCACCCACCCCACCACCGCGTTGTGCCTCGAATGGCTCGCCGGACACCCGTGCGACGGCCGGCAGGTCATCGATTACGGTTCGGGCTCGGGCATTCTCGGTGTGGCCGCATTGCTGCTCGGCGCGACGCGGGTACGCGCGGTCGATATCGATCCGCAGGCACTGCTTGCCAGCCGTGACAATGCCACCCGCAATGGCATCGACGCGGCGCGGCTCGAAACCTGCGCACCGCAGGCGCTCGACGAGACCGGGCCCGCCGATGTGCTGCTGGCCAATATCCTCGCCGGTCCGCTGGTGGAACTCGCTCCGCGCTTTGCCCGCCTGCTGCGCACGGGTGCGCATGCCGTGCTCTCCGGGGTCCTGGCCAGCCAGGCGACGGCGGTGCTGGAAGCCTACCGCCCATGGTTCGATGTGGCCGGCACCTCGATCCGAGATGAATGGTGCCGCCTCGACCTGGTACGCACCCCGCGCAACCCGGAATGCGGGCAATGATCAGCGGAATCACCCGTTGCCCGGCCTGCGGGACGACATTTCGCGTCAGCGAGGAGCAACTCGATGCCGCCGAAGGCCGCGTGCGCTGCGGTGCCTGCGACCAGGTGTTCGATGCCCGGGCGCACCAGCCCGCCGGGTCCGCGCCGCAGACGGCAGCGTCACCCGACGCCGGCATCAGCCAGAACTATATCGACGAGATGCTGTTCGAGGGCGAAGCAGCCGCGGCGGATCAGGACGCAGCCACCGAGCCGTTCACGCCTGCCCCGATCGCGCCGGTCGAATCATTCACGCTCCCGCCGATCGCGCCGCAGCCCGTCGAGATGGAACGCGGGCCGGTGGCGCGCCGCTGGCAGCACCTCGCCTGGACCTTGGCCTGCCTGCTGGCGCTGCTCGGCCTCGTCGGCCAGTACGCCTGGCACAACCGCGATACCCTCGCGCTCGATCCGCGTTTGCGCCCGGCCTACGCGCTGGTCTGCGAGCGCATCGGTTGCGTGCTGCCCTCGTTCCGGGACTTCGCGCGTATCCGCAGCGAGGCGTTGCACATACGGCCCGCGCCCGGACGCCCCGGCCTGCTGCTGGTCGATGCGCTGCTCAGCAACCACGCACCGTTCGCGCAGGATTTTCCCGGCATGGAAATCGTGTTTTCCGATATGCGCGGGCGGGTGCTTGCCAGCCGCCTGTTCCTGCCGCACGAATATCTCGACCCACAGGATTTGCCACTCGCCGCGATGCCCCCGCGCGAACCGGTCAGCGCCCATCTCGAAATCGTTGATCCCGGCGAGGATGCAACGAACTATCAGTTGTACCTGCGGGAAATCCCGCCCGCCGCCGACTGAGCGATGCATCACCGCGGGTGGCTGCAGCGGCGCACAATTTCCGCAAAGTTCAATCTGGCCCTTTAATCGTCCGCGCCCTGCCGCTATCATCCTGTGCCCCGACTCCACCAACACACGCCACGATTTGCAGAGGCCATTCTTGCTACGCATCGGTACCCACACCGTCGACACACGGGTCGTGCTCGCGCCGATGGTAGGCGTGACGGATCATCCGTACCGGCAATTGTGCGCGCGCCTCGGCACGCGGCTCGCGATCGCCGAGATGGTTTGCGCCGACACGCGCCTGTGGAACACCCGCAAATCGCGGCTGCGGCGTACCGTCACGGCATCCAGCGGATCGCGCTGGGTGCAGATCGTCGGCAACGCTCCGGCGCAGATGGCTGGCGCCGCGCGCCAGCAAGCCGAGCTCGGCGCCGAGATCATCGATATCAACATGGGCTGTCCGGCGAAGAACGTCTACCGCAGGGCCGCCGGCTCGGCACTGCTGCGTGACGAGCCGCTGGTTGGCGCAATACTCGCCGCGGTGGTCAGTGCGGTGCCCGAATTGCCGGTCACGCTGAAGATCCGCACCGGTTGGGACCGCAGCATGCGCAACGATGTGCAGATCGCGCGGATCGCCGAAGACTGCGGCATACGCGCGCTCAGTGTGCACGGCCGCACCCGCGCGGATCGTTTCACGGGCGAGGCGGAATACGCCACGATCCGCGATATCGTCGCCAGCGTGAACATGCCGGTCATTGCCAACGGCGATATCGACTCGGGCGCCAAGGCAGCCGAGGTGCTGCACTTTACCGGAGCCGCCGCGGTGATGATCGGACGCGCCGCCCAGGGCAAGCCATGGCTGTGCGCGAGCGTTGACAGCGCACTGCGCGCGGAGCACCGGGTGCAGACTCCACCACGCGCGCTGCTGCATCGCCTGATGCTGGAGCATCTGCAGGCGCTGCATGAGTTCTACGGCGAGGCTCAGGGTGTGCGCACCGCGCGCAAGCACGTTGGCTGGTACCTCGCCGAACAAGCCGGGGCGCGCGCCTTTCTCGGCAGCTTCCACGCGCTTGCCGGCGCCAGCGAGCAATTGCAGGCACTGGATGAATATTTCGAACGAACAACAGAAGAGGGGGTCATGGCAGCATGAGCCAGGTCAACGGCGCCGAAAATCCCGCCACCAACATCGAATCCGCAGGCTCGCCGACCCGCTCGTTGCGCCAGAGCGTCGAGATCACGGTGGGCAACTACTTCTCGCAGCTCGATGGCCAGATGGTCACCGATGTCTACGACATGGTGTTGCAGGAGGTGGAGGCGCCGCTGCTGGAAGCGGTGCTCAAGTACACCCGCAACAACCAGACCCTGGCCTCCGCGGTCCTCGGCCTGAACCGCGGCACGCTGCGCAAGAAGCTCAAACGATACGGCATGCTCTAGGAGCGTGCCGGACCTGGACCAATCCTGCTGCGGCGACGGGCACCCTCCCTATGCGCCCATGCGACGCAAGCATTCTTTTCTTCTGCAGGTAATCGCATCATGAACACCGAATCCGAAACCAGGGCCGTGCGCCGCGCGCTGCTGAGCGTCTCCGACAAGACCGGCATCGTCGAATTTGCGCGCGCGCTGGCCGCGCTCGGCGTGGAGATCCTCTCCACCGGCGGCACCCACAAGCTGCTCGCCGCCAACGGGATCGCGGTACGTGAAGTCGCCGACTACACCGGTTTCCCCGAAATGATGGACGGGCGGGTAAAAACCCTGCACCCGAAAGTCCACGGCGGCATACTCGGGCGCCGCGGCGAGGACGAGGCGGTGATGGACGCGCACGGCATCGCGCCGATCGACCTGGTGGCGGTGAATCTCTATCCCTTCGAGCAGGCCGTGGCGCGCCCCGACTGCGACCTGCCGAGCGCGATCGAGAACATCGATATCGGCGGCCCGACCATGGTGCGCTCCGCGGCCAAGAACCACCGCGATGTCGCGATCGTGGTCGATGCGGGAGATTATCCGCGCGTCGTCGAAGAGTTGCAGGCCAATGGTGGCACCCTGCGGGCGACCCGCTTCGATCTCGCGGTCAAGGCCTTCGAACACACTGCCCGGTACGACGGCGCGATCGCCAATTACCTCGGCCGCCTCGATGGCTGCGGCGGGCAGAGCGAGTTCCCGCGCACCTTCAGCCTGCAGTTCGCCAAAGCGCAGGAAATGCGCTACGGCGAAAACCCGCACCAGAACGCGGCGTTCTATGTCGAGCAACGGATCGCGGAAGCCTGCATCGGCACCGCCAGCCAGCTGCAGGGCAAGGAGCTTTCATACAACAACATCGCCGACACCGATGCCGCGCTCGAGTGCGTGAAGCAGTTCCGCGACAGCGCCGCCTGCGTGATCGTGAAGCATGCCAACCCCTGCGGTGTGGCGCTCGGCAGCACACTGCGCGAGGCCTATGAACTGGCTTATGCAACCGATCCGGAATCGGCATTCGGCGGCATCATCGCGTTCAACCGCGAACTCGATGCCGACACCGCCACGCTGATCGTGGAACGCCAGTTCGTCGAGGTGATCATCGCGCCCGCCGCGAGCCCCGCGGCGGTGGCCGCGGTCGCGGCCAAGAAGAACGTGCGCCTGCTGGTCTGCGGAGAGTGGTCCGAGACCGGAGTGGCCAGGCTCGACTACAAGCGTGTCACCGGAGGCCTGCTGGTGCAGGACGCGGATCTCGCGGTCTACGGCGAGTTGCGCGTGGTCGGGGCCCGGGTACCCGCGGACGAGGAAATGCGCGATCTGCTGTTTGCGTGGAAGGTCGCCAAGTTCGTCAAGTCCAATGCCATCGTCTATGCCCGTGACAACCGCACCATCGGTGTCGGTGCGGGCCAGATGAGCCGGATCAATTCCGCGCGCATCGCCGCGATCAAGGCCGAGCACGCGGGCCTCGCGGTGCAGGGCGCGGTAATGGCTTCGGATGCGTTCTTCCCGTTCCGCGACGGGATCGACAACGCCGCCGCATCCGGTATCCGCGCGGTGATCCAGCCCGGCGGATCGATACGCGATGACGAAGTGATCGCGGCCGCCAACGAACACGATATGGCGATGGTGTTTACCGGCATGCGCCACTTCCGTCACTGAACCGCTCGCGTTGACACAGGGAATCCGCACAGCATGAACGTACTGATCATCGGCGGCGGCGGCCGCGAACATGCCCTGGCGTGGAAGGCCGCCCAAAGCCTGCGTGTCGACACGGTGTATGTAGCCCCGGGGAACGCCGGCACCGCCCGTGAGCCCGGCGTGTGCAACGTCGCGATCGACCCCATGGATTTTGCCGCGCTAGCGGATTTTGCCCGGCACAACAAGGTCGGGCTGACGATCGTCGGTCCCGAGGCGCCACTGGTCGCAGGCGTGGTCGATTACTTCCGCGTCGCCGGCCTGCGCTGCTTCGGCCCCACCCGCGGTGCCGCGCAACTCGAAGGATCCAAGGCTTTCACCAAGGATTTCCTGGCCCGACACGGGATTCCGACCGCAGCCTACCGCAGCTTCACCGAGATCGCGGCAGCCGAAAGCTATATCCGCGAACGCGGCGCGCCCATCGTGGTCAAGGCCGACGGACTCGCCGCCGGCAAGGGCGTGATCCTCGCGGACAGCATCGATCAGGCGATCGCGGCAGTGCGCGACATGCTGGCAGGCAATGCCTTCGGCGATGCCGGCCATCGCGTGGTGATCGAGGAGTTCCTGGTCGGCGAGGAAGCGAGCTTCATCGTGATGGTCGATGGCAGCAACGTGCTCCCGCTGGCCACCAGCCAGGACCACAAGGCGCGCGACGACGGCGACCGCGGACCGAATACCGGCGGCATGGGCGCCTACTCGCCGGCACCGGTGGTCACGCCCGCAATCCACCGCCGCGTGATGCACGATGTGATCATGCCGACCGTGCGCGGCATGATGCTGGAAGGCAATACCTACACCGGCTTCCTGTACGCCGGCCTGATGATCGCGCCCGATGGCGGCATCAAGGTGCTCGAGTACAACTGCCGCTTCGGCGATCCCGAGACCCAGCCGATCCTGATGCGCCTCAGGTCCGACATCACGTTGCTGTGCGACGCTGCCATCGACGGCCAGCTCGACGTGGTGGAAGCCGAGTGGGATCCGCGCGCCGCGGTCGGCGTGGTGATGGCAGCGGGCGGTTATCCCGACAGCTATGCCAAGGGCGATGTGATCAGCGGCCTGCCGCAGACCGCGCATCCCGACAGCAAGGTGTTTCACGCCGGCACGGCGCTGGTGAACGACGAGGTCGTGACCAACGGCGGACGCGTGCTGTGCGTCACCGCGCTCGGCGACACGGTTGCCGCCGCGCAACACGGCGCTTACACGGTATGTGCCGGCATCCACTGGAACGGAAGTTTCCATCGCCGCGATATCGGCTATCGCGCGATCGCGCGCGGGCACTGACCAGGAACGGCAGGCAGGAGCGCGCCAGCGCAAAAGAACAGCGGCAGCCGGGGCCCTCAGTCCACTTCGACCTGTCCGGTCGCGCGCTGGCGGATCAGCGACCAGGACAGGCCGATGCCGAGAATGATGCCCGTCACCACCAGAATGATCCAGACGAACGCCGACGAGCGCGTGGTCGACAGCAAGCCGAAGTCATAGAGCATCCAGACCAGCGTGCCAAGCACAAGCGCGCTGAGGATGACCCCAAGGCTCCCGAGCGAGACAAGGGCGGTACGCACGAACACCACCCACGCCACCAGCAACACCGCGCCGACAAATCCCTTGAGCGCATCGAATGCGCCGAGATCGGCCAGCACCCAGTGGAAATAGGAATAGCCACCGGGATTGTAGGTGAGCAACACCAGCAGCAATGACACGACGATGCGTATCATGATTCCGGTGAAAGAAATGGATCCGGATTTCGTGTTATTCATTCGACCTCCTCCGGGTCTCGTTGCCGAACGCCGGTTCTGATTTCGATCGCTTTCGCCGGCGGATGCTAGCACCCCGGGCTTTGCGCCGAAAAGCCGGATGCCGGATCAATTGCCGGGATCGCCGCAAGCGGCGAGCCCCGAAGTCGACGTACCGCCCGGTTCGGGCGCGCTCACCCCCCCTTCACGGCGCCGAATCGAACCGCATCCGCAAGATGCGCTTCAAATGGGAAACAGGAACTTGGCGGTGAAGTTGAACGTCCACTCGGGTTCGACGTCGTCATCATCGAAGTTGTATTCATAGGCGCCGGAGAACTGCACCGGCAGACCACCGAACTTCACCAGCTTGGCCAGCTTTACTCCCAACGGCAATGCGACCCACTCCTCTTTCTCGTAGTCGTAGGTGAAATTCATTTCCGAGGTGCCGATCGACCATTTGTCGGGCAGTGAATAATTCAGGATCGGTTGCAGGATGCTGACGTTCACATCATCACGGTCACCCTCGCCGGCAAACGAAAACAGGTTCTGGTCGAACAGGCCCCACAACAGCTTGCCGCTGCGGGCAGTGAATCCTATTGCGGGACCGGCGGCCCACTTCTCCGCTCCCAGGCGGTCATCGCTTGCGGTCGGCAGCAGGGCGACCGGGCCAACGCCCCAGCGTCCCCAGGGCTGGTCGAAGACAACGAGATCGAACAACACCAGATCGCTGATCCCATCCGCACCCGACGGGCTGTCGGTGACCATCGGCAGCGTCGCGCGCGCGATATGCTTCAGACTGCCGGTGCTGAACGGCAGCGCCGCGCGCAACTGCACGGTGTTGCCGCTCTCGTCATCGAGATTGTGGTAGTTTCCGGTGTAGATTTCCTGGAGCTGCAGCGACATCAGCGAGGCCGTGGGATCGCTGGCCGCCTGCTCGAGAGACTGGCCGCCGGTGGCGTCCTGTCCGGAGAAAACCGGCGGCGCTGCCGCGAGCAACACGGCACAGAGCATGGTCGGGCCAGGGTTTCGTTTGGTCTTGAACATCACTGAGTTCGTCCTTTTTCAAGCGCCTGCCATCGCCGGATACCGCTCACCACCGGCGACACGGCACAACGAGCAAACCTAATAGCCGGAGGCAGCGAAGATCTATCCGTTATTCGCAATATCAGGCACTGGCAGCAGGGAAATTGTGCGCCGCTTCCGCTGCGCCTTTCGCGGGTGGATCGGTGCTATCCTCGTCCGCAGAACAATACGCGCCGGATGCCGTTCCCGGCCCGTCATAACCTGACCCAGCCAATGCAGAGGTACCCCATGTCGATCCTGCGCAATCCCGTTACCGCGCAATTTGCGAGCTCCCTGTTGGCCGGTCTGATAACGCTGCAGGCAGCAGTGGCCGAAGAGACAGCGAGGACCACCGGTTACAACAAGCTTCGCAACCCCTATTTCGGCCAGACCCATCTGCATTCCGGGTGGTCGTTCGACGAGGCCATCTACAACGTCACCCTGGGCCCGGACAATGCCTACCGGCATGCGCGCGGCGAAAAGGTCAAGCACCCGGCCGGATTCGATGTGCAACTGCGGATCCCGCTCGACTTCATGATCCAGTCCGATCATGCGGAATATCTCGGCGTCCTGGTGCGGATGTACAACCCCGATGATCCATTGTCCAAACACCCGCTTGCCGCGCAGGTTGTCGGATCCGGAAATGACATCGCCGCATCCACCAAGGCGTTTTATGGTCTCGTTTCCCAGACCATCCAGCCCGACGGCTCCACCAAGCCGGATCCGACCCTGAATTCACCGGAACTCAAGCGCACGATCTGGGATGAATACGTGAAGATCGCCGACAGTTTCTACGAGCCCGGGAAATTCACCACCCTGGTCGGCTATGAATGGTCGTCCCAGCCCAACACGAGAAACCTCCACCGGAATGTCATTTTCAGATCCAGCAGCAAGCTCCCGGTCCCTTTCTCCTATTTCGATTCGCAAAAACCCGAGGACCTGTGGGCCTGGATGGATGAGCAGCGCAAGGCAGGCCTGCAGCTGCTGGCGATTCCGCACAACGGAAATCTCAGCAATGGCGCGATGTTCGCGCTGGAAGACTCCGACGGCAACCCGATCAGCCGTGCCTACGCCGAAACCAGGATGCGCAACGAACGACTGACCGAGATCATCCAGACCAAGGGACAGTCCGAAACCCATCCGCTGATGGCTCCGAACGACGAGTTCGCCGGATTCGAAATCTGGACCAAGCCGGTCGCGGGACCGGGAACCGTCAAGGTCCTGGAAACCAATTACGTCCGCAATGCCTTCCGCAATGGCATGGTTCTGCAGCAAACGATCGGTATCAACCCGTTCGAATACGGTGTCGTTGGCGGTGGCGATATCCACACCTCGATCGTGTCTCACGAGGAATACCAGCATACGGGCGAGCACAATCTGAAGTCCGGCACGCCTCACCAGAGACTGCTTGAAAGCCTCCCCGGCGAACCGTCGAAAATCGAACAGGGCAGCGCGGGACTGTCGAACGTATGGGCGGAAGAGAATACCCGCGAGTCGATCTGGGATGCCCTGCACCGCAAGGAAACCTGGGCCACCAGCGGCAGCCGCATCACGGTGCGGATCTTTGGCGGCTTCGACTTCGGCGACACCACGCCGGCTGCGGAATCGTGGGCGGAAACGGGATACAGCAAGGGCGTGCCCATGGGTGGCAGGCTGTCCGGATCCGTCGACGACAAGGCACCGCGCTTCATGGTTGCCGCGCTGAAAGGCCCCAACAGCGGCAACCTGGACCGCGTGCAGATGGTCAAGGGCTGGGTCGGGACAGATGGCAAGAGCCATGAAAAGATCCACAACATTGTCTGGGCGGGCGAGCGCAAGCTCGATTCCGCGGGCGATCTCCCGCCGATCGGCAACACCGTGGATATCGCCGATGCCAGCTATACCAACACCATCGGCAGTCCGGAATTGCAGACCGTGTGGACCGACCCCGATTTCGATCCCGGCGTCCCCGCTTTTTATTACCTGCGAGTGCTGGAAATCCCCACTCCGCGCTGGTCGACCTATGACGCCAAGACGCTGGGAATCGACCCGCCAAAGGATTTCCCGGCGACCATCCAGGAGCGCGCCTGGACATCACCGATCTGGTACAACCCCTGACATCCGCTAGATGCTGTCCGGTATCCGGATCCAGGGGAAAGGGCTGCCGATCCTGAAGGTCTTTCGTGACCCGCTGCTGCACTTTCTGTTGCTCGGCGGGGCGCTGTTTTTACTCTATTTCTCGCTGAACGACGCGCCCATCGAATCGAACCCCGCAAGCATCGTGGTGGACGAGGCCCGAATGCGTGTCATTGCCGAGCAGTTCGGGCGCGTGTGGATGCGCCAGCCAACGCGGGAAGAAATGCAGCAACTGGTCGAAGATCACGTCAAGGAAGAAATATTGTATCGGGAGGGCGTGGCACTCGGTCTCGACAAGGACGACCTCGTCATCCGGCGACGGTTGCGCCAGAAGCTGGAATTTCTCTATTCGGACCTGAGCGAAGTCGCTCCCGCCAGCGATGCCCAGATGCAGGCATACCTCGACCTGCATCAGGACAGGTACCGGCAACCGGCAACCATCAGTTTCAGCCAGGTCTTCATCCGGACCGACGACGCCTCGCACGATCCGCGGGCGCGGGCCGATCACCTGCTCGCGATCCTCAACGATCCGCAGGCATCACACGATGAACTGGCGGACGCGGGAGATACTGGCTTGCTCCCCCGCCAAATGGCCAACGAGAGTCTCGCCGGCGTCACTCGCTTGTTCGGAGAAAAGCTGGCGCAACAGATCACCGCCGCCCCGATCGCCCGCTGGAGCGGTCCCTATGTTTCGGACTATGGCTTGCACCTGGTTCAGGTTTCAGAATTTCAGCCGGGGCGGGTATCGACACTTGCCGAGGTACGTGCGTCGGTCGAGCGGGACCTCGGTGCCGAGCGAAGCGCGGAGGCCAACAACCGGTTCTACCAGGCCCTGCGCAAGCGCTACGATGTGCGGTACACGATCCCGTGAGAATCCCGCTGCGCCTGGGCGCATTATTGATTGCCCTGCCGGTGTTGCTTTCCCTGTTCGCCGGGGCCGCGCTGGCACACGAAGTGCGCCCCGCCTACCTGGAACTGGTGGAGCTCGACCCCCAGACCTGGGATGTGCTGTGGAAAGTGCCGGCACGGGATGGGAGGAGCCTCGGCCTCGGCGTGGAATTTCCGGCCCATTGCCGCAGCACTGCGCCCCATGGGAGGTTCACGGAGGGAGCCTACATAGAGCGCTGGAAAACACGATGCGACACCAGCCTGTACGGCTCGACCATCACGATCACTGGCCTGGAAAGCACCCGTACCGATGTCCTGGTGCGCCTGCTCAGGAGTGACGAGACCAGCCAGACACGACGTTTGACGCCGACGAATGCCGCGTTCGCCGTCAGCGATGCCGCAAGCTGGACCCAGATAGCAGCCACCTACCTTCCTCTTGGCATGGAACATATCCTTCTCGGTACGGACCACCTCCTGTTCGTGCTGGCACTGCTGTTCCTGGTGAGGAGCTGGCCTCGGCTCATCGCCACGGTGACGGCATTCACCATCGCCCACAGCATCACCCTTGCGGCGGCGACACTGGGCTGGATCCGCATCCCGCAAACGCCGGTGGAGGCGGTCATAGCCCTCAGCATCGTCTTCGTGGCGGTCGAGATCGTTCATGCCCGCAGCGGCAAAATCAGCCTCGCCATAACCAGGCCGTGGACAGTTGCCTTCGTCTTCGGCCTGCTCCACGGCATTGGATTTTCCGGCGCATTGCGCGAAACCGGGCTTCCCGAGAACGCCATTCCGTCGGCTCTTGCCTTCTTCAATATCGGAGTCGAGCTTGGCCAGTTATCGTTCATCCTGGCGGTGTTCGTTGCATTGAACGTGGTGCGCTCGCTGGTGCACAAGACCACCGCGAGACGGCTCGACAATTCCTGGCAGGCCGCGCAGCTGGCATCGACCCCGGTTGCCTACTTGATCGGTACTCTCGCGGTAATCTGGGTGCTCGAGCGAACCGCGGCCTTCTGGCAGTGAATCAGGCGTCTTCGGGCCTGCTAGCAGGCGCTGCAAACCACTGCTCGGGAGGGACCACCTTGGGCGATTCAGGATCGCCCTCGTATGCCGGCGACATGATCTGGACGCCATGCTCGTTGAAGACATCCTGGATGTTGCGGTGCAGCTCGGAGTAGAACCACGGAATGCGGCTGTCGTCGGTGCAATAGACATTGAGCTCGTAATTCACCGCGAAATCGCCCAGCGATTGCTGCAGGACAAAGGGCGCGGGGTCCGCCTTCAGCCCCTGCGTCCGCGCCGCCGCGATCAGGAGCATCGCCTCGACCTGGCGCCAGGGCGCGTCGTAGCCCACGCCGACGGAGGTGTGCAGCACAACGCCCTTCTCTCGCGCCATCACCGAAAAATTCACCACGTTGATATTCAGGATGTTCAGGTTCGGAATCACCACGATCTCGTTCTTGGCGGTGAGGATCCGCGTGGTCATCAGTTTTATCGACTCGACCCGCCCAACGACATCGTCGATCCTGATCCGGTCCCCTTCCTTGAAAGCCCCGCGATAGGTCATGGCAAGACCTGCTAGCACATTGGCGATGAAGGACGATGAGCCGAGCGAAAGAATCACGCCGAGGAACAGCGACACTCCCTTGAACGCCGCGGAATCGGAACCCGGGATATACGGATAGGCAATCACGATGGCAAATGCCAGGATCATCGTGCGCACGATCTTGTACGTCGGTGCCGACCACTCGGGATCAAAATTCTCCAGCTTGATGCTGCCGCTTGCCACCCCGTTGAAAAAGGCCCTGGTGAGCACCAGCACATAGCGCACCACCAGGCCCAGGACCACCAGGAATGACAGGTCCGGAATGGAGCCGACGAAGCCCAGCCACAGGCTCTTCATCGGCTCGAGAACCAGGTCGAACAGAACCAGCGCCGCGGGACGTGTCCACGGGTACAGGCCCAGCACCGTGTTCAGGTAGGAATAAACCAGCAGCAGGAGCACCAGAAAGCGCAGCACCCGCAGCGCGCCGGCTACCAGCCTCCAGACCTGTGCCGCGCGAATCAACTGATGCGAGCGGTGCGCAAGATGTTCGAGGTTGCGCTGCACATGCCGCACCGCCCAGGCATCGAGCCAGTTGCTCAGCCGCGTGGTTGCCCACAGCAGCAATACCATCGCGATCGTGGCCACCAGGGCAAACCCGGTGTTTTCCAGAAGTACCGCCGGACTGCGATCGAGGCGATAGTCACGGATGGCATCGGAGATGCTCTGCAGATAGGCCGTGGCCAGCAATCTGCGATCCACCCCCTCGAACTCGGCATCGACATCGAAAACATTGATCAGCAGCAGCTTGCCGGCATAGATCCCGGTCCTGTCCGCCGAGTCGACGATGGCGAGCTCGTCCACGGAAACCGATTCATCGTCGGCTGCTTCGGTGATCTTCGCATGCACGAACTCGGCTCGTCGCTGCGCCGGATAGGAGGTGACGCCTCGGAGCAGGAACAGCTGTTTGCCATCAAAGACGAGGGGTGCGGCATTGGCGACGTCCTGAGCCGCCGCCTCACTGGCCGCCGCCGGGAACGTCGCCAGCACGGCCCAGTGGAGAAGAAGCAGGATCATCATGAATGCCGGTGAGCGCATGAGGAAGTGAGACTCCATGGCCAGGCCTCTCACGGCGCCGGCGGATACCAGATCGGAGAACTCCAGGCGCGCTCCTGCACCGTTGCCGGCACATTGTCCAGCAACTCCAGTCCGGCCTTGACCGCGTCGTGGGTACTCCAGCGCGGGGTCGGGATCTCCAGCACCCGGATGTAGTAGAGAGCGTGTCGCGCCGGGTCGAATTCGGGATCGCTCCAGACGGCTGACAGCTCCGCTGCACCGATGGTGTTCCGGTAGCTCGCGTTGCCCAGGTCGACGCTGTTGCCGACCGGTGGCAGCTTGCCGTCCACCCCCCGCACCCGGGTCTCGGGCTCACTCCAGACGACATCATGGATCGTCTCGTGCGGCTCGCCATCCGCATCCACCCAGGTCTTGATGAGCTGGATGCGATCGAGATTGGCGCCGTCAGGATCCTTGACCGCCCACACCACGAAACGCGGTGTGGAAGCCTGTTTGGATGGTTGAAGATCGCCACCCATCGGCACGCCACCGGCATAGGCCCGTTGCAGCATGTCGGGTTGGCCGGTGAGGTCCTGCGGAAAATCCCAGCCGCCGAAGAAACGCACCCTGAGGCGCGTGCCGCTGGTCGCAAAGGTTTCGCGGCGCTTCATCGCGTCCCAGATCGAATCGCGGGTATTCGACTCGGCCCACACGCCGGTCAGCGCCCCCGGGTTCAGATCCTTCGCTTCGAGCCATCCACCCACCTCGGCGCCTTGCCGTCTTGCCGGCGAGCCATCCTCCAGGCCATGGCCGCCCGGCCAATCGTATTCCTCGACATCGCCGGGCATGCCGTTATGGCTGTCGGTGCCACCGACAAAACCGAGCTTGTAGGGGTTGGCACCCAGCTTCTGCTCCCAGGCAAGACCACTGGTCACGCCTGCGCGGACGAAATTGCGCTTCTCGATGACGCGCTCGCTGAATTTCGCCAGCGAATCGGCGTTCTCGAAATCGGCAAACTCGTCGGCGGGCCAGAACTTGCGATGGACCTCCGAATTGCCCTTGACCTGCATCATCTCGATCAGGGGCTCGAAATGCGCACGCTGCTCGGCATAGCCCAGGTCCAAAGGCTCGCCCCTGGAGTTCGTGTCGGCGAACATCAATCCCTTGCTGGCATTGGAGTTGTGCGGAATCGCCAGCACGTTGATTCCCTGTTTCTCGAGACCGCCCAGCCACTCCCACAAGGCTTCCTCGCGCGGAACCTCGAACGAACTCACCGGCAAATCGGGCACCTGCGCGCCGCGGAAGATCACGTTGCGGTGCAGATTTGCCCCCTTGGGCGCCGAGCTCCACTCGAATGCGACCAGCGCGGTGAAGCGGCCCGGATCGTTGTGCTGCTCGGCCGCATCGAGCGTGACCTTCCAGGCGCTCTTCGTGGTCTCGGGGCCTGCATAGAACGGCGGATGCTGCGGCTTGTCGCCCCGGGTATTCATGATCACGTACTTGAGGAACCACTGCCGCCGTTCGTTCTCGTCGGTCAACGCACGCAACTGCTGCAGCAACTCCTGATCGTGACCCGGCGTGCCTTCGACCATCGTGGACTGCATCTCGCCGAGATACTCCGCATGATCGGTGACCGCGGCAAAATCGAGCGGCTTGCTGATGCGATTGCCCTGGCCGAGCGCCTCCACCGCTTCGCCCTTCGCGAAACGGTAGGCATCAGCCGGAGTGAGCCGCGCCCCGCCGATATAGGCGTCGAGAGAATAGGCGGTATGAAGATGCGTTTCGCCAAAGTAGGCATTGCGCAGCGGGTTGGAATCCACGACTGGCGCCGGCTCGGTGTGCGCCGTGACCGGCGCTGTCACTTGCGATGCCGCAGTCTCCGACGCCTCGTCGTCCCCTGGCGGCGGCGAGCATGCCGTGGCAAACAGCGCAATCATCGCGGTGCAGATCCGGACACTCGCACCAGCAGGATAGTTGCCTGTAGCGAATTGCATATCGACTCCTCCGCAAAAAGTCATAGATCCCGGGAACGCCCTGCGACCCCGTTATCAACCGCCATCCGCAAACGCCCGGCGCGCCGGCTCAGTAAAACTTGTACATCACCTTCAGGAATACGGTATCGCCCTCGAGGCGGCGCTCGGTATCGAACTCGTGCAGCCACTTGAGCTCGGCGACCAGGTCGTTGCAACCCGCCTTGGTCACGTAGGAAAGCACCGGTCCCGCGCCAACCGTCTTGGCCTCGAAATCGCCGAAGGTCGCGCCATCGCCGCGGTCGGCGCTCAGCTGCTCGTAGTAGTAACCGGACACCCCCACCCCGGCGAGGCCGCCGGCCAGCGGAAAATGCTGCGCGAGGGTGCCGTCCAGGTGACCCTGGGTACCCGACTCGTAATTGGTGTCGGAGTTTTCCTCGTTGAAGTCGGCACCGATGAACAGCGACGCCTCGATGCCGTTCTTCTGGCCGAAATACATCAACGCCAGCGTCGGCTCGACGGTCCAGAAGTTCTTGCCGGTGTTGGCGAGGCGCCCGACCTTGTAGCCGCCGGTGGGCGCATAGGCAGTAACCCGGAAATTCATGCTGAAGTCCGGACTGACGTGATAGTTGAGCATCAGTGGCTGCAGCACGATATCACCGAGCCCGGTTTCGCGATCGGACACCTTGATCGTGCGTGGCGCGCCCCCTGGCGCCGTCACATCGACATCGGCCGAAACCTCCATCGTGACATACGGAATGGTGGCGCTGACCGCGTAGCTCCAGCGCTCACCGAGGTCGATCGCGGGCCGCCACGCAAAGGTCAACCCATAGCCCCACGAATCGGCATCGGCGCCGAGCGCCGAGCGTCCGGCGATGGGAATCGCCACGCTCTTGGCAGCCGAGCCCGTGTAATTGAGGACATTGAGCCGCATCAGGAAGGTTTCCCTGGGCGGAACCGAATCGATGAACGAAGACATCGAGCCCGGCATGTAGTGTCCGGATCCGCCTTCCTCGGCCGCGACCGGTCCCGGCAACAGAGCAAACCCTGCGACAAGATACGCGGCGAATCGCCTGCCTGCGGCCAGGTTCGCGCCAGAAAGGAAACCAGGGCTCATATGTGCCTCTACCTGAATCATCGTGATGGGAACCTGCATTCGATCGGCTCCGCTTGCCCGTGTGCCCGATCTGAAATGTCCGGGCCCGCTCCTGCCATGCCGATACGCATGCACGCGCTGGCTGGCGCAGGGAGCGAAGACTTCGTTACTATAAAAACCGTGCCGTGAACTGACTATCCATAAATCGCAACAAACGGGAGAGCCGGTGCAAGGATCACTGCCATATGGCGCCGGGACCGCTGCACTCGGGCCGTTCGCTGCAGGCGCAAGCGGCGATGAAATCGTTGACGATCCGAACATTCATGAACGCATGGTGCAGCCATGGGATCTGATCATCGCTCCGGTCGATCCGGGACCTTATCGCTACGCATTCCAGTACGTCACCACGCCCCTGTTCAGCTTTTATCGCGAGAGCTACCGCTATTCCACCAGGCTCGTCGGCCTCTCGCCGTCCAACATGCAGGTGTTCATGGTCCCCATCCGTACCGTGGACGGATCCACGCACTGGAAGCGCCCCCTGCCGAAGAACGGCATTTCCATGACGCCCCCGACCAGCGTCGAGGCCCGCTTCGAAGCCGGGCAGGCCCACTTCATGGTACTCGTGAACTTCGAAGCCCTGCGCGACGGCCTGCCCGAGGAACTCCTGGCCGAATGCCGGCGTCGCACCAGCGCCAACCTCGTCCCGTCCTCGCCACGGACCGCCACCTGCTTTGCAGCATGGATGCAGGACGTGCTGAATGCGGCGCTGCAACATGGCTCGATGATGCACAGCCCGGCAGTGATTCGCTGTCTCGGCGAGCAACTGCTGCAGCATGTTGCGCTGTCCCTGCGGGCGCTTCCGGGGGGGCGACTTCGACCACCGCTGTCGACCCGCAGACGCGTTGTCGAACGCGCGCTCGACTATCTTCGCGCGCAGCAGGAACCGGTTGTAACGATACCCGAGCTGGCCGCGACGATCGGCACCAGCCAGCGCACCCTGGAGTACGCTTTTCACGACACTTTCGACATGGCACCAATGGCTTACCTGCGACTGCAACGCCTGCACGCCGCGCGACGGCACCTGCTGGCCGTCGACGGCGCTGAAGCGACATCGGTAACGCGCGTCGCCCACGAAAACGGGTTCTGGCACCTGGCGCGATTCGCTTCTGCCTATCGGGCCGAATTCGGCGAACTCCCCTCCGATACACTTGTCCGCCGCAAGCCGCACATGCCGCGCGTGCTGCTGAACGCCTGCTGAACCTGTTGCGCCTCGTCCTGGCTCAGGCCGGCACCAGGCCGAAGCAGCGCCGCATCAGGTAGCGCCCCAGGTAGATCAGCGGCGTGATCGCGATCGCGATCACGAACTTCAGCGCGTAACCGGTGATCGCGATCGCCGGAATCGCCTCGACCGGTGCCGGCGGATTGGCCGGATCGGCAAACAGCTGGCGCCCGAGGGAAAACGCCAGGTAGCTGACGATGAACGAGTCGATGAACTGCGAGATCACGGTGCTGCCGGTGGCCCGCAGCCACACCAGGCGCTCCCCGGTGAGGCGCTTGAAGAAACCGAATACCGCGATATCGCTCAGCTGCCCGACCAGGTAAGCCACCAGCGAGGCGATATACATGATCTTGGCCGAACCGAAGATCGCGTCGAACTGGTCCTTGCGCACATTGTAGGGGGCATCGAGATAGGGCATGGCCTGGGCGATGTTCATCACGATGAAGACAAAAACCGCGGCAACCAGCGCGATATAGGTAAGGCGGCGTGCGGCGCGCGGCCCGAAGTATTCGTTGATCAGGTCGGTGAGCAGAAAGGTCACCGGGAAGGTCAGCATCCCGCAGGTATGCTCGATCGCATCGAAACCCAGCACCGTGAACGGCAGCGGTATCCGGAACAGCTTGATACCGACGATATCGGCGATCAGCAACGAGGCGATGAACAGCGCGGCGAGCCAAAGATAGACCAGCTGCGCGCTGGAAAAAGCATGTGGTTCGTTGTTCATCGCCGGTTCCCGGGCGCTCAGTTCGCCGGCACCGTACGGGTTTGCGCCCAGCTGCGCAGCGCCTGCACGCGTTCCGCCATGGTCACCGCCAGCGGCACGGTGGCACGGATCTCGGCGCCCAGGTGCGCCGTACAGAGCGGCGCCTGCTCGGCGGCCGCGCGATACAGTGCGCTGACCACCACCTGCTCGATCTCGGCCCCGGAAAATCCGTCGCTCTGCGCGGCGAGCGCCGCGGTATCGATACCCGCGAGCTCGAGCGAGCGGCGCGCGAGCTGGATCCGGAAGATTTCCGCCCGCGTTTCCTGGTCGGGCAGATCGACAAAGAATATTTCGTCGAAACGGCCCTTGCGCATCAGCTCGGGTGGCAGCGCGGACACATCGTTGGCGGTCGCCACGACGAATACCCCGTCACGTTGTTCGGCCATCCAGGTGAGCAGGCTGCCGAGCACCCGCCGCGAGGTGCCCTCGTCGGAGTCGGCCGCGCCGATGCCTTTCTCGATTTCGTCCATCCACAGCACGCAGGGCGCCATCAGCTCGGCCGAGCGCAAAGACTCGCGCAGGTTGCGCTCGGTCTCGCCGATGTACTTGTTGTACAGCGCGCCCATGTCGAGGCGCAGCAGCGGCACCCCCCAGGCGCCGGCCACCGCGCGCGCGGTGAGGCTCTTGCCCGCCCCCTGCACGCCGAGCAGCAACACGCCCTTCGGGCGATCCAGCGCGGCAGCCGGGTTGCTGCTCACCGCGGCCGCGCGCCGCTTCTCGAGCCAGGCGCGCAGACGCTTCATCCCGGCAACGTTCGCGAAGCGCTCGGTGCGATACTCGAAACTCAGCACGCCGTCGAGATTCATCAGCTCGAACTTGGCGCGGTTGATTTCCGGCAGGTTGGATTCATCGATGCTGCCGTCCTCGAAGATCGCACCCCGCACCAGGCGCCGGCAGTCGGAGTGGGTGAGCCCGCGCAGGCTGCGGGTGAGCTGCCCCAGCGTGCGGCTGTCGGTCTTGACCCGCTTGCCGCCGCTCGCCTCCTGCCAGCGCTTTGCTTCCTCGCGCACGATGGTCATGATCTCCTCCTCATCGGGCAACGACAGCTCGACCTTGGCCGCGAGGCGGCGCAGTTCCGGCGGAATATCGACCCGGTAGCTCAGCAACACCAGCGTGTGCCCGATCTCGCGATAGCGCAGCGCAATATCCTTGAGCAGGCGCACCACCCGCGGATCGCCGAGATAGGGATGCATATCGCACAGCACGTACAGTCCCGCCTCGCGCTGCGCCTTCACGGCACCGAGCACCGCATCGGGTTCGAGCAGGGAATCCTTCGCGGGCAGCTCGCCAAAGCCGAGCCGCTGCAATCCGTCGGTCGCCGACCA
Source organism: Gammaproteobacteria bacterium (assembly GCA_016705365.1). NCBI lineage: Bacteria > Pseudomonadati > Pseudomonadota > Gammaproteobacteria > Gammaproteobacteria bacterium. Next base: position 1,125,026 of record JADIYI010000008.1, on the reverse strand, counting down.
GCAGAACAGCGGCAGCGCTTCCTTCACCGCGACACGGGTCAGCATCTCCAGGGCCCGGCTCTCGTCATGGGTCTCGGCCACCAGCAACGGCACATTGGAGCGGATCAGCAGCCGCAGGTCCTGGAAGTCGCCACCGTGCCCGGGCGCACCACCCGTTGCTCGGCCCGGGCCCGGTTCGGGCGGTGCCATCTCGCTCATCGTTTGCTGCTCCGCGCTGAAGAAAGCCGATCATACCCGGTGCGGCGATTTGGCGGGTGCGCCGCCCGCGCTTTAGAATCCGGACAATGAAGAACACCCGGCGCCATCCAGATGAACCGCAAGCTTTCGCTCGTTGACCATCTCGTGATCGGACTCGATCGCGCGCGCCGCGCCGCCACCGGCGAGGCGCCGGTGCCCGGGCGCGCCAACCCGGGAGCCGAACTCGACGCCGCGGCGCTCGATGCCGAACAACGGCGCCATGTCGCGGGGCTGATGCGCATCAACCACACCGGCGAGGTGTGCGCACAAGCGCTCTACCAGGGCCAGGCGCTGACCGCCAAGCTCGATACCGTGCGCAACAGCATGGAGCAGGCCGCGGCCGAGGAGATCGATCATCTTGCCTGGTGCGAGCAGCGGGTACACGAACTCGACAGTCATACCAGCGTGCTGAACCCGCTGTTCTACGGGATGTCGTTTGGCCTCGGCGCGCTCGCCGGCGCGATCGGCGACCGCTGGAGCCTGGGATTCGTCGCGGCGACCGAGGAGCAGGTCTGCGCCCACCTGCGCGATCATCTCGAGCAACTCCCGGTCGCGGATCAGCGCAGCCGCGCCATCCTCGAGCATATGCTGGCCGACGAGGCGCGCCACGCCACGCTGGCGCTGGAGTCCGGCGGAGAGGATTTCCCGCCCCAGCTGAAGGAGTTGATGCGCCTGGTATCCCGGCTGATGACCGCATCTACCTACCGGGTATAGCCACTGCCCCGACCGGCTCAGGCCTGCGCGACGATCTCGAAATCATGGGTGAGTTCCACCCCTGCCTTGCCGAGCATGATCGAGGCCGAGCAGTATTTCTCCGCCGACATCTGCACCGCGCGCTCCACCTGCCGGGGATTGAGATCGATGCCCGAGACCACGAAGTGCAGGTGGATGCTGGTGAACACCGCGGGGATCGCATCGGCGCGCTCGGCGCTCAGGTCCACCCGGCAATCGCGCACTTTCTGGCGCGATTTCTCCAGGATGCTGATCACGTCGTAAGCCGAGCAACCGCCCACGCCGAGCAGCAGCATCTCCATCGGGCGCACGCCGATGTTGCGCCCGCCGGCATCGGGCGGGCCGTCCATCACCACCGCATGTCCGCTGCCGGATTCACCGACAAAGGCTCTCCCGCTCATCCACGTCACCGTTCCCTTCATCGCATTTCCCTGTCGTCGATCGGCAATTGTGCAAGGCCGCGCAGCTTAGCAATTCAGGTGCCGCGACCGCCATCCCGCGGGTGGCGCGTGGCAAAGCGCTGTCACCGTACTATTATCTCGGAGTAACTCCCGGCTCCGTATTCGAGGTGATGCCCGTGCTGACCATGTCGCTTGCCCCACGCATCAGGAATCTCGACGGCTTTCTCACCCATTGCCATCGCCGCCGCTTCCCCGCCCGCAGCACCATCATATGTGCCGGCGACCGGGGCGACAGCCTGTTTTATCTCATAAAAGGTTCGGTCACCGTGCTGATCGAGGACGACGAAGGCAAGGAGATGATCGTCGCCTATCTCAACGCCGGCGATTTCTTCGGGGAGATGGGCCTGTTCAACGGCGAAGAGCGGCGCAGCGCCTGGGTACGCGCCAAGAGCGAATGCCACGTCGGCGAAATCAGCTATGCAAAATTCCGTGAGCTGAGCGAGAAGCAGCCCGAGATCCTGTTCGAACTCGGCTCCCAGATGGCCGACCGCCTGCGCTTCACCACCCGCAAGGTCGGCGATCTCGCATTTCTCGATGTCGCGGGCCGCGTTGCCCGCACCCTGCTCGATCTGTGCAAGCAACCCGATGCGATGACCCACCCCGACGGGATGCAGATCAAGATCACGCGCCAGGAAATCGGGCGCATCGTCGGCTGCTCGCGGGAAATGGTCGGAAGGGTGCTCAAGACCCTCGAGGACCAGGGACTCGTCGACGTAAAAGGCAAGACCATGGTCGTGTTCGGCACCCGCTAGCGGCCGAACAGCTCCCGCAAACGCGCGCCCGGATCCGGCGCGCGCATCAGGCTTTCACCGACCAGGAAGGCGTTCACACCGCGCTTGCGCATCGCGCGTACATCCCCGGCGGTAGCGATACCGCTTTCGGTTATCACGATCCGCTCCGGCGGAATACCGTCGAGCAGGCCGTAGGTGGTATCGAGCGACGTCTCGAAGCTGTGCAGGTTGCGATTGTTGATGCCGATCAGGCGCCCGGGAATCGCCAGCGCCAGCGCCAGTTCAGCGGCATCGTGAACTTCCACCAGCACATCCATGCCGAGTTCGGCCGCCAGCGCCGCGAGCTCGCCCATGCGTGCCGGCTGCCCGGCAAATGCCGCCGCGATCAGCAGGATGCAGTCGGCCTCGAGGGTGCGCGCCTCGAGCACCTGCCAGGCATCGACCACGAAGTCCTTGCGCAGCACCGGCAGATCCACCGCGGCGCGTGCCGCGCACAGGTATGCATCGGCCCCCTGAAAGAAATCCACGTCGGTCAGCACCGACAGGCACGCCGCACCACCACGCTGATAGGAACGCGCCAGCGCCACCGGATCGAAATCCGCGCGGATCAGGCCGCGACTCGGCGAGGCTTTTTTTATCTCCGCGATCACCGCACTCTCGCCGCGCACAATGCACGTCGCGAGGGCGTCGGCAAACCCGCGGGCCGGCGCCAACCCGGCACATATCGCCCGCAATTGCTCCGCGCTGCGCTGCGCACTGCGCACGGCGACTTCCTCACGCTTGCGCTCGAGGATGCGTTCAAGAATGGTCGCGACGCCCATCAGGCCTCCAGGCATTCGCAGAAGCTCGCCAGCGCTTCGATGCGCTCGAGCGCGAGGCCTGCGTATATCAGATCGTGCGCCACCGCCACGCCCGCGCGCATCGATGTGGCAACGCCGCTCACATAGATCGCGGCGCCGGCATTCAACGCGATGATATCCGCCGCTTTTGCCGCATGCGCTCCGCGCCGTTTGCCCAGCGCATCACGGATCAGCGCCGCCGACTCCACCGCCGAACCCACCTCGAGACCGATCAGGCTCTGGCTGGCGATGCCGAGCTGTTCCGGCGTCACGGTCTGCTCGCTGATCACACCCCCGCGCAGCTCCACCACGTGGGTGCGCGTCGCAAGGCTGATCTCGTCGAGCCCATCCTCGGCGTGCACCACCAGCACATGCTCCGCACCGAGTTCGCCCAGCACCTTGGCCATCGGGCGGCACAGTTCGCGGCTGAAGGTCCCCACCAGCATCCGCCGTGCCGCGGCAGGATTGGTCAGCGGCCCGAGGATATTGAACAGGGTGCGCAGCCCGAGCTCGCGCCGCGGACCGATCGCGTGGCGCATCGCACCGTGATGCGCCGGTGCAAACATGAAACCGACCCGCAGCTCGCGGATGCCACGCGCCACCACTGCGGCGGGCAAGCCGATCTTCACGCCCAGGTGCTCCAGCACATCGGCGCTGCCGCTGGCGCTCGAGACGCCACGGTTGCCGTGCTTGGCCACATGGGCGCCGGCCGCCGCAACCACGAAGGCCGCGGCCGTGGAAATATTGAACAGGTTGGCCCCGTCACCGCCGGTACCCACCACATCGACCAGCGGCTCGACATCGACCACCACCGGGGTCGCCAGCTCGCGCATCACCTCGGCCGCGGCAGTGATCTCGTCGATGGATTCGCCCTTCATTCTCAGCCCCAGCAGCAGCGCCCCGATCTGTGCATCGGTGCAGCCGCCACTCATCACGTCGTGCATCACCTCGCGCATCTCCGCGCGCTCGAGATCGATGTGCGCAACGATTCGCTCCAGCGCCTGGCGTATATCCATCGTTCAGACCAAACCCACGGCCTGGGGTCGCGTGACCCCGAGGAAATTGGCCAGCAGATCATGACCATGCTCGGTCAGGATCGATTCGGGATGAAACTGTACCCCCTCGATCGCCAGTTCGCGGTGGCGCACACCCATGATCTCGTCGATGCCGCCGCCATCGTCCTCGGTCCACGCGGTGACTTCCAGGCAGTGCGGCAAGCTGCTTTGCTCGATCACCAGCGAGTGATAGCGGGTGGCCTGGAAGGGATTCGCGAGGCCGCGGAACACACCCTCGTCACGATGGTGTATCTGCGAGGTCTTGCCATGCATGACGCGCCGGGCACGCACGATCCGCCCGCCAAACGCCTGCCCGATGCACTGATGCCCCAGGCACACGCCGAGAATCGGTATCCGGCCCGCAAAGCGACTGATCGCCGCGAGCGACACACCCGCCTCGTTTGGCGTGCAGGGGCCGGGCGAGATCACGATCTTCGCGGGAGCGAGCGCGGCAATGCCCTCGAGATCGATCTCGTCGTTGCGCACCACCTTCACCTCGGCGCCGAGCTCGCCGAGGTACTGCACCACGTTCCAGGTGAAGGAGTCGTAGTTGTCGATCATCAGGATCATATCGCGTCTGTCTCTTTGTTCCGTAAAACCATGGTTCCAGAGAATCCGCCTTGATACCGGCTCGGATACCCCCTGTTTATTCTGATGCCCGCGCGCCGATGGCCTGGAACCGAATGCACGGAAAGCGGCATTGTCCCCCATAACGGCCTCGCCATAAACCATCACCGACCAGCCGACACGATTCAAGGCCACGACGTCGCGGGCGCCGACCTGTTACGATGAAGACCGCATCACTGCGCCCGACGAGCGACGCACCGGCATAATTCGCGCAGGCACCAGGCGAAGCCAATGGACAGCATTTCCGACCAGCCCGACTACTCCTCGCTGCGCAGCAATGTCAGCTTTCTCGGCCGCCTGCTGGGCGAGACCATCGCCGCGGCCGAAGGGCCGCCATTGCTCGAACTGATCGAACGGATCCGCCGGTTGTCAAAGGCGGCGCGCGAAGGCGAGGCCGACGCGCACAAGACCCTGCTCGGCATTCTGCGCAACCTCGAGGACCGGCAGCTGGTGCCGGTGGCGCGTGCCTTCAGCCAGTTCCTGAATCTCGCCAATATCGCCGACCAGCATCACACCATTTCCCGCGAGATGGACCCGCTGTTCTCGGCCTCCGAGATGCTGGCCGGCACCTTTCGGGAACTGCACGAAAACGGCGCCAGCCAGCGCCAGATCATCGCCACGGTGGATGCACTGCGCATCGAGCTGGTGCTGACCGCGCACCCCACCGAAATCACCCGGCGCACGCTGATCCACAAGCACGGCGAAATCACCGCCTGCCTGGGACAGCTCGAATTGCAGGGGCTGACCGAGCGCGAGCGCCAGCAGATTCACGCCCGCCTGCGCGAGCTGATTGCCCAGATCTGGCATGGCTACGATTTCCGTCAGCAGCGGCCCACCCCGGTCGAGGAAGCAAAATGGGGCTTCGCGGTGCTCGAGAACTCGTTGTGGCAGGCGGTGCCGCAGTTCCTGCGCCGGCTCGACACGACGCTGGCCGCGAGCTGCAATGGCGCCCGCCTGCCGCTCGCTGCGGCTCCGGTGTCATTCGTGTCGTGGATGGGCGGCGATCGTGATGGCAACCCCAACGTCACCGCCGTGGTCACCGAGGAAGTGTTGCTGCTGAGCCGCTGGCAGGCGGCCGATCTGTACCTGAAGGATGTGGTCAGGCTGATCGACGAATTGTCGATGAGCGCGTGCGATGAACGCGTGCGCGCGCAGGTCGGCGCAGCAGCGCACGAGCCCTACCGCGCGCTGCTGCGGCCGCTGCGCGACATGCTCAAACGCACCCTGATGGCCCTGAACCAGCAACTCGCCGGCGTTGCCGTCACCCACGGCGACATCCTGGTCCGCGAGGCGCAGTTGTGGGAGCCGCTCGCCGCCTGCTACCAATCGATGCTGGCCTGCGGCATGGAGGTCATCGCCGAACGCGCGCTGCTCGACCTGCTGCGTCGCGTGCGCTGTTTCGGCGTCCACCTGTTGCGTCACGACATCCGCCAGGACAGCAGCCGCCATACCGCGGTATTGGCGGAATTGACCCGTTGGCTCGGCATCGGCGATTACGCGCAATGGGACGAAGCGGCGCGCCAGGCCTTTTTGCTGCAGGAATTGCAGAGCCGCCGCCCGCTGATCCCGGCGGACTGGGAGCCCGGCGCGGAGGCGCGCGAAGTCCTTGCCACCTGTGAAGTCATCGCGCGCCAGGAGCCGACGGCGCTTGGCGCCTATGTCATCTCGATGGCAAAACAGCCCTCGGATGTGCTCGCGGTCCACCTGCTGCTCAAGGCGAGCGGCTGCAAAACGAAACTCCCGGTGGCACCACTGTTCGAAACCCTGGCCGATCTCGACAACGCGCGCGCGGTGATCGCCACACTGCTCGCAAACGAGTGGTACCGCGCGCATATCGACGGGCGCCTGATGGTGATGATCGGCTACTCGGATTCGGCCAAGGATGCCGGCGTGCTCGCCGCTTCGTGGGCGCAGTACCGGGCGCAGGAGGAGTTGCTCGCGGTGTGCGCGGCGCACGCCGTGGACCTGACCCTGTTTCATGGTCGTGGCGGCACCATCGGCCGTGGCGGTGCGCCCGCGCACGCGGCGCTGCTGTCGCAACCGCCCGGTTCGCTGAAATCCGGTCTGCGTGTCACCGAGCAGGGCGAGATGATCCGCGCCAAGCTCGGCCTGGGTCCGCTCGCGATCCAGACCCTGGCCCTGTATGCCAGTGCGATCTGCAAGGCCAACCTGCACAACCCGCCTGCACCCGAACCCGCCTGGCGCGAGGCGATGTCCGTCCTTGCGGCCGAATCCTGCGCCGCGTATCGCGCGGTGCTCAGGGGCGAGGCGGATTTCGTCGAGTATTTCCTTCATGCCACGCCGGTGCAGGAACTCGCCAAGCTGCCGCTCGGATCGCGCCCCGCGCGGCGCGCGGGCGGCGGTGGTGTAGAGAGCCTGCGGGCGATTCCGTGGATCTTTGCCTGGACCCAGAACCGGCTGATGCTGCCCGCCTGGCTCGGCGCCGGAGTGGCATTGCGCGCCAGCCTCGATCGCGGGCAGGGGGAATTGTTGCAGGAAATGGCGCAGCGCTGGCCATTTTTCGCTACCCGCCTCGCCATGCTGGAGATGGTGTTCATCAAGGCCGATGCCGGGCTCTCGGCCCATTACGATGAATGCCTGGTGCCCGAGAAGCTAAAGCGCATAGGCGCACAGCTGCGCTCCCAGCTCGGTGCCGACATCACGGCCGTGCTCGCACTGACCGGCGCACCGCGCCTGCTCGATGACCAGCCATGGATTCGCCGCTCGATCCAGTTGCGCAACATCTACACCGATCCGCTGAATTTTCTCCAGGCCGAATTGCTGCATCGCGAGCGTCGGCACGAAGGGCAGCAGTTCGACCAGGCCATCATGGTGACCATCGCCGGGATCGCGGCCGGCATGCGCAATACCGGCTGAACGGGTGCATTGCCATGACCGCAACGCCTGCGGGCGCGGCACGTTGCGCACGCCACGGCGGCGGTTTTTACACTCCGGAAAATTCTGCGAAGATGCGCGCTGCGTCCCGACGAGCGGCACCCTTCACCTGGAACCTGCATGGCTTCGCTGAAACAGATCCTGAGCTCGGCGCAGCGCCGAAGCGGCGATGTCATCGACCGCGGCCTCGATCGCCAGGTCCGCCTCGCCGTCACCGGCCTCTCGCGCAGCGGCAAGACCGCGTTCATCACCGCGCTGGTCAACCAGCTCGAACACGCCTGCACCGATGCGCGGCTGCCGCTGTGGAGCGCGGCGCGCGAGCAGCGCCTGCTGGGCGCGCGCCGCGTCATGCAGCTCAACGCGCACATCCCGTCGTTTCCCTATGAAAAGGGCATCGAGGCCCTGTACAGCGACCCCCCGCAATGGCCGGAACCGACGCGCGGCGTCGCCGAGATACGCCTCGAGATCCGCTATCGCCCGAGCGGCAGCATCCGCCGCCGCCTGGCGGCAATTTCGACCCTGTACCTCGATATTGTCGACTACCCCGGCGAGTGGCTGCTCGATCTGCCGCTGCTCGATCTCGACTATGCCGAGTGGAGCACGCAGATCCGCGACACGCTGCGCAACCCCGTGCTGCGCGAACTCGCCGCGCCATGGCAAGCGCAGCCCCTCACCGCCGGGCAGGCGTTCGACGAGCGCCAGGTCGCGGCCTTGGCCGCGGCCTACACCGCCTACCTGCAGGCCTGCAAGACGCGTCTCGGCATGAACCTGATCCAGCCCGGACGCTTCGTGCTGCCGGGAGAGCACGTCGGCGCGCCGATGCTGCAGTTCGTGCCCTGGGTGTGGACGCAACCCGCGGGAACGGCGCCCGAAGGCAGCCTCTATGCCGTGCTCGCCCAGCGCTTCGAGCAGTACAAGCGCCACCTCGTGCGTGGCTTCTACAAGGAGCATTTCTCGGGCTTCGACCGGCAGATCGTGCTGGTCGACTGCCTGCAGGCGCTGAATGCCGGCGCCGAGAGTTTCGAGGATGTGCGCCGCTCCATTGCCCGCATCATGGAGAGCTTTGCCTACGGCAAGAGCAACTGGTGGCGGCGCCTGTTCGCGCCGCGCATCGACAAGCTGCTGTTCGTGGCCAGCAAGGCCGATCATGTGACCCCGGATCAGCACGACAACCTCGTCTCGCTGTTGCAATACATGGTGCAGAGCGCGCGCGGCCAGGCCGGTTTCGCGGGCATCGCCACCGACTGCATGGCGCTTGCCGCGGTGTGCGCGACCGAGGTGCGCAGCGGGCGCTTCCAGGGCCAGGAGGTGGCCGGCATCAAGGGCTGCTCGCTCGATGGCGAGGCGCTGTTCATCAACCCCGGCGCGGTGCCACGCACCATACCCTCGCCGCAGTGGTGGCAGGAACACCGCGCACCGTTCGATGCGTTCAGGCCCGCGCGCATGGAACCCGGGCGGGCGATGCCGCACATCCGGCTCGATGCCGCGCTCGACTTCCTGCTCGGCGACAAACTGTGACGAGGGTGCCGCGATGGAGATAAAAACGCGTATCGAGCTGGAAGAAGTCGCGACCGTGCGCGCCCCTCCCGCCGCCGGGGCGCTCGCACGCCGGGTGCTGGAACCTGCCGCCGAAGACATCCTGCCGCCACCGGCAACCACTGGCACGCAACGCCCTGCGCGCCGTCATCGCGTGCTGTTCGCGGGGCTGCTGGCACTGGGTGCGGTAGCGCTGGCGCAATTCGGAGTCCACCTGTGGGAAATGGCCAGCGAGTCGCCCGTGCTCGGCGGCGCCTGGTTCCTTGCCTGGAGCCTGGTGCTGGCGGGCAGTGCCGGTGCGGCAACACGCGAGTGGCAGCGACTGCGCCGCATGCGCAACCGCCAGGATGCGCGCAGCCGTGCCGACGAAATGCTGGCACGCCAGGGAATCGGCCAGGCACGGGGGTTTTGCGAGGAGCTGGCGCAGGCGGGTGGCCAGCGCGAGAGCGCCGGTTATCGCAGCTGGGCAGGGCAGGTCGAGCTAACCCACAACAACCGTGAAGTGCTGGAGCTCTACAGCCGCCTGGTGCTCGCCGAACCCGATCGTCGCGCGTTGCGCGGGATCGTGAAACAGGCGGGAGACACCGCGGTGATGATCGCGTTCAGCCAGTTCGCGGCGATCGACATGCTGCTGATCTTCTGGCGCAATCTGCGGGTGATCGAGGATGTCACGGCCGCCTACGGCATCGAACTCGGCTACTGGGGCCGCATCGGACTGCTGCGCCAGGTACTGCGCAACATGGCTTATGCGGGCGCGGCCGAGGTGGCGGCGGAAGTCGGCATGGAGATGATGGGCGCCAGCATCACCGGCAAGATTTCCACCAGCGTCGCCCAGGGCATCGGTGCCGGCCTGCTCACCGCGCGGCTCGGATTGCGCACCATGGATGCCTGCCGCCCGATTCCCTGGGGCAGCGACGAGCGGCCGAAGCTCGATGCGGTACGCCGGGAGTTGCGCGGCGTTTTCGCCGAGTACCTCGGCAAGCTGTGAGCCGCCAGGAGGGGCGGCGCGCCGAGCGCCATTGAATCCGGCAGGCGCAGGATCAGCCGACAGGAAATAATCACGCCCGCGCATGCTGAACTCCTGGCATCGAGGCAAATCAAACCGTGCAGCCACACACCGTGTGGCAGGCAACAAAGGAGTCGTGTCGTGGACAGGTTCACAATCGCCATCGGTGCCGTTGTTCTTGCAATGCCCTGCTTCGCCGGCGCCGTTCATGCCGAAGACGCCGACCTGTCGGCGGCAAAGCCCGAATCGTGCATCAGCCTCTCGCGCATCAGGTCGAGCGAGGTGATCGATCGCTCCCACATGGTGTTCACGATGAGCAACGGCACGCTGTATCTGAATACCCTGCCCTACCCGTGCCCGGGCCTGAGCCGCAATACCGCCTACCTGCATCGCACCTCGCTCAATGAAATCTGCGATCTCGACATCATCACGGTGCTCAACCCGGGTGGCGGCGCTTACATGCCGGGGGCATCGTGCGGCCTCGGCAAGTTCGTCCCCGTCAGCAAGGAGGATGTGACCGTGCTGAAGCAGCAGCTCAAGGCCGCCGCCAAGCCCTGAAGCGTCCCGGGGTGCCGGATGCATGCCCGGCATCCCGAAACGAGGAATTGCGCTCGATGAAGCGCAGTGCCGGGCCGTCCATATCGGCGATAATGCCGCCCCATGAACAACGCCCTGCAGATACTCAATAGCGTCTTCGGCTACCCATCGTTCCGTCCCCCGCAGCAGGACATCATCGATACCCTGGTCGCGGGCGGCGACGCCCTGGTGCTGATGCCGACCGGCGGCGGCAAATCGCTGTGCTACCAGATACCGGCGCTGGTGCGCCCGGGCTGCGGGGTGGTGATCTCGCCGCTGATCGCGCTGATGCAGGACCAGGTCGATGCGATGCGCCAGCTCGGGGTGCGTGCGAGTTACCTCAATTCCACCATCGGCGCCGCCGCCGCGCGCGCGGTCGAGCAACAGGCGCTGAACGGCGCACTCGATCTGCTCTACATCGCACCGGAACGCCTGGTGCAGCCACGCATGCTCGAATTGCTCGCGCGCATGACGGTCGCGGTGTTCGCGATCGACGAGGCCCACTGCGTCTCGCAGTGGGGTCACGATTTCCGCGCCGACTACCTGCAGCTCGACCTGCTGCACCGCGAGTTTCCCGCGGTGCCGCGCATCGCGCTCACCGCGACCGCCGATGCGCGGACCCGCGCCGATATCGTGACCCGGCTCGATCTCGGTGCCGCGCGCCAGTTCGTGATCAGCTTCGACCGCCCGAACATCCGCTACCGCATGGAGCTCAAGCAGAACCCGCGCCAGCAGCTGCTGCGCTTCCTGAAGCTGGAACACCCGCGCGATGCGGGCATCGTGTACTGCATGTCACGCAGGAAGACCGAGGACGTGGCGGGCTGGTTGAATGGCGAGGGCTTCACCGCGCTGCCCTATCACGCGGGCCTCGATGCCGCCACGCGCGCCGCGAACCAGTCACGATTCCTGCGCGAGGAGGGCGTGATCGTGGTCGCCACGATCGCCTTTGGCATGGGCATCGACAAGCCCGACGTGCGCTTCGTCGCGCATCTCGATCTGCCGAAGACCATCGAGTCCTATTACCAGGAGAGCGGACGCGCGGGCCGCGACGGGTTGCCCGCCAACGCCTGGCTGATCTACGGGCTGCAGGACGTGATCAAGCTGCGCCAGATGCTCGATCAATCGCAGGGCGACGAGAGGCACCGGCGCGCCGAACAGCAGCGCCTGAACGCGATGCTCGGCCTGTGCGAGATCACCAGTTGCCGGCGCGAGGCGCTGCTGCACTACTTCGGCGAGTCCTACCGCGGACCCTGCAACAACTGCGATACCTGCCTGTCGCCGGTGGCGACCTGGGACGGCAGCGAGGCCGCGCGCATGGCGCTGAGCGCGGTGTTCCGCACCGGCCAGCGTTTCGGCGTGAACCATGTGATCGACGTGCTGCGCGGCAGCGGCAGCGAACGCGCCCGCCAGTTCGGGCACGATACGCTCCCCACCTACGGGCTCGGCACCGGGCTCGACGTCAACCAATGGCGCTCGGTGCTGCGCCAGCTGGTGGCGCGCGGTTATCTGCGGGTCGACATGGACGCGTTCGGCGCGCTGAAGCTCGAGGAACGATGCCGCCCGCTGCTGCGTGGCGAGGAGTCGCTGGAACTGCGCCGCGACAGCGCTCCGCCGCGGGCGGCGAAGGCCGCGAGAACCACGGTGCCCGGCGATCTCGATCCGCAACTCTGGAAAGCGCTGCGCGAGTGTCGCCGCCTGCTGGCCAGCGAGCAGGGCGTGCCGCCCTACGTGATCTTCCATGACAGCACCCTGGCGGCCATGTGCCGCGAGCGGCCGCGGGAACTGGGCCAGATGGCGCTCCTGCCGGGGGTCGGCGAACGCAAACTGGCACGTTACGGCGAGGTGTTCCTGGCGGCGCTGCGCGCGCATCAAGACTCGCGGCGCGGCGGCGATTGATACCGGCGAACCCGCCCGGGCGCAGGGTGCGAACGGGCAATGGAGGCTATACTTCGCGGCAGCCGGGGGCGTTACACCGGGCGAGCGGCTTTCCTTCAACACCCGATCCGCAGCGATTGACCAGGCTTCCCCGATGAGTTTTTTCCGCCAGTTCCGCACCCACTTCCTGTATGCCGGGCTGTTCAGCTTTTTCATCAACCTGGTGATGCTGGTGCCGCCGCTGTACATGATCCAGGTCTTCGACCGGGTGCTGGTCAGCCGCAGTGTCGAGACCCTGACCATGCTCACCATCGCCGCGATCGGGATGCTGGCAATCCTGCTCGTGCTCGATTATCTGCGCGGGCTGCTGTTGCTGACCGCCGGCGCGATGATCGACCGCCTGCTCGGCGAGCGGGTGATAGGCGCATTGATTTCCAACGCCTCGAAGGTCAATCGTGGCGAGTACGTGCACGGGCTGCGCGATGTGTCGCAGCTACGCAATTTTCTCGGCGGCCCCAGCATCATCGCGCTGTTCGACCTGCCGTGGGGCATTTTCTTCGTCTCGTTCATCTTCCTGTTTCACCCGCTGATGGGCGTGATCGCGCTGCTCAGCGTACTGACGCTGTTCGCGCTGACCTGGAGCAACGAGAAGCTGAACCGCGGCCAGCTCGAGAAAGTCCAGGTCGATGCACGCCGCGCCGGGCAATTCATCGACCAGGGGATGCGCAATTCCGACGTGCTGAACGGGCTCGGCATGACCGCGAGCTTCGTGCACCGCTGGGAGCGGCTCAACGCCCCGGTGCTGCAGGGGCAGGAAGAGACCGGTCAGCGCATGGGGCGCATCACCAGCCTGAGCAAGGTGATACGCCAGCTGGTGCAGATCCTGATGATGTGCGCCGGCGCCTACCTGGTGGTCGGCGCCCACATGACACCGGGCGTGATGCTCGCGGCCACGATCATTCTCGGGCGGGCACTCGCGCCCTTCGAGAGCCTGATGGCCAACTGGAACAACCTGGTGCAGGCGCGCGCGGCGTTCGGCCGCCTCAGACCGCACCTCGAACCCGGCCTGCTGAAGGCGGATACGCGCCTGCCGGCACCGCAGGGACGCCTCACGGTCGAGCGTGTCACGCTCGCGGGCGCGTCCCCCGACCGCCCGATCCTGCGCGGCGCGGCATTCGAACTCGCGCCCGGCGAATCGCTTGCGATCATCGGTCCGAGCGCATCGGGAAAATCCAGCCTTGCACGCCTGCTGGTCGGCATCTGGACACCCACGTCGGGCGCGGTGCGCCTCGACGGGGCCGATATCGCGCGCCTCGACCGCGGCCATATCGGCCCCTACCTCGGTTATATGCCGCAGGCCGTCGAGCTGTTTCCGGGCACCGTCGCGGAGAATATTGCGCGCCTTGGCGAGGTCGATTCCGATGCCGTGGTCAGGGCCGCGCAATATACCCTCGCCCACGAAATGATCCTGCGCCTGCCTGCGGGTTATGACACCGTGATCGGCACCGGTAACGTGGTGCTGTCGGGTGGCCAGATGCAACGCATCGGGCTGGCCCGCGCGCTGTACGGAAATCCCAGGCTGGTGGTGCTGGACGAGCCGAGCGCGAATCTCGACAGTGAAGGCGAATCCTGCCTGCAGCAGGTGGTGGCACGCATGCACAAGGACCGGATCACCATGGTGCTGGTGACCCACCGCCCCTCGATGCTCGAGAACATCGACCGGATACTGGTGCTGCGCGAAGGGCTGATGGATGCATTCGGACCGCGCGATGAAGTGCTCGCGCGCGTGCTGCCGATGCGCCAGGCCAAGTGACTCACTGAAGCGGAATCCATTGCATGTCGATTGAAGTCAAGCGGATAGCACGCACCGGCGCGCTGACCATCCTGATCGTGTTCGGCGGGCTCGCCATCTGGAGCGCGACCGCCCCGCTGCATGGGGCCATCGTGGTCGGGGGGCTGGTCAAGGTTGCCAACAACCGCAAGACGGTGCAGCACAACGAGGGCGGAATCGTGAAATCGATCCTGGTGCGCGACGGTGACAGCGTGACCCGCGGCCAGACACTGATCCAGCTCGAAGATGCCGCCGTCAGCTCGCAGTATGGCATCGTGCGCAGCGCGCTGGATGCCCAGCTCGCGCGCCAGGCCCGGCTGCACGCCGAGGCCACCATGAACCGCGAGATCAGTTTTCCGGCGGAACTGCGCGAGCGCGCCGCGGATGCCGATGTCACCGAACTCCAGACCCGCGAACGCGCCTTGTTCGAGACCCGGCGCCACTCGCTCGACGACCAGATCCGCCTGATCAACGGGCAGATCGTCGAGATACAGCGCGAAATCCGCGCGCTCGCGGACCAGCGCAAGACCGAGCTCACCGCCGAAGCCCTCGCGGTCGAGGAACTCGGCAGCTACGAGGCCCTGCACGACAAGCAGTACATCGCCGAGGTGCGCATCCTTGCCCAGAAGCGCCTGGTGGCCGAATACCAGTCGCGCACCGAGGAGCGCAAGGCGGAAATCTCGCGCGCCGAACAGCGTATCAATGACCTGCGGCTGCGCATCGCCGCGCTTGGCGATGAATACGTGGGGCGGGCGGCCGAGGAACTCAAGGAGAGCGGTGTCACGATGCTGGAGCTGCGCGAGCGACTGCTGCCGACCAGCGACGCGCTGGCGCGCCAATCCATCGTGGCACCGGTGAACGGCAAGGTGATCGCGTTGCGGGTGCATACCGAGGGCGCGACCATCGGCCCGCGCGAACCGCTGCTCGATATCGTGCCCATGGATGTGAACCTGCTGATCGAGGCCCAGGCACCGCTCGATGCGATCAAACAGTTGCATATCGGCCAGCACGCGGATATCCGCTTCAGCGCCCTGCCCTATCGCACCACGCCGATGGTGAGCGGCGAGGTGAGCTACATATCGCCCGATGTGCTGGCCGACCAGGAGGGCCGCGCCTACTACCAGGTGCATATCGTGCCGGACGCCGACTCGCTCGGCGAGGCGAAGATCACCACGCTCGAGCCGGGGATGGCGGCCGAGGTCTACATCCAGACCCAATCGCGTACCGCGCTGCAATACATCATGCGCCCGATCCACGATTCGCTGCTGCGCGCATTTCGCGAAGTCTGACCGTCAGTCCAGCGCGGACAGCTCCTGCAACAGCGCCAGGTAAGCCGGCAGGCTGTTGTCACGGAACGAGAACTCGCCTTCGATCTTGCGCCGGGCCGCGGCACACAGCTCGCGGTTGTCCTGCCCGAGGATCGCCACCGCGCGCTCGACCAGCTGTTCACGATCGAAGAAATCGAACAGGTAGCCGTTCTCGCCTTCGCTGATCATCTCGCGCACCGGTGGCGTCGAGGAGCCGAGTACCGGCGCCCCGCAGGCCATGGCCTCCAGCATCGACCACGACAGCACGAAGGGATAGGTGAAATAGATGTGCAGCCGGCTCAGTTGCAGCAGCCGCAGGTAGTCGGGGTACGCGATCCGCCCGGTGAAATACACCCGCGCGGTATCGAGGTGCGTACCGACCTCGGCCAGCAGCATCTCGCGATAGCACTGGTGCGGCGCCGGGGGTGGTGCGCCGTAACTGACCCCATCGGCGCCGACCAGCACGAAAATGGCACGCGGCAGGCGCCGCTGCAGCTCCGGAAGCGCGCGCATGAAGACATGGAAACCGCGGTAGGGCTCGAGCTGGCGGCTGACATAGGTGACCACCTGGTCCTCGCGCGTCAGCACCCGTCCGTCGGCCAGGCGCAAGCTTGCGGCGGGGTCGGCTCGTACCACATCGGTATCGAGCCCCTCGTGTATCACCCGGATGCGGGACTGCTCGCGTGCCGGGTAACTCGATCGCTGCCACTGCGTCGGGCTGATGCCGGCATCGGATTCACTGAGCGCATGCAACTGGGTACTGTTGCGGATGCGCAGCTTGAACACGGTATCGAGCGAGGACGGGTACTCGGGATCGAAGCCCACGTCACCGCCCTCGGCACGGTAGAAGAACTCGAAATACGACACCAGCCTGGCACGCGGGAACACGTCACGAACGAACAACAACTCGCCCCACGCCGGATGCCCGATGATCAGGTCCGGCGAATACCCCTTGCCGCGCAACTCGAGGCACGCGCGCGTCACGTCCTGTCCGCGGCGGATAGCCGCTTCGAAGGAGCGCAGGTAGTGGTGCCCGGCGCCCTGCTGCGCGGGCCGCGCGGTATAGCCGACGACCGGAAACGTCCACGCGGCATTGCGACTCTTGAGGTTCTCCGCATCGCCCATGCCGATGACCTCGTGCCCCTGGCTGACAAGCCACGGGGCGAGGTGTTTGAACTGTCCCGGGAAATTCTGGTGTACGAACAACAGGCGCAGCTTCGCCATGCACTAGCCCCGCACTTGCATGCGCGCTGTCAATCGGCGCCGCATATCTCGACGATATCGATCGGACTCAGGCGCAGCGCACCGACCACCATGTTGAAAAAATCCGCCTCGCCCGTTCGCAGGTGACCATCGACGTGGATCACCTCGATCAGGGCTTTCACGATTGACTTGCAGTGCGCCTCGTCGAGGCGTCGCGACACGCCGCCGAGCCATTTCTCGAGCGGCGCGGTCTCGAACAGATCCGATGCCGCCGCCACGCGCACATCCGCGCTGCTGATTTCCTCGCCAACATGATGCTGATAGACCGCGCGCACCGTCTCGACCTCGACATGGCTGGTGTAGGAGTCGGCATGGGTGGCCCGCGCCAGCGTCATCAGCATCGCTTCGCGGTAGAGTTCGCGCAGTTCCTCGGGGCTGTCGGTACCGCCAAAGATGCGCTTGATCATGCCCAGATCATGCAGAACCATGCGTCCCCCTGGCGTTCGACGAATGCGGCACGGACTGCGCCGCGCGGCAACGAGACCCGAGTATACAGACAGTTCCGGGGCTGGCAACGCCCGTGACAATGCCCGCGAAATGACGGCAGAACGAGCTTCCGCACAGGAGTCAGGGATCCTGCCCGCAGCCGCGCGCGCTGGCCGCAGGGCGAATCACCGGTGGACTCCTAGCCCGGCAGCAGTTCGGGATCCTGCTGCAATTCGACCGTGTTGCCGGCCGGGTCGGAAAAGAACACGAATCCCCCGAAGCGGTCGAATTCGATGCCGGCCACGCCCAGCTCGGCAACCGCCGCATCGAGATCATCGACGTAGAACGCGATATGCGGGCCAACCGGTTCGCGTGCACGCCCCTCGAGCGGCGCCTGGATGATGTGCACCTGGGTCTGACCGAGTTGCATCCAGAATCCGGGCACCCTGGCGGCGAACTCCGGCGGCAGTTGCCGCGGCACCGTGGGAATGCCGAGCAGGCGGGTATAGAAATGCTCCACTTCCGTTATTCCCGCTGCAATATTGAGCGCGGCGTGATTGACCCGTGTGATCTTCATCGGTCCTCCCGGCATCGCCCGAGCGATTGGATTTTCCCTGGCCCTGGCGCGGGTCGGCGTCTTCGGCGAGGCCGAACAGCCCGCTACTTCGCCGCTCCCATTTGCGCCATGAGCGCGGCCTCCTCCTGCAACTGCCGCTGCACACCGGGCAGCGCGCGGACCCGCTGCAGCAGCGCCGCGATCCGCGGCCAGCGGCTCGCATCGACCGTGTATCCGGCGTACTCCGCGTTCACGAAGTGCGTCGCGATGCTGATGTCGGCAATCCCCGGCATGCCGAACACGAAGCCGTCGGGCGGCAGTTCGCTCTCCAGATAATCGAGCATCGGCGGCAGCAGATTGTCGATGGTATTGCTGACTTTCTCCTCGTCGGGCCCTTCGCCGTGCATGATCTGCTTGACCACGCGCTCGAAGAAGATCCCGCCACCGCACAGTTCACCGAGCCGGGTATCACCGAACTCCTCGAGCCAGCGCGATCGTGCCCGGTCGGCGGGCGACTTCGGCAACATCGCAACGGCGGGATATTGCTCCTCGAGGTACTCGCAGATCACGCTGGAATCGGCCAGGGTCAGTGCTCCGTCCTGCAGCGCGGGGATCTTGCCGAGCGGGCTGATGGCGCGCGACAGCGAACCCGGAAACGCGTCCTCCCGCTCGCACTCCAGCCCCTTCACATTTATTACCACCGCAACCTTGCGCACATAGGGAGAGAGGCAGATACCGTAGAGCTTCATGGGTCGATCCTTTTGAGTGAACGTGGGGTGATGATAACTGGGGTCAGAGTGATTTATCCTCCGAATAAATCACTCTGACCCCATTTAATTCAGCACCATCGCGGCGGCACGGAACATCGCACGCGCCTTGTTCATGGTCTCCTCCCATTCGAGGGCGGGAACGGAGTCGGCGACCACCCCGCCACCGGCCTGCACATGCAGTTTACCGCCGGAGATCACCGCGGTGCGGATCGCGATCGCGGTATCCATGTCGCCGTGCCAGGAGAGATATCCCACCGCGCCACCATAGATGCCGCGCTTCGAGGGCTCGAGTTCGTCGATGATTTCCATCGCGCGGATCTTCGGTGCGCCCGACAGGGTGCCCGCCGGCAGGGTGGCGCGCAGCACATCCATCGCATCCAGACCCTCGCGCAACTGTCCGCAGACATTCGACACGATGTGCATCACATGCGAATAGCGCTCGACGATCATGCGCTCGGACACCACCACACTGCCGGTGCGGGCAACCCGCCCCACATCGTTGCGCCCGAGGTCGATCAGCATCAGGTGCTCGGCGATCTCCTTGGGATCGGCCAGCAGTTCCCGCTCGAGCGCGAGATCCTCCGCTTGCGTGCGCCCGCGCCGGCGGGTGCCCGCGATCGGGCGCACGGTGACCTCTTCGCCCTGCAGCCGCGACAGCACCTCGGGCGAGGAGCCGACGATCTGGAAATCCCCCAGATCGAAAAAGAACAGGTACGGCGAGGGGTTGATGTTGCGCAACGCCCGGTAGAGATTCACCGGGTTGCCCGCGAACGGCGCGCTGAGACGCTGCGACGGCACCACCTGCATCACGTCGCCGGCAAGGATATATTCGCGGATCCGCCGCACCGCATCCTCGTAACGCTCGCGTCCGCACTCCGAGACGAACGAGGCTTCCACCTCGCGGGCACGCGCGCTGTCGGCGCCACCGGCCGCGATATCGATCGGTGGCAGACGCGGCGCCGGCATATCGAGACGCCGTTGCAGTTCGTCGAGGCGTGCCTCGGCACGCGCGGCCGCATCGCCGGCGCGCGGGTCGACCGTGGTCGCGAGCAGGATGGCGCCGGCGAGGTTGTCGAACACCAGGAACTCTTCCGCCACCAGCAACAGGATATCGGGCGTGCCGAGCACATCGGGCGGAGTGCCCGCGGCCAGGCGCCGCTCGACCAGGCGGGCACAGTCATAGCCGAAATATCCGACCAGGCCGCCCGAGAACATTGGCAGCGCCGCATGCGGGAACACCCTTTCGCGGCGCGCATAATCCTGCACGAAAGCCAGCGGATCATCGACCTCGCTGCTCTCGAGCAGCGCGGCGCCATCGTGCACCTCGACCCGATGACCACGCACCACGATGCGCCTCGCGCAGGGCAGGCCGATGATCGAGTAGCGTCCCCATTTTTCGCCGCCTTCCACCGACTCGAGCAGGAAACTGCAGGGACCGGCAAATTTCAGGTAGGCGCTGAGCGGGGTTTCGAGATCGGCCAGCAGGCGGCGGACCACCGGCACGCGGCTAAAGCCCTGGCGGGCGAGATCGACGAGTTGGCTGCGGTTCATCATGACTCCGGAAACAAGGGCGATCCGCGGCGCGCGCAGGGCGATCCGCGGCGGGTCGATTGGATTCAGCGTCGCCAGCGCGTGCGCGTGATCATCCCGTCTCCAGGTGCGTGTTCAGGGCGGAATTCTACTGGATGCGCATCTCAAAGCAATTCACCGAGCGTGTCGATCACCAGGTCGGGGCCTTCGCCGCGGATGTCCTCGCCGTGGTTGTAGCCATTGGCGCAGGCGATCACGGCAATCCCTGCCGCGCGTGCCGCGCGCACATCGTGGCGCGAATCACCGATCATCACGGTTTCGCGGGCCTCGACCGCAAGTCGCCTCATCACCGCCAGCAACGGAGCCGGATCGGGTTTCGGCGCGGCGCCGGAGTCGCCCCCGATCACGGTATCGAAACGCCCGGGCAAAAAGAAATGCGCCAGCACGCGCTCGGCGATCGCCAACGGCTTGTTGGTGACGCAGGCGGCTTTCACCCCGGCGCCGCGCAGTGCCTCGATGAGCTCCGCCGCGCCGGGCAACACCCGGGTATCGCGGGTGCAATCGTCGAGGTAGCGGGCCAGGTAGTCGCCCAGCGCCCGCTCGAGTTCCTGCGTATCGACCTGCCCGGGTTCCAGCGCGGCGCCAAATGCCAGCGCATCGCGCAGCAATTGCCGCGAACCGCGCCCTACCCAGCGCCGCGCGCGCGCCGCGCCGGCAGCGGGCAGGTTGCGCGCGCGCAGCGTGGCGTCGAGGGCGCGGCTGATATCCGGAACGCTGTCGATGAGTGTGCCGTCGAGATCGAGCATCACCAGCGCCGGCAGGCGTCCCGCGAACAGCGTGCGCAGCGCTGCGAACCGCATCGATCAGGGGCGTTGCGCGGCGGCCAGCTCGCTGCGCATATTGGCTATCGCCTCGGCATACTCGGGGGCACTGAAGATCGCCGAGCCGGCCACGAAGGTATCGGCACCCGCTTCGGCGATCTCGCGGATATTCGACTCACCGACACCGCCATCGACCTCGAGACGGATCGGCAATCCGCACGCATCGAGCATCGCCCGCGCTTCGCGCAGCTTGCCGAGTGTGCCGGGGATGAACTTCTGTCCGCCGAAACCCGGGTTCACCGACATCAGCAGGATCATGTCGAGCTTGTCGAGTACGTAGCGCGCGGCTTCGAGCCCGGCGGACGGATTGAACACCAGCCCGGCCTTGCAGCCATGATCGCGGATCAGCTGCAGGCTGCGATCGACGTGCGGCGTGGCATCCGGATGAAAGGTGATATAGGTTGCGCCGGCATCGGCAAAACTGCCGATCAGCGCATCGACCGGGCTCACCATCAGGTGCACATCGATCGGCGCACTGATTCCATAGTCGCGCAACGCCCGGCAGACCATGGGACCGATCGTGAGATTGGGCACATAGTGATTGTCCATCACATCGAAATGGACGATATCGGCACCGGCCGCAAGCACCGCGCCAACGTCTTCGCCGAGACGCGCGAAGTCGGCCGACAGTATCGAGGGCGCAATCAGGAACGGGTTCATGTGCGGGTCTCCCGACAGGGCAGGCAGTATAAGGGAGGGATTGTAATGGAAGCCCGCGCCGAATTGGCACCGCCGCCCGCGACTATACTGGCCGGTATGTCAAATCGTGTCCGTCACCGCCTGTCGACGCTGCTTTGCGCTCTCGCCCTGGCACTGGAGGCAATGGCTGCGGAGCCGACTGCCGGCACCGAAGCCGCGGCCGCGCAACCACCCGCGGCCGTGGCAGCGGCTCCCGCCGCACCGGACCTCGCGGAACTGGCGCTACAACTTGCCGCCGAACGGCGCCTGCTGCAGGTCGAGGGCGAAGAGTTCCCGGTGTTCGTGAAAACCAGCACCGCCAAACCCGCACGCGGCGCCCTGTTGCTGCTCCCCGGTGACGGCGAATACCCGACCGCCTCGCCCGCGATCGAGCAGTTGCGCCAGCTCCTGCCCGCGCAGGGCTGGTCCACCTGGCTGATCAGCCTGGAATCGCCACCGCGCAGCCATTCGGGGCCCCTGGTTCCCGACCCCGATCCGCAAGCAAGCGCAGCACCCGCGCAGCCGGATCCGGACGCGCAGCAGCGCATCGAGGAGCTGCGGAAATGGGCGAAGCGATGCGAGGCCCGCATTGCCCGGGCCGTGAGTGCGGCATCCGCCGAGGGTGCGTTGGTGCTGGTGGCGGAAAACAGCGCGGCCGCGCTGCTGACCGGCTTCGTCGGCGCGCAGCCCGCCGCCGTGAAGGCCGCGATCGTGATCGATCCGGTGGACTTCCCGGGACTCGCCAGCGAGTGGCCAGACGATCTTGCGGTGCCGGTACTCGAACTGCTCGATCCCGTTACGCAGCACGAGGAAGGGGCGCAGCGTCGCGCGCAGGCCGATGCCGCAGGTCTGGACCGCTACCGCCAGATCATGACCAGCATCGGACCGTGGGAACCGGGCGACAACGAAACCTTGCTGGCGAAACGGGTGCGCGGCTGGCTCAGATCGCTGGACCAGCACTCCCGCCCTGTTCCTGTTTCTGCTCCAGCCGCCGATTGAGGGCACGGTAACGCTCGACGGTACCGACGTCTTCCCACTCGCCCTCCCAGCACTCACCGCCCAGCGCGCCGTGCGTCGCGGCGCGGCGTAGTGGCTCGCGCAACGGAAAGATCGTCTCGTCCCAGCCCGCGAGAATTTCCGGCGCCAGCAGCGCGATACCCGAATAGGTGCAGTTGCGGCCGTTGCCGTCACGGTTCAGCCGACCCCGCGCATCCAGCGCGAAATCACCCGCCTGGTGCTGCGGTGGATTCGGCACCACCACCAGGTGACCCAGCTGCCCCGCGGCCAGCGCGTGGTCGACAAGGCGTCGATACGGAAAATCGCTCCAGATATCACCGGCCACCAGCAGGAACGGCTCGGCGCCGAGCAGGGACAGCGCCCGGCGCAGACCGCCGCCCGTATCGAGCGGCCCCTCGGGCTCGCGGCTGTAGCGGATGCGCGCGCCACAGCGCGCACCATCACCGAGCGCCGCTTCGATCAGCTCACCGAGATACGACACGTTGATCACCAGGTCCCGCACACCGGCCGCCACCAGCTTCTCGATGTGATACTCGATCATCGGCTTGCCTGCCAGCGCCAGCAGCGGCTTTGGCAGGGTCTCGGTGAGCGGACGCAGGCGGGTCCCGAGCCCCGCGGCGAGCAACATGGCTTTCATCGCGGGCGATACCAGTCCTGGGCGGCGGCAAGCGGCAGCACCCGCGCGCGAAACCAGCCCGCAAACTCGCCGAGCTCAGGATAGGCCTCGGCCACTCCGAGCGTGTAGCGCATCACCAGTGGAAGATCGGCAAGGTAGCCGCGCTTGCCGTCACGCAGCCACAGGCGCGCGAAAATGCCGAGCACCTTGATGTGCCGCTGCAGGCCCATCCAGTCGAACCAGCGCCGGAACGTCGCGGCTTCGACCGGCGCCATCAGTCCCGCGGCGCTGGCACGCCCGGCATATTCCCGCGCCCAGGCCTGCACCCGCGCGGCGGGCCATTCGATGTAGCAATCGCGCAACAGCGACACCAGGTCGTAGGTGAGCGGTCCGCGCACCGCGTCCTGGAAATCGATCACCCCGAGCGTTCCATCCGGCTGCAGCATCAGGTTGCGCGAATGGTAGTCGCGATGCACCAGCACCTGCGGTTGTTCCAGCGCGCTCGCGCCCAGGCACTCGAACAGATCGCGCAACATCCGGCGCTCGCCAGCATCGGGCTCCAGGCCGAGCAGGCCCTGCAGGTACCACTCGGGAAACAGTGCCATCTCCTGCTCGAGCAGCGCCGCCGAATAATCCGGCGCTCGCCACCCGCCGTGCTGTATCGCGGCCCCCTGGATCGCCAGCAGGGTGTCGAGCGCGGTGCGATAGAGCGCCTCCACGGTGTCCTCGCCAAGCGCGCCGAGCAACAGGGTGTCGCCCAGATCGCTCAGCAGCAGAAAGCCCTCGCCGGGCTCGTGCGCAAGCACCTCGGGTGCCTGCACCCCCGCCGCGCGCAATATCGCGGCAATATGGATGAACTCCAGGTTGCGCTCCTTGTCCGGCGGCGCATGCACCGCTATGCGCGTCGGCTGGCAACCCACCAGGCGGAAATAGCGGCGAAAACTCGCATCGCCCGCCACTGCGCGCAGCACAAGCTCCGCACCGGCCAGCGGGCGCACCCGGGTGGCGCACCATTTCAGCAACGAATCCATCATTCCCCCGAACTGTGTGGCAGCGGCAGTCGATCCCCGCGCCACGATGCCGCTATAATGCAGCGCGGCCAAAACGCCGTGCATTATCCACGCTTCCCCGGGCCTGAGAAGATCCGCGGAGCCCAGGCCGCCATTCCTGGCAGCCCGACCGAGGACCGGATCGTCAACGGACTATCGCGCAAACCCGCGTTCTTGCTTCGCTGCCTCGTGGCGGCGGTCGCCACCGTGCCCGCGTGGTCGGATACTCCGGCCCCGGATCAGCAATGGCAGTGCGAGGCCGGATCCGGCGGTGCGTGGTCCTGCACGGTTGCTCCGCGGCCCGAGGGCGCGCTCGCCTCCGTGCCCAGCCAGCCGGCGCAGCCCGCGCAACGCACCGTACTCGGATCACCCGCCGATGCGCTGGCCCGTTCGATGGACTGGGTGCCACGCGAGCGCCTCACCGAGGAGCAGCTTGGCGCAATCGGCAAACAGTGCGAGGGCGCCTACGTCGAACCGGCGCTCGAGCCGATGGATTCGGGCGCGGTATTCGGCACCATTCACGCCTCTTCTCAGGAGTCGGAGCTGCTGCAGGATCCCGAGGTGGCGAAGTTTTCCGGCAACGTGACGGTGCGCCAGGGCGAGCGCCGCCTGCGCGCCGATCGCGCCGCTTACTACCGCGAGCAGGACCGGGTCGAGATCGAGGGTGAGGTACAGTACCGCGAACCAGGGCTGCTGGTGCAGGGCGAGTCGGCGGTGATCAATACCGCGGACGAATCCGGCGTGCTGCGCAAGGCACGCTTCGTGATGCACAAGGAGCACACCCGTGGCGAGGCCGACGAAGTGCTGCGCAATGTCGATCGCAGCCTCGATCTCGAGGACGGCACCTACACCCAATGCGAACCGGGTCATGACGACTGGCAGCTTGCCGCGAGCACGATCCATATCGATCGCGAAACCGGCAAGGGCACGGCGCACAGCGCGCGTCTCGAGGTGAAGGGCGTGCCGGTGATGTACACCCCGTGGCTGAGCTTTCCGATCGATGACCGGCGCATGAGCGGCTTTCTGTGGCCCGCGTTCACCAACTCGTCCCAGAACGGCTTCGATGTCGCGACGCCCTACTACCTGAACATCGCGCCCAATTTCGACGCCACGCTGGTGCCGCGTTATACCAACGATCGCGGGCCCATGGCCGGTGCCGAGGTGCGTTACCTGAACCGCTGGAGCCAGTGGGTGGCCAGTGGTGCGATGCTGCCGGATGACAACGTCTACGGCGACGACCGCTGGCTGCTCAGCCTGCAACAGCAGGGCAGCCCGTTCGAAGACTTCAATACCCTGATCGATTACACCGAGGTCAGCGACCCGGACTATCTGCGCAACCTGAACGTCACCGGGCTCGAGGTCAAGCGCGCCACGCACCTGCCGCAGGCCGGTGCACTCAGTTATCGCTTCGCCGATACCTGGCGGGTACAGGCGAGGGCGCAACAGTACCAGTTGCTCGACACCGAGCTCGAGCAGCCCTACAAGATGCTGCCGCGCATCGCGCTCTCGCGCCAGTTCAGCCGCGGCGCGTTCAAGCCCGATTTCGCGCTCAATAGCGAATACACCTCGTTCGAACACAAGGACAGCGCGAAATTGACCGGCCAGCGGGTGTTCCTCGAGCCGCTGGCAAGTTTCCCGATGGAGTGGGATGCGGCGTTCGTGAAACCCACCGTCGGCTACCAGTCGATCAGCTACAGCCTCGACGAGGGCTACAACAACGCGGGCAACGAGTCGCCTTCGGTCGCCGCCCCGCTGTTCAGCCTCGACACGGGCTATTTTCTCGAGCGCGATACCGAGCTGTTCGGCGCCAGCTACCTGCAGACCCTGGAGCCGCGCGTGTACTACCTGTGGGTGGATCATGACGACCACGAGGACATTCCCAACTTCGACTCGCAGGACCTGACCTTTGGCTTCAGCCAGCTGTTTCGCCCCACGCGCTTCAGTGGCCACGATCGCATCGCCGACGCCAACCAGGCATCGCTCAGCATGACCTCGCGCTTCATCACCGACAAGGACGGCAGCGAGACCCTCACCGCCAGCATCGGAGAGATCTTCTACTTCGAGGACCGGCGCGTGACCATCGCCGACCAGCCGATCAACGCAGACCGGGTGTCCAGCTCGGAAATTGCCGCGGAACTGCAGGCGCAGCCCATCGACACCCTCGCGATCACCGGCACCACGTTGTGGGATCCTCACAAGGAGCGGGTCAACGAGGGTGGCGTGCTGGCACACTGGACACCCGACCGGGAAACCATCTTCAATGCCGGCTATCGTTACCGCCGCGACCAGTTGACGATCGATCCCAACGGCGTGGCCGTGTATGAAACCATCGACCAGGCCGACTTCTCGGCCATTCTGCCTCTCGGGGATCGCTGGAAGCTGCTGGCGCGTTACCAGTACGACTTCACCAATGACTACAGTCTCGAGGAGCTCGCCGGCATCGAGTACAGCTCGTGCTGCTGGGCGTTGCGCATGGTCTACCAGGAAGGCGTCGACTGGGATCAGGGCCGCGATTACGCCGTTTACGTACAATTCGTGCTGCGCGGACTGGGCGGCATTGGCAAGAATGTCGACCAGCTGCTGCAGAGCAGTATTTTCGGTTACCGGGCAGACAAGGGGGAAGACGGTTTTGCATACTAATCCGAACGCACGGGGCCAGTGGCTTGCCGCTGCCATCATGATCCTGGCCTGTTGTGCCGGCATCGCGGGTGGCGCGCGGGCGCAGACCCAACCGCTGGAACGCGTGGTGGCCATCGTCGATGACGACATCATCCTCGCGAGCGAGTACCAGGATCGCCTGCAGCAGGTGCGCGACAATGTCGCGAAGCAGGGCGTCGAGGCACCGCCACCCGAGGTTCTCGCGCGTCAGGTCCTCGACCGCCTGATTCTCGAGCGGATCCAGTTGCAGATGGGCGAGCGCGCCGGGGTGCGCATCAGCGATGCGCAGCTCAATGAAGCGCTGAGCGGCATGGCCAGCCAGAACGGCATGGGGCTCGACCAGTTCCGCGCCTCGGTGGAAGCACAGGGCGGTTCCTACAATGCACTGCGCGAGCAGGTCCGCCAGGAAATGATCATCTCGCGGGTACAGCAGGGTAACGTGCGCAGCCGGGTGCAGGTCACCGAGCAGGAGGTCAACGATTACCTCAGCTCGGAAGAGGGCCAGAAGCGCACCTCGGCGGTGTACCACATCGGCCACCTGCTGCTGCCGCTGGCCAAGGAAGCGACCCTGGAGCAGGAGAACGAGGCGCGCGCCTATATCGAGACGCTGCGCACGCGCCTCGCCGGCGACGAGACCTTCGAGCGCTTCATGAAAGCTCCGGACAAGAGCCGCTATGCGCTCTCGGGCGGTGATCTCGGCTGGCGGCTGGCGGGAGACCTGCCGGGCATATTCCTCGAAACGGTTCCTGCTCTCAAAGTGGGCGAAATCTCGGAGCCGGTGCGCAGCGCCAGCGGCCTGCACCTGGTGAAGCTGTTCGAGAAACGTGGCGGCAGCGGCCAGATGACCCAGCAGACACTGGTGCGCCACATCCTGATCAAGCCCTCGGAAATTCGCAGCGACGAGCAGGCGCAACTGCTCGCCACCAAGCTGCACGACCGCATCGTCGCCGGCGAGGATTTCGCAAAGCTGGCGCGGGAATTCTCCGATGATATCGGCTCGGCGCAGGAAGGCGGCTCACTTGGCTGGACCAGCGCGGGGCAGATGGTGCCGGCATTCGAGCAGGTCATGAACCAGACCGGCGCCGGCGAAGTGAGCGCGCCGTTCAAGAGCGAATTCGGCTGGCACGTACTGAAGGTCGAGGAGCGGCGCACCGAGGACCTCAGCGAGGAACTGCGTCGCAACCAGGCGCGCAACATTCTTTTTGGCCAGAAATACGATGACGAGTTGAACACCTGGCTGCAGAAGATCCGGGACGAGGCCTTTGTCGAGATCAAGATCTGATCCGCCCATCATCGCGCTGACACCGGGAGAGCCCGCGGGAATCGGCCCCGACCTGCTGCTCACTCTCGCCCGGCGCGGCTTTGCCTGCCCGCTGATTGCCGTCGCGGACCCGGCACTGCTCGCCGGGCGCGCCGCGCTGCTGGGGTTTGAACTCACCATCCTGCCACCCGAGCCGCTGCCGGCACCGGCGGGCTCCCTGCGTGTGTTGCCGGTAAGCCTGCGTGCGCCGGCCCGGCCCGGAGTACTCGATGTCGCCAATGCGGCCTACGTGCTCGAGACGCTCGATACCGCACTCGCCGCCTGCCTCGACCGACGGGTCGATGCGCTGGTCACCGGGCCGGTGCACAAGGGCATCATCAATGACGCCGGCATCGCGTTCAGCGGCCATACCGAGTACCTGGCCGCGGCCACCGGCACCGTGCGCGTGGTGATGATGCTGGCCACGCCGGGGCTGCGCGTCGCGCTGGCCACCACGCACCTGCCATTGCGCGAAGTACCCGACCGGGTGCGCGGACCACTGCTCACCGAGACCATCGAGATCCTGCACCGGGAACTCGTCAACCGCTTCGCGATCCCCGATCCGCACATACTGGTGGCCGGGCTCAACCCGCACGCCGGCGAGGGCGGACACATGGGGCGCGAGGAAATCGATCACATCATCCCCTGTCTCGAACGGCTGCGCGCGCGCGGCATGAAACTGAGCGGCCCGCTGCCGGCCGATACGCTGTTCACGCCGCACTGCCTCGAAGGCGCCGACGCGGTGCTCGCGATGTACCACGACCAGGGATTGCCGGTTCTGAAACACATGGGTTTCGGGCAAGCCGTGAACATCACGCTGGGCTTGCCGATCGTGCGTACCTCGGTGGACCATGGCACCGCGATCGATCTCGCCGGGCGCGGACTGGCCGACAGCGGCAGCATGCAATGCGCGATCGATACCGCGATCGGGATGGCCCGCGCGGGCACCCGGGGTGCTGCCTGATGTCGGCGCCGCAGATCCTCAACCGTCCACGCAAACGCTTTGGCCAGAATTTCCTGAGCGATCGTCATGTCATAGACCACATCCTCGCCGTGATCGATGCGCGCCCTGCCGATACCGTGGTCGAAATCGGTCCCGGGCGCGGCGCACTCACCGACGGCCTGATCGCCAGCGGCGCGCGGCTGCACCTGATCGAACTCGACCGCGATCTTGCCGCCAACTGGAAAATGCGCGAATCCGCACGTCTCAGCGTGCACGAGGGCGACGCGCTGCGTTTCGACTTCAACACGCTTGCGGATGCCGCTACCCGGCTGCGGATGGTCGGCAACCTCCCCTACAACATCTCGACCCCGCTGCTGTTCCATCTGCTCGACTGTGGCGAGCGCCTGCGCGACATGCATTTCATGCTGCAACGCGAAGTGGTCGAGCGCCTCGGCGCCGGACCCGGCAGCGCGGACTATGGTCGCCTGAGCGTGATGGTGCAGTACCGCTGCCTGGTCGAACCGCTGTTCGAGGTGCCGCCGGAGGCGTTCGTGCCGGCGCCGCGCGTGCATTCCGCCGTGGTGCGCCTGCAGCCGCGGCCGTTTCCGCATGGATCCGCCGCCTGCGCGCGCACCCTGGCCCAGGTGGTGCGCCAGGCATTCGGCCAGCGCCGCAAAACGCTGCGCAACGCGCTGCAGGGCCTCATCGCCGCGCGCGCGCTGGAGGCGCTCGGCATCGATCCCGGACGCCGCCCGGAAACGCTCTCGGTGCAGGAATTCGTCGCGATCAGCAATGCCGCCACCCTCGCCGCGGAAACCGTCTGATGGCTACCTACGCGGTCGGCGATGTGCAGGGCTGCTACGACGCCCTCATGCAGATGCTGGAGCTCGTGCAGTTCGATGCCAGCCGCGACCGGATCTGGTTTGCCGGCGACCTGGTCAACCGCGGACCCGATTCGTTGCGCGTGCTGCGCCTGGTGCATGAACTTGGCGAGCGCGCGGTCACCGTTCTCGGCAACCATGATCTGCACCTGCTCGCGGTTGCCGCCGGGGCACGCGCACCGACCCGCAAGGACTCGCTCGATGCGATCCTCGAAGCGCCCGATCGCGACCTGCTGCTCGACTGGCTGCGCCGCCGGCCGCTCGCCTGGCGCGAAGACGGTTTGCCGTTCCTGATGGTGCACGCCGGGGTGCCACCGCAATGGAGTGTCAGTGATACGCTGGCGCGCGCGGCGGAAGTGCAGGCGGTATTGCGCGCACCGGACTATCGCGACTTTCTTGCCCATATGTACGGGGATTCGCCGGATTGCTGGAGTGATGACCTGGGTGGGCACGAGCGCTTGCGGGTGATTACCAACTACCTGACGCGCATGCGCTTCTGCGACGCGGCGGGCCGCCTCGACCTCGAGACAAAAAGCGCACCATCGGGCGCCATCGCCGGCTTTGCGCCGTGGTTCAGCCACCCGGAGCGGCGCGCCGCCGCTACCCCGATCCTGTTCGGTCACTGGGCCTCGCTCGAAGGCAAGACCGACAGCTCCGAGGTATTCGCGCTCGACACCGGCTGCGTGTGGGGTGGCCGGCTGCGGGCGATGCGCCTCGAGGATGGCGCGCTCTACCACTGCAGTTGCTGATCCAGGCCACCCCGACGCAACCGCGCGAATTGGTTAAACTGCTGCGCTCATCAAAACAGGCTGCAGAATTCCTCCCCATGAAGACGTACCTGGTCGGCGGCGCGGTGCGCGATCGTTTGCTCGGAATCGAGCCACTCGAGCGTGACTGGGTAGTCGTCGGCGCCACCGAGAGCGAGATGCTGGCGCGCGGTTTCCGCCGTGTCGGGCGCGACTTCCCGGTGTTTCTCGATCCGCGCACCGGCGACCAGCACGCGCTGGCGCGACGCGAACGCAAGAGCGGGCATGGCTACGCCGGGTTCGCATTCGAGGTCGATGGCGGGGTGAGCCTCGAAGACGACCTCGGACGCCGCGATCTGACCATCAATGCAATCGCCGAAGACCAGGACGGCACCCTGATCGATCCCCACGGCGGGCAGGCCGACCTCGAGCGCGGATTGCTGCGTCATGTCTCGGATGCCTTCGTGGAGGATCCGCTGAGAGTGCTGCGAGTGGCGCGATTCGCCGCCCGTTTTGCCAGTCGCGGCTTCACCGTCGCACCCGAAACCCTGGCACTCATGCGTGCGATCGCCGCCAGCGGCGAGCTCGATCACCTGGTTGCCGAGCGGGTGTGGGAGGAAACACGCCGCGCCCTGGGCGAAGCCCGCCCCGATGTGTATTTCGCGACCCTGCGCGCCTGCGGCGCCCTGGGCACGGTGTTCCCGGAAATCGAGCGCCTGTTCGGGGTGCCACAGTCACCCCAACATCACCCGGAGATCGACACCGGCATCCATGTCCTGCTGTGCCTGCAACTCGCGGCACGCCTGGAACTGGCCCCGATCGCACGTTTTGCCCTGCTCACGCACGATCTCGGCAAGGCGCTGACACCCGCCGCCAAATGGCCTTCGCACATCGGCCACGAGGCGCTCGGAGCGGATGCGGTGCGCGCCCTGTGCGCGCGCCTGCGGGTGCCGGTGAAATGGCGCGAGCTGGCGCTGCTGGCCTGCCTGCATCACACCCGCTGTCATCGCGCCCTGGAGATGCGCGCGCCGGCGATCGTGTCACTGCTGGAGGATCTCGATGCGATGCGCAACAACGAACGCTTCGAGCAGTTTCTCGGCGCCTGCGAGGCCGATGCACGAGGCCGCACCGGACTGGAGGACGAGCCTTACCCCCAGGCTGCACGCCTGCGCCAGACCTGCGCCGCCGCTGCGACCGTCACTTCCGCCGCGGCACTGGCGAAGGGTTTGAGCGGTCCGCAGGTGGGCGCGGAAATGCACCGGCTGCGTTGCGTCGAAGTCGCCCGGATGCTGCAGCAGCAGACGGAGCCGACATGAGCACCGGATCCGCCCGGGTGGCGCTGGTCACCGGTGGCGCGCAGCGCATCGGCGCGGCGATCGTGCGCTCCCTGCACGCCAATGGCTGCCGGGTACTGATCCACTACCGCCGGTCGCGGGAAGCGGCGCTGGATCTCGCCGGCGAGCTCAACCTGGCACGCGCGGACTCCTGCGCCGTGCTCGGCGCGGACCTGTGCGATGCCGCCGCGGTGCAGGCCCTGGCACAGCAGGCCGGTGCGCGCTGGGGTCGTATCGACCTGCTGGTCAACAACGCCTCGGATTTCCTTGCCACGCCGCTCGGGGACGTCGGGGTGGAAGACTGGAACCGGATCTTCGGCTCCAATCTGCAGGGGCCGTTCTTTCTCAGCCAGGCGCTGGCGCCGGCCCTGGCACGCACCCAGGGTGCGATCGTCAATATCGTGGATGTGCACGCCACGCTGCCGTTGGCACAGCATGCGGTGTACACGATGGCAAAAGCGGGGCTCGCGATGATGACCCGCGCGCTCGCGCTCGAACTGGCGCCTGCGGTGCGGGTGAACGGCGTGGCGCCGGGAGCGATCCTGTGGCCCGCCGAACCCAACCCCGAGCTGGCGCCCGCACTCGCCGGGCAATTGCTGGCACACACGGCCCTGGGGCGGATCGGCGAACCCGCGGACATCGCCGGCGCGGTGCGCTACCTCGGTCTCGACGCCCCCTATGTGACGGGGCAGATACTCGCGGTCGATGGCGGGCGCAGCCTGTTCTGAGGCGATCGAGCCTGCTCAACCGCGCACGGACCGCTCGATCAGTACGCCAACCGCAGCGGCGCCCGGTACCGCGCCCGGCTTGGTGATCCGCAACCGCAGCCAGGGAATCGCGAACTCCTCGATCAACCGGCTCGCCAGCGCCTCGGCCAGGCTTTCCACCAGCTGGTAGCTGCTACCACGCACGAATTCGCCGACGCGGCGCGCCAGCGCCTGGTAGTCCAGTGCATCCTCGAGCGCATCACGCGCCGCACCGGCACGCACATCGGCAGCGAGATCCAGGTCGATCAGCAGGGTCTGGCGCAGCTCGCGCTCCCAGGCGTGCACACCGATCAGCGCATCGACCCGCAGACCGTGCACGAACACGATATCGTGCGAGCGTTCGCTCATGTGATGGGCTCCAGCGTTTCCATTGGCCAGCGCGCCCGGGCGCGCACCGCGAGATCGTCGTGCTGCCCCGCCAGCAAGCGCTGGCAACCGCAGTAGGCGATCATCGCGCCGTTGTCGGTGCAAAAAGCCGCCTGCGGGTAATACACCTGCCAGCCGCCGGCATCGGCTTCCTGGCGCAAGCGCTCGCGCAGGGCCCGGTTGGCGCTGACCCCACCGGCCATCACCAGCCGCCCGAGGCCGGTGTGCTCCAGCGCGCGCCGGCACTTGATCACCAGGGTATCGACCACGGCCTGCTGAAATGCCCAGGCCACGTCGGCGCGCGCCTGGGGCTCGATGCTGCCGTCCGCGGCACGCAGTGCGCGGATCGCGGTGGCGCACGCGGTCTTGAGACCGCTGAAGCTGAATTCGAGCCCGGGGCGGTTGGTCATCGGGCGCGGAAACCGGAAAATCCCCGGCCGTCCCTGCTCGGCCAGCCGCGCGAGGAGGGGGCCGCCGGGATAGTCGAGACCGAGCATCTTGGCGACCTTGTCGAACGCCTCGCCCGCCGCATCATCGAGCGATTCACCGAGAATCCGGTAGCATCCGATGCCATCCACCCGCACCAGCTGCGTGTGTCCGCCCGAGACCAGCAGGGCCACGAACGGAAATTGCGGCGGCTCGGCTTCGAGCATCGGCGCCAGCAGGTGCGCTTCCATATGGTGCACGCCGACTGCCGGGACACCCCAGGCAAACGCCAGCGAACGGGCAAAGCAACCACCGACCAGCAGCGCCCCGAGCAGGCCCGGCCCCGCGGTATAGGCCACGCCGTCGATACCCCCGGGCTCCAGCCCCGCCTCGCGCAGCACCTGCCGCACCAGCGGCAGCAGCTTCCTGATGTGATCGCGCGAGGCGAGTTCCGGCACCACGCCGCCGTACTCGGCATGCATCGCGACCTGGCTGTAGAGCACGTGCGCCAGCAGGCCGCGGTCCGAATCGTAGACCGCGACCCCGGTTTCATCGCAGGATGTTTCTATTCCGAGCACGCGCATTTGGGCGCGATGATAGCGGGCCGCCGCCGGCCCCGGCCAGCGGGCGTTATTAATTCCGCGAATGCGGGTTTTGCAATCGCGCTCCCGAGCCATTAGAATTCGGCGCCCCACGCGACTCCAGCGAGCGCATGGGGACTAAGCAAGATTCCGAACACCCGACTGGTAGGTTGTGAATGCCGTCCATCAAGATCAAAGAAAACGAACCGTTTGACGTTGCGCTGCGCCGTTTCAAGCGTTCCTGTGAAAAAGCCGGTGTACTGGCAGAAGTGCGTCGCCGCGAGTTTTACGAGAAGCCCACCTGGATCCGCAAGCGCAAGGCGGCAGCTGCCGTCAAGCGTCACCAGAAGAAGCTGAGCCGCGAAAGCCGCCGCCAGCAGAGAATGTACTGATCCTCTCTTCCCGCGAGCCGGGAGGCAAATCGTGAGCGAATCGGCCCTGAAGACCCGCATCACCGAAGCCGTGAAGGCGGCGATGCGCGCGCAGGACAAGCCGCGCCGCGATGCCATCCGGCTGATCCAGGCAGAAATCAAGCGCATCGAGGTCGATGAGCGCATCGAACTCGATGACGCGCGCGTGCTCGCCGTGCTCGACAAGATGCTCAAACAGCGCCGCGATTCGATCCAGCAGTTTGAAAAGGCCGCGCGCCAGGACCTGATCGATATCGAGGCCGCCGAGGTCGCGGTGATCCAGGATTTCCTGCCGCGCGCCCTCGAGCCCGCCGAGATCGACGCGCTGGTCGATGCGGCCCTGCGCGAATCCGGCGCCAGTGAAATGAAGGATATGGGCAAGGTCATGGCCCTGCTCAAGCCGCAGGTGCAGGGGCGCGCCGACATGGGCATGGTGAGCCAGCGGATCAAGGCCAGACTCGCCTGAAGCGGGCCGCAGGCGCGGAAACTACGCAGAACCAAGTGTTTTCCCGGAACGCGGGGCGCCATGTCAGGACGAATTCCGCAACAGTTCATCGATGACCTGCTCGAGCGCGTCGATATCGTCGACGTGATCGATACCCGCGTGAACCTGCGCAAATCGGGCAAGAACTACTCCGCGCTCTGCCCCTTCCACGACGAGAAAAGCCCCTCCTTCAGCGTCAGCCCCGATAAACAGTTCTACTACTGCTTCGGCTGCGGCGCCGGCGGCAACGCGATCGGCTTCCTGATGGAATACGAACGGCTCGACTTCATCGCGGCGGTGGAAAAGCTTGCCGCGGTCGCGGGAGTCGAGATACCGCGCGAGGCCGGACAGGGGCCCGCCAGCGCCCGCCAGGCGGAACTCGCCGCCAAGCTGCAGGCGGCGGCGCTGTGGTTCCAGCGCCAGCTCGCCGAGCATCCACAGGCCGCCGAGGCCCGCCGCTATCTCGAGCATCGCGGTCTTGGTGATGACACGGTGAAGCATTTCGGAATCGGCTTCGCACCGCCCGGCTGGGACGGACTGCTGAAAGCCCTGGGAGGCAGCGAGGCCGAGCGCAAGCTGCTGCTCGAGGCCGGACTGGTGATCAAGCGCGACGACGACAGCGGACTCTATGACCGCTTTCGCCATCGCATCATGTTTCCGATCCACGACAATCGCGGGCGCACCGTGGCCTTCGGCGGCCGGGTGCTGAGCGACGAGAAACCCAAGTACCTCAACTCGCCCGAGACCGCGATCTTCCACAAGGGCCAGGAACTCTACGGCCTGTACCAGGCCCGCCAGAGCAACCGCGAACTCGACCGGGTGCTGGTGGTCGAGGGATACATGGACGTGGTGATGCTTGCCCAGCACGGCATCAGCAACGCCACCGGCACGCTTGGCACGGCGCTCAGCGCGAGCCATCTGCAGCGCCTGTTCCGCCACACCTCGGCGGTGGTGTTCTGTTTCGACGGGGACGAGGCCGGGCGCCGCGCCGCGGCGCGCGCCCTGGAGCTGGTACTGCCGGCCATGCAGGACGGCCGCCAGGCGAGCTTTCTGTTCCTGCCCGAGGGCGAGGACCCCGACAGCCTGGTGCAACGCATCGGCAGCGCCGCGTTCCGCCAGCAGATCGGCTCCGCGATGCCGCTCTCGGAATTCGTGTTCGCGCACTTCGGGCAGGAGATCGACCTCGCCCAGATGGATGGCAGGGCGCGGCTCAGCAAGCTGGCGCTGCCGGCGATCAACCGCATCCCCGGGGTCGTCTTCCGGGAACTGATGCGCTCGGCGCTGGCCGAGCGCGTGGGCGTCGCCATCGAGCGCCTGCCCGGACTCGCCCGCGAAGCCATGCCGGAGACCACGGCAATACCCGCACCCACCGCGCTGCGCAAACCGGTGATCCGTGCCCCGCAGCGGCGCATGCCGGGCCCGCCGCAGGCCGCGATTCGCCTGCTGCTGCAGGACCCCCGGCTTGCGGAGCAGGTCACGGACCCCGCCGCCCTGGCCGGCACGGACGACCCCGACCTTCCGTTATTGCTGCAACTGATCGAGCATCTGCAGCGCAACCCCGGCAGCAGTCTCGGCGCGCTGCTCGGCTACTGGTACGGCACGCCCGAGGGCGAACTGCTGACCCGGCTGGCGGCGCAGGAACCCCTGAATGGTGCGGATATCGAGCGCGAGTTTGCTGATGTGTTGCAGCATCTGGGACAGCAGGCGAGCAGACTCACCGCCGAGATCAGGCGCCGCGAGCTCGAAAGCATACCGTTCGCGGAAATGAGCAGCGCGCAGAAACAACAGTATCTCGAGCTGCTGAGCGGCAAAAGCGGCTGACAACGCACATTTTTGCCAGTAATTGCGCGGCAGACGCCCGCTTCGCGTGCATTGGGTATATTTTTGCCTAGAGTTGGTTTCTGTAAGGCGGGTATAATACGCGGCTATTTTTGCGCCCACCTCCTGCGGCATTCAATACAGGTACAGGTTCACGCATGTCCGAATCAACCCAGCAGTCACGCCTCAAGGATCTCATCGCCAAGGGCAAGGAACAGAACTATCTGACCTATGCCGAGGTGAACGATCACCTGCCGGAAGACATTTCCGATCCCGATCAGGTCGAAGAGATCATCCAGATGATCAATGACATGGGTATCCAGGTGTTCGAGGAAGCACCGGACGCCGAAGCCCTGCTGCTCGCCAGTGGTGACACCAGCACCGACGAGATCCCGGACGAGGCCGTTGCCGCGCTGACCGCGGTCGAATCCGAAGCCGGACGCACGACCGACCCGGTGCGCATGTACATGCGCGAGATGGGTACCGTGGAGTTGCTGACCCGCGAAGGCGAGATCGTGATCGCCAAGCGCATCGAGGAAGGCATCCGCGAAACCATGGCAGCGGTCGCCCATTTCCCGGGCATCGTCGAGCAGGTGCTCGGCGAGTACGACCTGGTCGCCACCGAGGAGCGGCGTCTTTCGGACATCCTCACCGGCTATCTCGAACCGGCTGACGACGTGCAGGCTGCCACCCCCGTGGTGCCGGCGGGCGCCAAGGCTCCCGCGGGCAAACCCGCCGCCAAACCCACCGCCAAACCCGCTGCCAAGAAGGGCGCCGACAAGAACGATGACGACGACGATTCCGACTCGGACTCCAACGACTCGGACGACACCGAAACCGACAGCGGACCGGATCCGGAACTGGCACGCCAGCGCTTCGACGAGCTGCGCAAGCAGCTGATGAAAACGCAGCGCGCTCTGAAGAAAAACCCGCGCGACAGCAAACAGGGACAGAAAGAACTCGAGAAGACCGCCGAGCTGTTCAAGTACTTCAAGCTCTCGCCGCGCCAGTTCGACCCGCTCACCCAGCGTGTTCGCTCCGTTGCCTACCAGGTGCGCGACCTGGAACGCGCCATCATGAATATCTGCGTGAACTACGCGCGGATGCCGCGCGCGATTTTCGTGAAGGAATTCCCCGGCAACGAAACCGACGAGCACTGGGTGGAAAAGCTCGCGCGCCGCAAGCAGCCCTACGCCGCGAAGATAGCGGTGGTCAAGGACGAAGTGATGCGGGTACAGCACCGCATCGCCGAAGTCGAGGCGGAATGCGGAATCCTGGTCGGCGAGATCAAGGAAATCAACCGCCGGATGTCGATCGGCGAGGCACGCGCGCGCCGCGCCAAGAAGGAAATGGTCGAGGCCAACCTGCGCCTGGTGATCTCGATCGCGAAGAAATACACCAACCGCGGCCTGCAGTTCCTCGACCTGATCCAGGAAGGCAACATCGGCCTGATGAAAGCCGTCGACAAGTTCGAATACCGCCGCGGCTACAAGTTCTCGACCTACGCCACGTGGTGGATACGCCAGGCGATCACCCGCTCGATTGCCGACCAGGCACGCACGATCCGCATCCCGGTGCACATGATCGAGACCATCAACAAGCTGAACCGCATCTCGCGCCAGATGCTGCAGGAGATGGGCCGCGAACCGACGCCGGAAGAACTCGGCGAGCGCATGGAAATGCCCGAGGACAAGATCCGCAAGGTGCTCAAGATCGCCAAGGAACCGATCTCGATGGAGACCCCGATCGGCGACGACGAGGACTCGCACCTGGGCGACTTCATCGAAGACTCGACGATCCCCTCGCCGATCGACTCGGCCACCGGCGAAGGCCTGCGCGAAGCCACCCGCGAAGTGCTCTCGGGCCTTACCGCACGCGAGGCGAAAGTGCTGCGCATGCGTTTCGGCATCGACATGAACACCGACCACACGCTGGAGGAAGTCGGCAAGCAGTTCGACGTGACCCGCGAGCGGATCCGGCAGATCGAAGCGAAAGCGCTGCGCAAGCTGCGCCACCCGAGCCGCTCGGATCACCTGCGCAGTTTTCTCGACGAAGGGTGAGTCGCGCGCTTTGTGCCGAGCATCGCTCGGCGCGCGACGAACGCGAGGCATGGATGCCGAGCTGGGAGCGACGCATGGATGCATGCTTGGCAGTACCTATCCCGCGCGTTGTTATCCGCTAGAATTGTTGTTCAAGTTCAGGGCCCATAGCTCAGTTGGTTAGAGCGTCCGACTCATAATCGGCAGGTCGCAGGTTCAAGTCCTGCTGGGCCCACCATTTCTCTTAGAAATCATATAGTTACGGCTATGGAGAGCGTCCGACTGGGGGCGCTTTTGGGCCGAAATTCATAGATCCGGAGTCGGATGGTCTGGCCCAGAGTCGGGAGGTCTGCGCCGAGAGTCGGACGCTCTGCCCCTGAGCGTCAGCGGCCTACTCCGGGGCGGGTCTAGGCGTTCGTCAGTGAAGCGAGCGCCTGATCCGGGGTTGGTCCTGCCTTGTCATGCCTTTCTCATGGTCGTGGCACGGTCGGCGCACTTGTCACGCCAAATCATGGGCGTTTCCGCTTCCCCACGCAGATTGCCGGCCATCACCGGAATGGTTCCGGTCAGATGCGGGCCGAAGAATCGGGCGACACCTCACGACGAAACATTACGTCCCGGACCACCTCCCGGCCGTAGCGGTTCACCAGTTCCGCGACGGACGTGTAAAGCAGCACCGCGGCCCAGAGCCACATTTGCATGGTCCAGAAGTGCGCCCAGTTGAGCTCCTCTATGACGTGCCGGCACGCAGCACCAAGGCCTTCCTGCTTCGAGAGCTGTGGGATCAATTCCTCAATGAACCGGAACACCAGCGTCACTACGCCGAACAGGAGCGTCTTCCACGCAATGCTGTAGGCGAGCGGCCGAAGCTCGAAGATTCGTGCGAACCCGAACGCGTCCACGAGCAGGATCGACTTGGCCACGGTGAGCGCCATGATCGTCGCCACCACGGAGCGCAGGATGGTCATGTCATGGCCCGACTGCAGCACGGCCTTCGTAATAGCCAGCATGTGGAAGACGACCATGAAGAAGAGGAACGGGGGAATGATTTCCCGCAGTTCCCGGGCGATGAAGTTGGCGACTTTTCTCACGGGCTCAGAACACCTTCTCGAAATCGAAGTAGATGCCGGCAGACCTCCAGCCGACCCCGAAGCTTTGCGGCGGGCCCATCAACGGCATCAGCGGATGAGATGATTTCGTCGAAAGACCACTCTATGGCACAAGGCAATTCTTGTATACCGAACTCACTGCAAAACCAAGTCCTCGCGCGGCCTGTAACTGAGGCTGAAACTGTTCAAGTTTGGGCTGTCGCTCCATCCAGCCGCCAGGAGGCTTGTCGCCTCAGAACTTGAAGCCAAAGCCGACCATCGGGCCATGTATGGTCAGATCGAGCGAGCGGTTGCCGTCTTCCAGATCATAGTTGAGATTGCGGTAGCCGAGACGAAGCTCGTAGTTGCACCAGGCGTATTCGAACTGCGGCGAGAGTTCCCAGACCAGGTCGGAGTCCCCGGCGCCGACAGACAATGTCGGACTGAAACTCCAGTTCTTCCCCAGCGCGAGATGCGGACGCAGCATCACCATGCCGTCGTATTGCTTGTGGTCGCTGTCGACTTGGCCCAGGGGCTTGAGGTCGATCTGGGTGTCGAGCTTCGCATAACGCACGCCGACGAGGACGTCGATGGTGGAGCGTTCGCCGAAGCCATCGAAACGGTAACCGGTGGCCAGCGCTCCAAGAGTGCTGTCTGACTCGATATCCGCTTCCAGCCCGGTATTACGCACTTCGGCACCACCGTTGTCTATCGCCAGGTAGTCCACCTGCAAATAGTTCACCCAGCGGCCCTTGTTCAGTTCGAACATGGCCGAGCCACCGATATCCATGTTGTCCCAGATGTCGCTGAAATCCGCCGAGGCATTGATCTCGCGCGCACCCACATTGATGTCACCGTCCATTCCCATGGCCCAGAGATACGGAGTGAGTGTCGCCTCCCAACCGTCTGCAGCGAGTGCCGCCGGACTCGCGACGTGCAGGGCAGCAGCGCAGATGGCCAGAGTCAACGGATTCCGCGACGTCATATCAATTTCCTTTGGATGGTTTTGCTGAACTGCCACTGCGCGCATGCTGGAGGTAGCTGCCAATCGTGTCGGCCCATTTTTTCATGATGCGATCGGCGTCGGCCTGATTGGTGACCTCATTGCGCACCATCATGGAACCGAAATCGGTCGCCGCTTCGGGATCCATGACACGCGCCAGAAGCTCGCTGCTGACCGAATCATAGATTTCCAGGAAAAGCGTCATCTGGCCGCCTGATGCGGAGAAAGACTTGGCGTCCGGCTCCTTCGTGTCCGGCGCGGCGATGTCGAGATTGATGATGGCGGGCCGGAGCAGCAGCACGTCTGCGCCAGCCGTCGCGACCACGGTTTCGCCTTTCGCCGTCAATTCCTTGTTGAAGACCTTCTTGAACTCGTCGGCAACTTCGGCCTTGATGCGGGTTATGTCGCTCGCCCGCACGCGGAACGGATCGTCCTGGTTCTGATCGCGCTCCCAATCTTTTCTGAACGCGACGAAGCAATCGAGAATTGCCACCTTGTCATAGGAGCTGAAATCAGCTCCGTCTTTCATATAAACCACTGCCATCTGCGTATTTTGCACCAGGCGCAGCCCGTCCGGCGACTGCTCGGGTAGAGCCGCGCCCCTGGCAGCGGCGTGACTGAAACCGGCGCCGCACAAGGCGAGTCCAAGCAACGCCAGCGCAGTGAGTACGTGCGAGCGCACTTTCGGATATCCCATAATTGATTCTCCCTGATGTGGTGGTGATACCACGGTTGCGGTAAAGGCGAAGCCGGCGTGAAATCTGCATTTCTCGCGCCGCAAGGGAAGCGTTGCATTGCAAGCCCCTATGGTGACCCGGCCGACGGCGCAGTTCACCACCCCGCCGCCAGGACGCTGAAATCCTGACAGTGGGGCTGCAAAGAGACGACGCGTAAGGAACCTCGTTAACGCGCCTAGTCGCGCATCATGGCGCGCTGGGCTTCCTGCTCCAGGGCTTCGTACGCCGCCTGCTCGACGGTAACCCCGACCCCCTGAATCGTCCCGCCATGGAACTCGCCCGGTGTCTTGTACTCCTGGCTGACGGCGTCACCGCTGTCGAACCCGACGCACAGCCCGTCGCCTGACAGGGTGAACTTGCCGGGTTGCGTCCTCATCGGTCCTTCCGCAACCACCTGCTCGTTGATGTAGAGCTTGGTCGTGCCTAGAGACTCGTGATTCGGACCCGCGCCTGTTCGGGTGAATTCCATGCCGAGCGTGTACTTACCGGGCTTCAAATCCTGAGTCGAGACAAACTGCTGCTCTGGCTTGATGCCGAGGAAGTTATATACATAGTGCAGCTTGTGGTCCTTGATAAACAGCGTGTGACCGCCGAAACGTGAGCCATGAGCGAAGATCACGCCGGAGGCATTTGAATCCGTGATCTCGACGTTGCCGAGGATCTTATAGGAACGATTGCGCACGTTGACCGCAACGCCTTCCGGTATCGGAGATGTGCCCGGGAAGTAGACATAGCGGTCGCGCGCAGCCTCTTCGGAGGGACGCACGATTCCGGCCTGAACCACGGCCGGCCGATCGTCGAGCGGCAGTACCAGGTTCTTGGCTGCCTCTTCGTTCCACGCAGCAATCAGCGCCTTGAGCTTATCGGGATATTTCTTCGCGAGATCCACGGCCTCTGCGCGGTCGACTTCGACGTGGTAGAGCTGCCACTGATCCTGGTCGAAATGCCCCTTGCCTGTCAGCGGGGCGTGCACCGCAGACGCCATCCACCCGTCCTCCCAAATGCCGCGTGTGCCGAGCATCGCGTAATACTGGCGCTTCTTCATCGTGGGGGCATCGGGCTTCGCGTCGAAGGTATAGCGCATCGAGACGCCGGAAAGCGGGAACTGCTCCACGCCCCGGTATACCTTCGGCATCTCCAGTCCGATGATTTCGAGGAGCGTCGGGACGATGTCGGTCGAATGGTGATACTGGTTGCGGACCTCGCCTCGCGCCTTGATGCCCTTTGGCCACGAGATGACCAACGGGTCGGCGGTTCCGCCCGAATACTGCGAGTACCGCTTGAACATCTGGAACGGAGTCGAGAACGCAACGGCCCAGCCGGTCGGGAAGTGCTCGTAGGTGTTCGGCCCGCCGAGATCATTGATGAGCTTCATGTTCTCGGACAGTTCGTCCGGGTAACCGTTGAAGAACTTGTTCTCGTTGACCGAACCGTTGGGACTGCCCTCACCCGAGGCCCCGTTGTCTGCGGCGTACAGGACGACGGTGTTATCGAGCTGTCCGGATTGTTGGAGGTAATCGATGATGCGGCCGACCTGGGCGTCCGTGTACTCCGAGAACCCGGCATAGACCTCGGCCATGTGCGAGAACAGTCGCTTCTCGTCTGCGTTGAGCGATGCCCAAGGGCGCACCATGTCGCCGGGATTGGCCTGCGACTCGGGCATCGGGTTGATCGGCGTCAGCTGGGTGCCCTTCGGCACGACGCCCTTCTCGATCATTCGCGCCAGCACCCAAGTGCGGTACGCCTCATAGCCGTCGTCGAACTTGCCCTTGTACTTGTCGATGTATTCCTGCGGAGCCTGGTGCGGGGCGTGGTTGGCGCCCGGGTTGAACCACATGAACCATGGCCGCGAAGGGTTGCTCGCCTTCTGGTCACGAATCATTTGCAGCGCCTGATCGGCCAGATCCTTAGACAGGTGGTAGCCTTTCTCGGGACCGTACGGTTGCTCGATGAACTTATTGTCCTCGACCAGGTCCGGGTACCACTGGTTGGTCTCTCCGCCGATGAATCCGTAGAAGCGATCGAAGCCCAACTGCAGCGGCCATTGCCGGCGGCTTGCACCGGAGGCGACGTCCTGCTCGGGCACGTTGTGGTTCTTGCCCACCCAGAAGGAGCTGTACCCGTTGTCCTGAAGGATCTGCGCGATCGTCGCTGCCGGGCGGGGATCCGGCCGCTGGCGCCGGGAAATCCTTCCGCCCACTCGGTGATCGAAGCCATGCCATTCAGGTGATGGTTACGTCCGGTCAGGAGCGTCGAGCGCGTCGGCGAACACAACGCGACGGTGTGCCACTGCGTG
Organism: Gammaproteobacteria bacterium; assembly: GCA_016705365.1. Lineage (NCBI taxonomy): Bacteria > Pseudomonadati > Pseudomonadota > Gammaproteobacteria > Gammaproteobacteria bacterium. The sequence goes on along the minus strand of JADIYI010000008.1, from coordinate 1,080,655 downwards.
TAGCTCAGCCCCTCATCGGCCAGCCGCTGCAACGTCGGCATATTGATCCGGCCGCCGTAGGGCGACCAAGACGCCATCCCGGTGTCGTCGTACAACACGAACAAGACATTCGGTGCGCCCTCAGGAGCTCTCTTCGGCGTGAACGGTCCCCAGTCGGGAACGGAATCGCGAACATCGAGTTTGATGGTGCCCTTGAAGTCCTTGTAAGGCCCGACCGCTTGGTCCTGCTGAGCCACAGCCGCTGGCGAAGGTAGCGTACCCAGCGCTGCGAGCAGCGCCACGCTCAGCAGACCACCGAACACTTTTTTCATGTACCCACCCTCGCGTGAATTCGATTCCGGCTGTGCAGATAAACTGTGCAGGCAAGCCGCACCTCTGGCAGCGCCACCGCGCCGTCGGTTCAATTGCTCCACGGCTTTTCCCCCCCACTTTGTTAGGTGTTAGGCACTTAGTGACAGACGGTAGCAGCGGCGATCAATTTTAGATAATGATATTATTGAATCGTTAAATAACATTACGGTTATTATGATTACGCAACGCCGCCTTCAGCATCTGCTGGCTCTTGTGGAGCACGCCCATTTCGGACGAGCAGCCCAGGCACTGAACATCTCGCAACCGGCGCTCACGAAAAGCATCCAGGCGCTGGAGGCGGAGTTGGGCGCGACACTGCTTGATCGCAAGCGCGGGGCAATCGCGCTGACGGTATTCGGCGAACTGGTACTACAGCGAGGCAGGTCGTTGCTCTCCGCAGAAGCGGATTTGCGACGCGAGGTCGCTCTGCTCGCGGGACATGAGATCGGATCGTTGAAGGTTGCGATCAGCCCCTATCCGAGCGTCGTTTCCGGCTACCCTGCCATCAAGCGCTTGCTCGCCCAGCACCCAAAGGTCAACGTCATGGCGCACGTGGCCAGCTGGCGCGAAGTGGTAAGGCAAGTGACCGCCCGCGACGTGGATCTCGGCATTGCGGAGCTCAGCCAAACGCTGGGAAACGAGCAACTCATTACCGAATTGATCGGGCAGCATCGCGGTCACTTCTTCTGCCGGCCAGAGCACCCCATCCTCCGGCGAGGCCCGGTTTCCATGAACCAACTTGTTGAATTCCCATGGCTGTCTACCAGGCTTCCCCTTCGGGTGGCGAGCCATCTGCCGCGGTCGATAGGCGCCGCCGGAACAATTGAGCCGCTTACTGGTGACTTCGTGCCCGCCATTGAGCTCGACATGCTGATGCAAATCGGCGATTTCTTGGAACACAGTGATGCGCTGGCGCTTGCCTCGCTCACGATCATGGAGCGAGCACTGCTCGCCGGAGATGTTACGGTGGTGCCAACGCCCGACCTCAACATCCACTCGAACTACGGCTTCATTCATCTGAATAATCGCTCGCTCACCCCCGTCGCGCTCGCCTTCATGCAGGAAGTGAGAACTGAGGAAGCGGAAAAGGTGAAGCGGGAAGCGATACTCGCCAGCACGTATGCCGCCTTTGATCCGTAAGCCTGTTTGCGCCGTCGCGAAATTGACTCGGGCTGCCGATTCTATTTGCCCCCTTGGCAATACCTGAAACCCGTTGATAACAATCGATTGCGTTGCCTGTAGTAGGTCAACCTATCCCAGCGCGTGGGGTCACTCTTTCCTCGGCGCCACCAACCGACGGCCTCTGAACCGTCCCGGATCTTCAAAACAGCTTGCTGCCTCATGAAACACCGCTGCTCAAACTCTACAGGCATCGATGGGTAATCCCCCCTTCTTTCCACCGTCGCCAGAAGTAGAGCCTAGGCGGCGAGCACCAGTTTCTGTTTCGGGGTGATGCCTCCTAGGGCCAGGCTCGCCCGCTCGTGCTTGTAGGCCCAAAGCCAGCGAGTGGCGTCGTCCAAGCTAGCATCGTCCGGGTAATGCCACCTCTTTCACCGTCGCCAGAAGTATCGCCCTCGCTTCGAGCGCTAGGTTCGGTTTCGGGGCCCGTTACCGATCACTCACCCGGCAGCACATACGCAACCTTCGTTTGATTGATCTGCACGACGCCCTTCTTGGCCAGTTCAGCAATGATGTGCTCGACTTCGACGTCGGCCAGCGCTTTATGGAACAGCGCGTTGATGGTGCTACCCAAGGTCTTCAATGATCTGGGCCTGGAAGCCCCTCTCTGCCTGAGGTTCTCGATTACGGCTGCAACGCGCTCCGAGGGCGTGTGCGCACTCTCCAGCTTGACCAAGAGTATGTCCGAAACGCTCTTGCTCCTGATGGCGAATATCTTCTTGCTCTTCAGATGCTGGATCAAAGGATCGAATCCGGAGTCCTTCGAAACGATGTGGAAGAAGGCATCCGGCTCACTGGCCGCAATCTGGCCGATGTAGAACGCGATGTGGAAATCCAACGCGTTACTGCCATTCCCCGATATCTTGATGTAGGAGGCTCGCTCGCCCATACGCTGGAGGGCCGACGCGACCTCGTATGTCACCTTGGCCTGAGTCGCGCCGACGAACACCATGACACTGAAGTGCTCGCGATCCAGCACGGCCATGGCCTCAGGCTGCACGTTCTCGTAATCGATAAGGACGTAGTTCTTCTTCACTGATCGAGCTTCCCTAGCCGCACCATGCGCCTGTCCGACGACAGAGTGTAGGTCACGGTCCCGGGTTCGTCCGTAGCCTATATGAGCCACAAAGGAGCAGGCCTACCGGCAGCGCTGCACATCAACGGCCATGCGACACCCGCGGGGAGCTGCCTCCGAGGATCTGCCACCGCAGTACCGCTCGCGTCGCCCCCCGCGCGCCTCACCTCGGCACCGGAGGCGTCCCATGCGCCACGCTCCCGGCTCGGGTATCAGCACCGTAATGGGTCGGCGCGGCGTGCCACCTGCCGCGCGAGAGAAGTGCGTTCGTCAGGCTTCCGATATCACTCGGCGCAAATGACGTTCGCTATCGATTCAGGCCAGTCAGCGTCCTATTGGAATCTCGCCGGGTGAAACGTCAACCGTTTTGCTATTCAAAGCCGGAGGGACGTCGCCGCCGCCACGACCCAATTGTCAAACCTTGATACGCAGCTTTGTCATCATATGTATGTTAGTGGCTGTCGGGACATGCTGGATCTGAGCCAGACTGGAAGTTTCTCTTAAGTATGCGAAGAACGCTCGCCCGATTTGCACTTGAAACCTCCGCTTCGAATCGAGCAGCCTTCAAGTCATTCACAGCATCTATTGCAGAGCTCGAATTTCGTCCAAAAGCCGCCGAAGTCGCCTCCACAATTTGCTCCTGAACACTCACTAGCTCAGAGGCATTCCGTGCAGAAAATCGACACCGACAATATGTAGCTATGAGTTCGTTTTCATCGTAATACTCTAACTCTGGTAATGTATACCGCCTTCCACGACAGTTCCCAAGTTCCTCTGGCGGTATAGCAGCGCTAGCCGTGTACGCATGTATAACGCTTAACATAGCGACAAATAAACATATCACTCGAATTTCAGCACTCATCGTACAGCTATACATGAAGAAACCGACTCCGATCCCCCTAAAAAGAACCCACCAGACTAGCGATGACTCACTGCCGATATGCGGCCACTCCCGCTGAAACGCCCCCGGGTTTCAGCATAGCCCTTACCAGGCGCTGGAGTTGAAGACACCCGCAGATGCCAATGCATCGGTGGACTGACCTACGCAAAGCCGATGCGGCATTACATGGGTTACGTGGACGCTCAATCAAAAGTGACGATACTTTCGTATTTTTTCGCCACCTCACACGCTTTCGCCTTTAGCGCTTCAGAATCAGCGAAATTGCAAGCAAGGTTTGCGGCGATTGCAGCTTTCCTAATGTTTTCAGATCTCTCGGAACCGCTGCTGGCCTTAGCCTGATTTGAATATACAACCGCTTCTTCTAATAACGATAGAGCTTCCTCATCGCCTGCAGTTTGAGCGCAGAGCGAAAAAGGTATCACAGCTAATACCGCCGCGAATGCGATTAGTGCAACCCGCATTTTGGCATATCCCCCTTGATGCAAAATTGGTACGCTGGCCGGCGAACAACGTCATCAAACGTGCTGCAATCAATTCAAACGAACGTGCCGCTGGAAAATTATCCGACGCGCATCTGCATTCCTGCCGATGACCGCCTGCCCGAACCGACCCCCAAAGAACCTCGATGCCCCACCGGCAATCCATCACAATTTCAAATATGCTCGGTTCCCTACGCCCCAACTGCGGATTCCCTTCCCTATCTTCTGGCCGCACCGTGCACCAGTTCAATGACACAGTGTAGGTCAGGGTCCCGGGTTCGTCCGTAGCCCATATGGGTTACGAAGCAGGTACTCTGCCGACTGCCCACCCATCAACGGCACCCGACAAGTCGGGGAATAGGAATTCTGGAATTCTGGGAAACTGATCACTGGGGCAGAATCGCAGTTTTCCAGTTCGCCAATTTTCCGGTGGGGAGCAGCGAATGAACTGCGGCCCGGGGCATGGGGCTCCGCTTACACCTGCCGCACGGGCTGGCACGCTCCCGACTCCCGCTCGCCTGCCTCCCCTCGCCTCCGGCGGGGCCACCTGGGCCACGCGCCCGGCACGGACATTGCTGCCGTACGGGGCTGCCAGGCGCATCACCTGCCGCGCGAGGGAAGTGCGTTCGCATTGCGCCGTCAATTCGTGCTACCGAAAGGCTGACTGCCCCTGGTCACCTGCCGATCAAGACAGGCGTGCTGATTCGGAACGCCTTTCATGGGCGTTGATTCGGCGGACGGGCATCATTTGATCAACGAAATGCCAGAGTGCGATACATTTCTAACTCTTACAAACCCAAGCTCTGAGGGAGGTGTACCGTCAAGGACCACTGAAACATTTGTCCACGCCCCAGACCTGAACGTCTCCGCGAAAGAAACTTCCTTCCCCCTTTCCGTATCGGACTTTACAGCGCCATTGTCATCCATTTGCCCCCATTCGATCTTCAACTTTACTCCATTGATCGATGATGCTAACGGATTACCAAATCGCAAGTGCGCCTTCGAGCCATTTGCGTACGGCTTAACATCTGAAAGCTGTACTGTGAGCGCCCCTAAGTCAAAGCGTACAGTGGAGTAGCCATCATCTCCGGGACGCAAATACGCGATGTTTTCGATTTCTCGAAAGATATTTTTTAGCTCAAGCTGCGATTGAGATTGCTTTAAAGATTGTATTTCAGCGCGCAACGCTTCAATTTCACTCTGGACTGAATTGATCTGCTCACCCTGCTCTGTGATGCGCTTCTCCTGGGCAGAAAGCTTTTCACCGACACGGAGCAATTCAGGCGGCCAGTCGCAACCTGACGTGAGAATTGCGGCAAGCATCACGGCAGGCTTCACCAAAAGACGTTGCATGGCACCTCCTAATGACACCCAACGATGGAGCTCAGCCATCGCGCAGGTACAGCGATGAGTTCGACGTCGGCTGGAGCGACTTATTGTGCCGCACAGCACATCACTTGAACGTTCTTCCGGATGAGACATCCAGATGCACCTTATTACTGAGGGTCATGCCCCCGCAGTAAACAAAGTAGATGGGCTGCTCTCGATACGTTGTCGATTTCACCCAGCCACCAAACTTCTTGAAGTCATCCGTTGTGCACATTCCCCGGTCTATCAGCAATCTGGTCGCCTTGAGAAAGGCAGCCTTGTGTAGGCGGTAATCATCCGAGCCAGCTATTAGCGCTGCATCCGCGGCCGCCCCTGCAGCTGGGTCAGCTGGGCGCACTTTACTAAGTGTCGTGCGCTGCACCCATTCTGCAAACTGCCCATTAATGATCCCGTTCTCCTCGCTGCAGTCATTGCGGCCGGAGTCAACGTATTCACTCCTACCGTCGACGCACGCCGCGTCATAAAATGGTGTGACGCGTGCCCACTCGTCATTGGTTTCGAGGACAGCCACTTTCTCACGATAAAACAACTGCCCTACTATTCCACAGGAGAAGCTCGGACAGGTTCGACGTTCAAGCCGGTCAGAGGTGACCCAGTAATCCTCCGCAAATGCCTCAATTGCGGGAATCGCGAGTAGGACAAGAACAAGTACCGGAAGCATGCGCATACGTATATCCATTGTGGCCGAACGATTGAGCTCATCCGCGACGGGCGATGAGCGAAGCAACGACACTGATGTCGGCTGTAGCGAGTGGTTAGGCTTCACGGAAACGTGACCTCTGAGAATGGCCTCTCGTCCTGCAGCGGGTAGCTCAGGAGAAAGCTTTGATACGGAAATGCTTCCTTCGACTTCAGCCAAAGCTGCTGGGACCCCGCCACAGCCGAGTACAGCGCAGAGCGCGCCATCGGAACGTTTGCCGCCGCAGACGTCTTGTGAACCGTGTCATTCCGGCGCCGACGGAGTCGCTCTGTGCACTTCAGCGGTGGTGACTTCAGATCGGGTTTCCAGTCTGCAAGCTCTTGAATCCAGATCGTCAACATGTCGTTGTAAGTTGCTGCTCGCAACTGCTTCTTCTTCGATTCTGGGAGCAACGCGTACGATGGCCTGCTTTGCAGAAACTTGTAAAGCCCTACCTCCATGAGGTGATTTGAGCCTACCAATGCAAGCTGACACAGGGCGTGAAACTCTGACGGCATTTGGCGGCCAGGTTTTGGGAGCACGTCGTAAACCAGATGCCGGATACCAATATATGCCTCAGTCCAAGTCTCGTGCATATCCCATACAAGCTTCATCTCTGCGGTGACTCGCTGATTGGGCATAGTGACGCCTAAATTCCTTTCGACACTACCGTGTATAGCAGAAACGATGCGGCGTATACGAGCCTCAGCGGGCGCATGAAGTTGCCCTCGGCTCAAATGGTTGGCTTCAGGACAGAGATGTAATGCGAAGCCAAATGCCCAACAGCGCAGCATCAGAGTGTAGGTTGGGGTCGCGAATTCGTCCGTAGCCTATATGGGCTACAAAGCAGGCACGCTGCCGAACGCCCCGATCATCAACAGGCATCCGTCCACCGCGGAGTTGGAATTCTGGGCTTCTGGAATTCTGGAAACCTGACCACCGGCCAGAATCCCAGTTTCCCAGGTTTCCAGTTGCCCGGTAGACCCAAGGGGTGAACTGTGGACCGGGACATGGCGCTCCGATGACGCCTGCCCATGACCGCCCCTGACTCCTGCTGGCCACGCCTCGCCCCCCGAGGCGTCCACTGCGCCGCGACTGCAGCTCGGGCATCAGCAGCGTACTGGGACCACCCGACGTGCCACCTGCGGCGCGAGGGAACTGCGTTCGTAGGGCTCCCGGTATGACGCTGCAGCATTAGCCTTCACCATAGACTCAGGCCCGTACACGCTTTATTGCGATCCCATAGAAACAGCGTGAGCAGTGCTATCGAAAGACTGCGATACATCGGCAATCCAGGGGTGGCACCTCCGGGTGGGTCACGGCCCGATTGGGGCACTCCTCAGGGAGGCTTTCATAGGCTGGGATTCGGGCGGTCGCGCACTTGGGCTACCCAAGCGCGGATTCCGAGGTCCCAGGCTTCGCATATGCACAAGGTCCCGAGTCCTTGTAACCCTATACTCTCAAGGCTTCTGCCGACCTGTTGCATTCATAGAACATTTTCGCAGCCCGAGCACTAACTTTTCGGCAACTGCCTGAAGAAAGAAGTACTCAGGTAAACGGTAGACTCCGTACTCGACGTACTCCAGCCTCTTCCCTTTATATGTCTCGGACAACAGCACTATAGCTGCGCACTCACGCTTGCTCAGCTTTACTTCCTTGCCAAGTTTACGCCGCCTAGCTTCTGCAAGCAGATTCGCAACGCTATGACCGAATTGCTTTGGATCCCTGAGAACCCTTATCTCATAGCCCTTAGCGAGCAGGAACGCCTTTAGCGAAAGCTCAATGGAATGTCCCAGCAGATAGTATGCAACCAAAGAAGGTCTGGATCGGAACTTTCCAACTGCGCTGTTCGGGACAGGCCTTAGGGCATCAGCCGCGTGCAAAAAGTCCGCAGCGTGCCGCCAGAACCCGTGTGCAGTTATCCGCAGGTTCACTCCCATGATAAGGCGGGGAAACAAAATCCGAACATATGTGTAAATAATTTTTTCCGCACGGGTTATTAAAGTCCAGCCAATGCACGAATCAGTTTGATCGTAGCTTGATGCAATTGAGCTAGCGGATTTTGGGTACAGTAGTTTTGCACCCATAGCGTTAGCGCGCTCGGGTCAGAAGCTTTGAGCTTGGCTAGCGGTTGAGCAGACGCTTGCGTGATTTCAGTAGCAGCACTGTAGCCAGAGACGTAACCAAGAATCCATGAGTTGCCGAGTATGGTGAATGGCTCAAACTCTCCAGCTTTTACCGCCGCCACGTATTCCCCGCATGACATTGATAATCCAGCACCGTATGTCATCGCGGATAGTGTCGACTCAGAATGTATTAGCCCGAATAGAATTCCAGTCATTAGAATTCTGCTCTTCATAGCAACGCTCCAATTTATTCGCCTGGCTCCTTATACGCGGGCTGGTCGACTTAGCAATCAGCGATCTATCGCAAAGGACAAGCTGCTACCGCAAACTGCCAAGAATGACCCCATAGCGCGGCGTGTTTGTGTATGAGAATAATTGTACTTCCGCCAACATAAAATTCCGGTCACGGTCTTCCCTGATACGAATCTCATGCAACGTACCGCTCACAGCCTCAAGATCGCCAGTGAAGGAACCTACCCAATCACCAATTTGGTCCGGCTCGTCTACTATGATTCTCGCGACCGTATCATTGGGTTTCAACTTCAAATGATGCCGCTCCGCACATGCCATGGACCAGCCGATCTTCGCAATCATCCTTGCAAACGAGATCGGCTTCCACGCCTGCGAAAACTTGAGATCGTCGGCGCCAGCGTCTTTCATCACATCAGCCATCGGTCTCCCAAAGTTGTAAAGGAAGTGCCCCAAAATAGTAATTCCTTTGACGCTCCTGCCCGACAACCTTCCTGGCATCGCAAACTGCAGGAAATTTAAGCAAAGCGGGTGTTCGTTCAGCGACAAGCTTACTGCTTCTTCTTGCCCGCCCCTCACAACTACCAGTGTTTGCTCAGTAGGCGCATCATTCGGTCTTCGCGACTTCAGTCCGAGGTGCGCCCGCAACGCCCAGAACGGACCCCGCAGAACGTCCTGCTCGAACCTTCCCGTTTCCGTTGCACAGGTTCGACACGATGACGCCGGCAGCACACCAGGACCACCTAGACCAAATGGGACGATGTGCTCGTCAGTCAGCGCATCTACTGATCCACAATATATGCAGTAGCCGAGCGGTTCCCAGCGCGTGGCAAGATTCTGCAGTGGTGGCTCCACGCTATCGCTCCTCAGCGAGAAGTCAAATCTATCGCTTCTTCCTGAATGAAACCCGCAAATTTAACCCAGTCAACAGTGCAGCAAACAAGACGACCAGTACCTAACATCTTCATCCGTCATCACACGATTTTCCGATCGAGGTTGACGTGAGCCCCGGCGGCCACCCAAACTCCCCCACCTGTGGCCACTTGAAAATCCCCCACCTGTGAGCTGACCGGCCGGCATCCGCCGGCGGTTGTTGCGGGACGTTTACGCTGCTCCCCTTTTGCCCGGGGAGCGAGGAGTTGAACGTCTTGAAGCCACATTTGCAGATCACCATTGCCACGCTACTGGCACGCGGTGAGAGCCAGCACGAGATTGCGCGGCGCACCGGCGTCGATCGCAAGACCATCCGCCGCTACGCCCTGTCGGCAAATTCCCCCATGGCCACCGGCTCGCAGGAAGTGGCCGATCAAATTCCCCCACCCCGGCCACCGGCTCCGCCGCCCGCGCCGGTTCAGTCGGCCTGCGAGCCGCACCGTGGCTGGATCGAGCAGCAGGTGGCGCAGGGTCGCAACGCGATGGCGATCTACCAGGACCTCGTCGACGAGTACGACTTCGTCCACCGCTACAACTCGGTCAAGCGCTTCGTCGGCACGCTCAAGCGGCGGGATCCCGAGCGCTTCGATGTGCTCGAGAGCGCGCCCGGCGAGGAGGCGCAGGTCGACTTCGGGCAAGGCGCGCTGACGCTCGCCGCCAACGGCAAGTACCGCCGCCCGCAGTTGTTCGTGATGACGCTCAAGTACTCGGGCAAGAGCTTCCGCAAGGTGGCCTGGAAAGCCGACCAGGAGACATGGGCACGCCTGCACGAGGAGGCGTTCAGGGCATTCGGCGGATCTGTGGCCTACGTCGTGCTCGACAACCTCAAGCAGGGCGTGATCCGCCCCGATCTCTACGCGCCGGAGCTCAATCCGGTGTATGCGGCGCTGCTCGGACACTATGGCGCCGTGGCAGACCCGGCGCGCGTCGGGGATCCCGACCGCAAGGGCACCGTGGAGAACGCGATCCAGCACACCCAGTCGACGGCGCTGAAGGGGCGGCGCTTCGAGTCGATCGAGGCGCAGAACGCCTACCTCGCGCACTGGGAGGAGCGCTGGGCGGCCCCGCGCATCCACGGGCGCAAGAAGCGTCAGGTGCTGGCGATGTACGCCGAGGAGCGTGCGCACCTCAAGGCGCTGCCGCTGACGGGCTTCCGCTTCTTCCGCCAGGAGGTGCGTACTGTCGATGACAGCGGGCTGGTGCAGGTGCAAGGGTCGTATTACGCGGCGCTGCCGGCAGCGCCGCATACCCAGGTGACGGTGCGCCTCTACGCGGGCGAGATCGAGATCCTCGACGAGCAGGGCCGGGTGCTGCGACGACACGCCAAGGCCACGCGCAAGGGCACGTTCGTACTGCCCGAGGCCGATCGGCTCTTCAACCCCTCGCGCGAGACCGCACGACTGCTCGCCAAAGTCGACCGCATCGGGCCGGCCAGCGCGCGGCTCGCCGGCGAGATCTTTGCGCGCCTCGGACGTCCCGGGCAGCGGGCAATCTACGGCTTGGCCCAACTGCCCCGTCACTACGCCCGCGCCGACATCGAGGCCGCGAGCACCACCGTACTCGGACTGGCGGTGCCGTCCTACCAGGCCCTCAAGCGCCTCCTCGAACGGCGTGCGGCCGAGACGCCCGAGACACCGGCGCCGACGCTCGCCCAAGCGGGCGAGGCGATCCGGCAAATCGACGAGTACCACACGTTCTGGGAGCACCACGCCCAGAGCACCAACCCGGGGCCCTCGACCCCACACCACTGAGACGGAGAAATCACCCGATGAGTATGTCGATCACCGAACTGGAACAGGCCCTGCGCTCGCTGCGTCTCTCGGGCATGATCGCGCCCCTGTCGGCGCGCGCGCTGGCGGTTGCGAGCCACGAAATGGACTTCCTCGAGGCCTTCGGCTGCCTGGTGCAGGACGAGCTCGACCGGCGCCGCTCGCGGCTGCTGCAGCGGCGCTTCGCGCTCTCGGGGCTGCCCGAGCGCAAGGACCTCAAGGACTTCGACTGGACCTACAACCCCCGCCTGCCGCGGCGTGCGGTGCTGGAGCTCGCCACGCTGAAGTTCATCGAGGCGCGCGAGGACACGCTGCTGATCGGCGCGCCGGGCCTGGGCAAGAGTCACTGCGCCAAGGCGCTGGCGCAGCTCGCCGCCGGGCGCGGCTACACCGTGCTCTACCGCGAGGCACACACGCTGATCGAGGACATCCACGAGGCCCGCGAACTCGGCGAATTGCGCAAGCACCGCGCACAGCTCAAAGCCGCCGACTTGCTCGTCATCGACGATCTGTTCCTGCGCCGCTTGCCGGCCAGCGCCGGCGACGAACTCGCCGACGTGCTGATGAGCCGTTACGAGAAACGCTCGACGATCATCACGTCCAACCGACCGGTCGAGGACTGGGCCACACTGCTGGGCGACGTGGTCATCGTGACACCGCTGCTCGACCGGCTGATGCACCACGCGCATCTGCTGAAGTTCGAGGGCAAGAGCTGGCGACTGCGCGAAGCCGCGGCGCGAGTTGCGAAGCGCGCCGACAGCGTGTAACCATCCACCCGTCCCGCCGCCTCAGATGGGGGAATTTGACCTGGCCACGGATGGGGGAGTTTGAGGTGGCCGCCGGGGACGTGAGTTGCACCACGCCCAATTCTAGAAGCGCCTTGAATACATTCTCTAACTGTTCGTCAACGCAAGGTTCGCCACATTTATTTTCGTACAGATAGATGAGCATCTGCATCGTCGACTCGAAACACGTGCGGCTATTGGAATATCTATAGGCTACGAACTTCCAATCCACTCCAACCGGTATATCTGGCCTTGTGCACGCATTACGCAACTTCAATGACGGATGAACAGCATCATCCCGCATTTTGATGATCCCCGAGATATTCCTTTTGAACGCAGTTGAAAGCTCATTGTTGAGCCGAAAAACTCTCCTTGCGACTTCTGCAATCTGCGCAGCCCGCGATGTCTGATTTTTCCGCCAACGTTCAAGCTCTTCCTCCGATATCTTCGCATATGGTCGAAGCTGGTCGTATAACGCGTCGAGTGCAATTCCGCACGCGACAAAAACCTGCAACGACGACTCCAGCTCCGCAATTAGCAGTTCTCGATTTGCGCCCTCATCCAGCCCCCATTTCTGACCGATTGAGTCCGAGGCATTCTTTGCAGCCTTTAGGTTGTCGCTTGCGATTCGCAACCATATCGGCAGCACGTTGTAGGCAGTAGACAAGATCAATCGGGCATCGGCCGCACCGGACTCATCAGCGCTAATGGTGAAGTCACCAGGTAAGACACCCACCCGCATGCCCTCGAAGATCATTACTCCTGAGCTCACACTCAATGATTCCCTTTCATTTGTCTATGTACGGTCCTATAGCCCGCCCGGCGCGCCAACTGCAGCGCGAGGCAAGCGCACTTGTCATGCTTCCAGCATCGCTCGATGGAAGCGACCCTCACCATCGATCTAAAAACTTGAGCATATTATTATTGGGATCTGCACAGCTCCCGAATCGGCGGATGAATTGCACGGCCACCCGCCTTCGGAATGAGTTTGGGGAGGGATTGGATGGACTCAGGTCAACGTCCCTCACGAAAATCTCTCTTGATAAATTTGAAATACCGCCGCGCTTCCCACGCAGGGGCGACAAAGGCTTTGGATAGGATAAGTCGTTCTATTCTCTTTTTTTTCAAACCGAACGGACTTGCCTACAATCGCATCGAGCAATTGGAGTTTGATCCGCCTGTCGTCCGTACTGGTGACCATATGGGCCGTGTGTTTCGATAGAAGCCATACGGTCCGTGTACGGCTTCCAGATGCTCACATCTCCGTTGGCAGCCCCAATGATTGCAGACAACTCCTCAGTCGGTAACAACATCGACGACGAACCTAGATGTCCTCCAGCCGGATTCATTAGAGTGTGAAGCCGCTGTACTGGATACGATCACCGTCGATGACGCGCTGTCTTGCGATGTACTTCCCGATCTGCTCCTGAACGGCCGCCACTTGGCTAGGCTCCATCTCTGACATCTCCGAGAGGCGGTCTTCGCCCAAGGAGTTAAAGGATGTTCCCAACCTTAACCCTGCATCCTTAGTAAGTAGCCAGCGGTCGTGTAGAACATGCTTACCGGGCAAATCCGCATACGCAAGAGCAATGATTTCGGTCTCCGGCGGAGTCTGATCGCTCTGCGCCCTCCATACCTTCTCGAATGGCTCTTCTGTGTGTTCCTTGTTCTCGACTAAGTGGGGCTTGCTGGCAATCACGAAAACTTTGCAATCAGGCGCTTGCGCCAGGCAAAGACGTAGCAACGGAATGTCCCTGCTCGAGAAATAGGCGTCGCAGTATGTAATGTGCTCCCTTGCATTGTCACGAATCCACCGCTCAATAAATTCGATGGCCTCTGCGCGCGTCTTCCTGCGTACCACCAAGCCGTTCTCCTGCGCATCCTCGCGCACATTGTCAGGACGACCAGAGACCTTACTCATGATGGATTGAGCAAGTTCTGCCGATAGCAGCAGAGCTTCGCAGACGGGAACGATATGCGAGACGATGTCCTGCGGTTGCCGGAACTTCCTGTCCAGATTGGTCAGGTGCCACGATAGCACCGGGTAGGCGTCCTGTATTGTCCCCCCTGCTGACAACGTGACGAACTGAGTCATCACGTCAAGTGGCTTGACTTCAAGGCGGCCCGCCTCAAGCGCCGCGAGGTTCTTCCATGCAGCAGAGGGAAGCATCTCTAGGTCCCACTTGGTTATGTCCTTGATTTGCTTCGCATCGGCCATCTCCCGCTTTGCCTTGGCAACGGCTGCGGCGTGCTTGGCGTCGATCTTCAGCTGGGCTCTCGCTGGATCATCGTCGACAAGCTCGATGAGCTCGTTTGCGAACCCCGGGTCAATCTGGTCAGCAATGTCGATCAGTTCGCCTCTATGCTGAGACGAACGAGCGTTGTCCTCAATCTCCACAGATAACTTCATCGCTAACTTAAGACACTCCCGCGCGGAGGCGGCAGAGTTGTTGGCGTGAGCCTCCTGCGCATATCCTTGCAAGTGCGACAGGCGGTCGATGGGCGACGGAATCTTCTGAATCTCTGCAACAGCGCGCTCAAGCAGCCTCTTACGGTGAGTCAGGAATTTGGCGGGAAGCGCCACGGCCAAGCCGCCGAAGATGTAGCCCCGATCTGCGCAATTGCCGATTGTCTCCGTCTGCCTCTCCAACTCCTCCCACTGCGGCCATGGTGTTTCCACAAGCGCGTACACCTGGGTCATGCACACGACCTTGTATCCGATGTGCTGAATGTTGCGCGGATCGGGCAGCTTATCGTCGACTATCGCCTTTAAGCGAGTAGACCAGTCCGCCTTCTGCTGGGCAGTGAACCGAGTGCGGTTCTTCTTGTCGTTGATTGCCTCGACCATAGCCTTCATCAACCCGAAAATACTCGAATCCATTCGGGCGAATTGCAGCATCTCAATCACGTCGACAATGTCAGCGGCGTTTAGCCGAGTATGGTCGAAGCGACCGTTTACGTCAGGCTCTGTACTTGGTAGATGCCTAAACCTAAGCATAGCTGCGTTGACAAGCGCGTCGTCGGCTTCCACATCGGGCAAATCTTTGAGAAGGGGCAGCGCGAGCTTGATATGCGACACGCACACAGAGGGAAACGCGATTGCTATCGCCAGACGAGCTACCGAAGCATGGACCAGTCGCGCTTCCTCAAGCAGGGGGCGCAACTGCTCTTGAACTACCCTGTTCGCCAAGTCCGTTCGTTCCGCGCACCACATACGTTCAGCAAACTCGTTCAACACGCGAATTCGCGGGATTATGCCCGGCAGGTGATCGACCAGTCGTGCGTGACGGCTGAGTTTGTCGTCATCCAGGAGTCCCGCCCGAGCCAGGGGGGCCATCGCGCGCCCAACCAACGATAGACAGAGCTCAAAGAGCTTGCAGGTCGCAGCAGTGCTGAACGGGGTGGTTGCGGCAACCCGAGCACCCTGATCATAGTAACTCTGGGCACGATCCGGCGCAGACTCGGCAAGCGTCTCAGCGGCCTGGAAGTAAAGATTGCTTTCTTCAAGCGGAGAAGCAACGCGACTCGCAGCTTCTTTGACCCGGTCCACGAAGAGTTCCATCGGGAATTCACACTTCGCGGCTGCTGACGCCCTGACCATCCAGCAATCCCAATGGCCCAACTGGTGACCGCGCAACAAATGGTGACGAAACTCCTCCAGATGCGGCACCCAATCTGACTTAGTGGGGTTGGGGTCCAGTGCCCCGAGCAACGCAACAGTAGCCCGGGCTCGGTGGTCTACGTTGGTGATGCACTCAAGTGCTTTCTTTACCGAGGCGAGCCTCGTTTCGGTGTATGGCTGCGCAACGAGTACGCTCGCCACGCTCTCGTATGCGACATCCCGACGAGGCATCACGTTGAGCCGAGATGCAAGCTCCAAGGCTACCTCACAGTCGTCTGCGGCCAGCACCTTCAAAACGGGCGATACGGTACTGATGTGGTCGGCCGTGTCCTTCAAAACAATATCTAGGAGCTTACCTAAGTCCGCTTTCACGACAGCCCTGAAGCCGTCCTCCTTTTCGAGCTGATCATCATTATCCAGTCGTGATAGCGCCCCCAACATGATGGCAAAGCACTCCATCTGAACTTCAGGCGTCCTGATGTCGCTGACGTCAAAGTACGCCTGCTCGATGCGGTCGCGCGCTAGGCGCTTGTCGTACTGGTGTTCGGCTGCCGCAAGTCGCATCGCAAGAACCGTCAGGTCCTTCGATTGAGCCGCCTTGGCAACCAGCCCCAACTGGCTGTCGAAGCGGGCCACGAGATGGCGAAGCCGAGTGTGGTTTTCGATGGGAACCATGAATGGAGCACACAGGTCGGCCAAGTCCTTCGCCCTCGGAATGTACTCAGTCTCCCGGATGATCGTGTCGAGGCCGAGTTCAACGAGATCGAGTATCTTGGGGTCCCGTCGCTTGATGTTGACAAAGGACCGCAAGAAAAAAACTTGGTGCGCTGCCGGCATATTGGCCAGCGTGCTGACCAGTTCGCGGGCATCTAAACGCTCGGCGACAAGCTCGAAGGAAAGCGCGACTTGTTGTAGTGCCTCATCGGAAATTCGCGCCCGTGCTTTGTCATCAATCTTTGTCTGATACTTGAGCTTGGCTAGAGATGCGGATATGGAAAGCTCCGTGTAGGCAGCATCCTTGACTGCAGCGGTAGCTCCTTTTACCGCGGATTCGATGATCCCGATAGCCGCATCTGCATCAAAGACAAGGACGTCAGCGGCGATCTTGATGGCCTTGTCGCCAAGATCGCTGAAATTTACGTCGCGGATGAGCGTACCAATGTATGCCAACAATTCCGGCTCGATTTCGCCCCTGCGCTCTGTGACACGCCGTGCAAAGGCGCTAAGCAATTCCAGTCGATCCTCCTTCGTCGCCTCTGCATTGGCCAGCGCCAGCGCGGTATTCGATTTTCCCATGGCCACAAGTGCCTTGATCCTAGCCGATGAACCCTCGGCTGTTCTGACGCTGGAGAAGAGAGACCTGTGCAGCGAGAACTTGAAAACGTCATGGATTCGCTGGAGACTTGCAGCGCTCTTCGCGCCCATCTCTGCCCGCGCGCGCAGTGCAGAGAACGATTGCGTGCTCTCCAGCAAATGCCCGTAGTGCTCCTTGGACAGCAACGCCAGTATTGCCTCCTGTTGATTCAGCGTCTCGAAGTAGACAGGCAAGTAGCGCAAAGACGCTTCGCTGCTAGGGTTCTGTTGAAGGTACTCCAGTTGAGCAGTAAGTGCCTGCCGCTTTAGTCGATCAAGCTTCTTGCCAGCAACGTGCCTATGGGTTTCGGAAATGAACTCGACCGCATTCACTGCGGATGTGTACAAGAACTGACACTTCGCGATCGTGTTGCGAACTTCCTCCGGCTCATTCTTGACCATTGCAACTAAGTCTGCGAGCGTTAGTGACATCTTGGAGAAAGCGACTAATGAAACGACAAGCAGTTCGCTTTCGCCCAGATCACCCAGAATGTCAAACTCAAGCTTGACAAACTCCAGATACTTGGTCGGGTCCGTTTCCAAGATGTTCGAAAGCGGCGTCCCCGAGAGCAGCAGTCGACGCACGACCGCGAGACGTCCTGGGCTCCCGTATTTGCAGAGCTCGTAGATTTTTCCGCATTCTGCGTCGTCGATTCCGGTATCCGAAAGGAAGCTCCTGCATTCCTCGAGTCTGAGCTTCAGCAATTGATATGGCTTAGACTTGACGCTGCTGTGAAGGTAGCCGGTCAATGCGCTTTGCTGACCAGTAACGATTAGCCGGCACCGCCCCGCTCCAATTGGCAACAGATCGGTAAAGATGGATGTGATGACACGGCGATCTTCGAGTGGAATTTGGTGGAGGCCGTCGACGACGAAGTAGAGCGTTCGACCCCGGTGCTTGCTCAGGACCCTGAGCTTAAGATTGTTGAACTCGCTCTCTGTTAGCGGGTCCTTGTTCAGGGACTCCCCGAATACATGCCAGTAGAACTGCTCCGCCAGTGCGAGCCTAAGGTAGTCGAGGCTGTATGCCATTCGGCTTGCCGGCTTAATAAACAGCGAAAACGTGTCCGACGGGTAGGCGTGGCAAAACTGCGCCAAGGTAGTCGTAGCCCCGTCGCCCTCCTCCCCCTCAAGAAAGAGGACGAGAGTCTCACCAGCGAGCACGTCCACCATTGTCTGCAATAGGTGAGGTCGCTCGATGAGGTTGGGCGGCAATGTGGGGAAGTCAGGAGTGAAGTTCCAGTTGTGAGCGATCGTGCCGACGGTAGTTTGCTGCATGCTTGGTTCGTCTTCTACGGGCTGCGACTTTAAATACCACAATGGGCCTGTTTGGCGAACGTCTCGTTCAACGCAACAGCATACGAATATGGCTCATAATTTGCGGCTCCGAATATGGCAAAGAATGACAGGATGAACTGAATGCCGCTCTCTCTGTCCACCAGTTGACGCTTGCGCCAGGAGTTGAACGCGGAAATTGGCGCCGGAATGAGGAAGACCAAGGCCACGTACGTAGCTAACGGCGCGATACCCTTGGCCATCGCCTGGAACGGAGCGCTTTTGAATTCGACGGATGGCAGCACTACCGCCAACCCGATATAGCTAGCGGCGGATACGATGACGCTCACCCACCACGGGCAATCCATCAGAACTTCAAGAATGCTCTGTTGCCTGCGGCCCATCCAACGGATTCCTTTCCCAATCTCCTGGCCACACCGTGCACCAGTTCAAGGACAGAGTTTAGGTCAAGGCACCGCAGTCCGCCGTAGCCCATATGGGTCACAGATAAGCTACCGTGCCGACCTCGCCGGCCACCGACAGCATCGGTCCCCTGGGAGCTGGAATTCTGGAAAACTGAAAACCTGACCACCTGCCCAGAATCCCAGCTTCCCAGGTTTCCGGTGCCGATGGGGCCCAGGGGTTAGCTGCGACCTGGGACATGTGCCCGATGCCGCCTGCCGCCCTAGATCACACGCCCCTGACTCCCGCTCGCCGGGCCTCCCCTCGCCTCCGGAGGGGTCCGCTACACCACGCTCCCGGCCCGGGCATCAGCAGCGTACTGGCGCCACTTGGCGTGCCACGTGCAGCGCGAAGGAAGTGCGTTCGCTATGTGTCGAGGGGCGCTCTATCAAAATAGCGTTCGGCATGGAATCGGGACCTCCACTGCTCTCGGATTTTGAAGCAGCGAAATATCTAGGAAGGCCAGGGCGATTCAAGATCGATATTCTTTCCTCCTTTCAGCAAGTCGTAGATGAGCGCAGTGAACGGTGCCAACGCCTGCTGATCCTGCTTCAAGAGATGCTCCGCCTGCGCCTGATGCGACAACATCGCGCGCACCACGGCTGCCTGCACAACCCCCTTGATGTTTCCGTTCATGGCCACGTCGCGCGGATTGTTTGCGACCTGCGCCATGGTGTTCGCATCCTCTCGGGCGATATCGGCAACCTGGTTGACCATGGCAACCTGATCGGTCAGCGGCGTCGCCTCGCCAAAGATGGAATTCAGCCGCGCGATCACCTGCTTCATGTAGACAGGCACCGGCGCCTGCCCGCCTCCGCCCGGCCCAACGGGTTTGAGCACAAGGGCTTCTTCATCGGGTTGCTCATCGATGCCCGGCAGATCCTTCGCTTTGATATCGAAGCCAGTAAGAACAAGTGCCGAAACATCGACCTGCTCCGGCGGCACACCATCCAGCCGCTTTGATAGCAACTTCGTGAAGGATGCAAAGCCCTCCAACTCGGGGTCGCCAAGATCGATGGTCTGGGCGATATAGGTATAAAGTGATCCAAAGCGGGTCAGGCCTGATTTAAAGTCCAGAAGCTTCTTGAGAGCCTCCGCGTGTTCGGCCCTGATGGCGTCCGCCTGCTTCATGCCGACCTCGTTGCCCTGGGCCTTGGCAGCTTCATAGGCCGCTTCAGCGGCCTGAATGGCGACGCGCTCAGCCTTCACCTTGTCGTTGAAACGTTGCGTCGGGGCACTGGTTGCGGCGTAGAGATCCTTGTGCTGGGCCTTTTTACCAGCTGCATAGGCCACGGCGGACTTGAAACGAACCGCGGTATAAGCAGCAACCTCCTCTCGCACATAGATGCCGGCCTTATCCAGATCAGACTGGAGGTCGTAAACTACATTGGGGTTTTGCATATCATGGATGCGCGCACCCGCATCGTACTTGGCAAAGGCATCCACGATGGCTTGCGGCTCGTTGACGAAATCAACGACGAATACGGAGTTTGAGTCCTTGCCGGGTGCCGTACGGTTCAGGCGCGACAGGGTCTGCACGACCTCGACCGGGTTAGTGATCTTCTTGTCCAAGTACATCGCGCACAGCTTGGGCTGGTCGAAGCCGGTCTGGAACTTGTTGGCAACGATCATCACCCGGAACTCCGGGCGCTCGAACACCTTGCGCAGATCACTGCCGTACTGGCGAGGGTTCATCGTGCTCTCGGAGAACGCGCCGTCATCCTGCGCAGCGAAGGGCTCGCCTGTAGCGCCCTCATCGGAGGCATGCATCACTTCCTTGCCGGTCAGCGAGCCGGAGAACGCCACCAGCGCGTGCAGGTCCTTGTGCTGCTCATGCTCCGCGATGTACGCATCGATGGCCTTCTTATAGCGCACCGCCGCCGCCCGTGAAGACGTGACCACCATGGCCTTGGCAGTTCCACCCAACAGAGGCGCGACGTTCGCGGAGAAATGCTCGACGATAAACTGCGCCTTCTGCGTCACGTTTGTGGCATGCAGGTTCAGCCACTTCGCCAGCGCGCGTTTGGCTGCCTTGCTCTCCACCCGCTTGCCGTCCTTGACTGGCTCGGCGAGGTTGAACGCCGTCTTGTAGGGCAAGTAGCCCTGCAGCACGTCAAGAATGAAGCCCTCTTCGATGGCCTGCCGCATCGGGTACTTATGGAAGGACTCAGGCAGGTTGTCCTTGCTGGCAGGCTTGGTCGGGGCGGCGGGACGCCCGAACAGCATCAGCGTGGCGTGCTTCGGCGTAGCGGTGAATGCGAAATAGCTGACGTTCTTGGGGCGCACACGCGACGACTGGATTTTCTCCAGCAACTCCTCAACGGACAGGCCGGCCATCTCGTTGGCATCACGCAGCGCCAGGGTGGCCTGCAGCTTGGAGGCCGCCGTGCCGGTCTGGCTGGTATGCGCCTCGTCGATGATCACCGCGAAGTTGCAGTCCTTGAGCTTCCCGTTGGTGAGGATCTGCTCCATGGCATAGGGGAAGGTCTGGATGGTGACGACGATGATCGGCGTATGCCGTTCGAGCGCCTTGGCCAGCTCCTTCGACTTGCTCTCACCGGTGTCCTTGTCGCCGATGGCGGCAATGAGATCCTGCTGGTGGTCGATCTGCTGGACCGCGTCCTGCAACTGCCTGTCGAGCACGGTCCGGTCGGTGACCACGATGGCCGAGTGGAAGAGCGCGGTGCCATCCGGTTTCCGCAGGCGAATCAGGTCATGCGACGTCCAGGCAATGGTGCTGGTCTTGCCGGAACCGGCGGAGTGCTCGCACAGGTAGGTCATGCCGGGCCCCTTGGCCTTGGCATCGGCAACCATGCGCGTGACAGCATCCCACTGATGGAAGCGCGGGAAGATCAGTGCTTCCTTGACCAAGTGGTTGCCTTGCAGGTCCACCACGTTCTTCTTTTCGGTGTAGACGAAGCTGTGGAAGATGCGCAGCCAGTTGTCCGGCTGGCACACCTCTTCCCAAAAGTACGCCACGGGATACTCGCCGTCATCGCGCAGCGCGTTACCGGCGTGCCCGTTTCGCCCCTTGTTGAAGGGCAGAAAGAAGGTATCCGCGCCGGCCAGCTTGGTGGCCATGCGGATATCGCTATCCGACATCGCGAAATGGACAACGGCGCCGCGCTTGAAAGTCAGCAGCGGCTCCTTGCGGCCGGTGGATTTTTCGAACGGCAACCGATCATTCTTGTATTGCTCAACGGCGGCGTCCGCAGACTGGGTGAAATCGGTCTTGAGCTCCACTGTAGCGACGGGAATGCCGTTGATAAAGAACACCAGGTCGATGCCCAGCTGGCTGCCAGGGCGGTACTTGAGCTGCGGTACTAGTCGCAGGATGTTCGCCTTGTAGCGGGCCCAGGCCGATGGGTCGCGCTCGTCCTCGGGCTGGCCTTCGCTGAGGCTGATTTCACCGGCCCCCGCCACTTTGATGCCACGGCGCAACACATGGACCGTGCCTTCCTTCTCCAGCGCCTGGGCCAGACGATCCATGAGTATGGCTGTTGCCTTGTCGCCGTTGCCGGCCACCAGTCTCTCCCAACGCTTCAGTTGGGTGGCCTCCACCCAGGCTGCGAGATCCGCAGGATATAACGCGTGGTTCTGGTCGTAGCCAGCGGTATCGCCCACCTGCCAGCCGCGCAAGGCCAGCTGCTTGACGATGTAGCTCTCGAAGTACTTCTCGAAATGGGCAGTATCGGTGAAGGCAGGGTGCATGGCGTTTCCCTATGCCGGATCGCGCAAGTCGATCTTGCCGGTGACGGCGGCGGTGATGAGGGCTGTGCGGTGTTCGCGCAGTAACTCGATGGAGCGCTCGGTTTTGGCGATCAAGGTGGCGATTCGGGTGGACTGTGCGTCGATGTACTCAGCAATCTCAGCCTGCTCTTTCAGAGGTAGCTTTGGAAGCTTCACCTTCCGAACATGACTGAAATTCAGATCCTGCCCATCCCGAATAAAGCTGGATGTCAGACGCAATGCCTGAATGTAGAGACTCGACTTCAGCAGTGCTCCGTAGAATATCCCATCGACATCCGCCCCTGCCTTCAGGACCGAATAGGACGACCGCACACTTCCTACCGCATGGGACCGCTCAAGCCCGCCGTCCATACTTCGCATGCTTATCACAAAATCCCCAATTTCGACGTGCTTTCGCATTTCAAGATTCGCCGAAGCCTTTGTTACCTGCCGTTGCTCCAGTGCCTCAAACTCATCCAATGGAATCACGCCATACTTCTGGGTGGCAGAAAGTACCCGATCTCCCTCACGTGCTCTTTCCTTGCTTTCTGTAAAGAGCGCGGTTGGCGGAACGATTTCCCAATGCGCCGGCACCGCCCCGAGCCACTCCACCCCGCTGTCCTTCAGCGGCACGGTTGCATCCAGCCCCTTGGTCACGGCATGCGTGATCAGGGCCTGGCGCTTCTCGCGCAGCAGCTCGACGAAGCGGGTCTTCTTCGCTACCAGCGCGTCAATGCGAGCGGTAGATCTATCGAGAAAGTCTGCAATCGCAGACTGTTCCTCTATAGGAACTGCGGGCAATGGAATTTTCGAAAAATTCTCAAACCTCAAGGCCTGGCCGTCACGAACGAGGTCAGATGTACTCTGGAGTGCCTGAATGTAGGTGATACTCTTGAACACCCAGCGAAAATATCGAGGTACAACCCACTTGATTGGAACGAGAGGAACGTAGGCCGAACTTACAGACCCCTCATACTCAGAAATCTCAAGACCACCCTGAAAACTTCGCATACTAATAACGAAATCTCCCGGCATCGTCCTCTTAAGAATGTCATGGCCCTTTTGCACAACAACGATTCGACGCCCTTCCTTCTCCATAAACTCTGCCTGAGGAAGTAGACCGTACTTCTGCGAAACGGTCAGTTGCAGATCAGATTTATTGGCCTTTTCATTTCGTTCTCTAAACAGCCGACGACTCCGGACAACACCCCAATGCGCTGGCACTCGCCCCAGCCAATCGACCCCGCTTTCCTTCATCTGTACCGTCACTTCGCCACCTCATCTAGTAGCGCAGCAACCTCCGCTTCCACTGCCTTCAATTCCGCATCAATCTCGTGCAGGTCGCGCGGCGGAACGTACTTGTAGAAATAGCGGTTGAAATTGATCTCGTAGCCGACCTTGCCCACCTTGCCGTCGCGCTCATCGGTGTAGCTGTCGTCCACCCAGGCGTCCGGCACATGCGGCAGCACTTCGGCGGCCATATAGGCGTCGATGGACTGCGCCAGCGGCACGCTCTCGAAATCATCCAGTTCCTTGTCGGGGACCCCGTTGCCGTCCTCGTCGAGAACCTCCGGAGCCTGCGGGTCGCGCACGCCCAGCGCATCTTGCAGCGCACCGGCCAGAGGCTTACCGACCTTGGACAAGCCTGCCTTTTTCGCAAGCGCAGGCAACGTCGACAGCCAATCACAGGGATAGGTCTTGCCCGAGTGTTTGCGCAGAAAGGCCAGCCAGGCGGCCTGCTCATCTGCATCGAGCTTGGCGAAAGGCTTGCTGGCCTGGAGGGCGGCCAGGGTGTCTTCGGTGATCCGGACCGTCAGGCGCAGCGGGCGCTGAACCTTGATGCGGCGATAGCCGAAATCGTGGTAGTCCACGACGCAAACCTTGTCCCCGGGCTCGAAGTCGGCGTAGAGACGGGCAATGGCTTGAATCTGCTCGTTGCTGATGTAGCGGCGCTTGTTGCCTTCTCCCTTGCGCATCGGCGAGTGAAGGCCGGTAGCATCAATGAGCTGCACCTTTCCCTTTCGTGCCTTAGGCTTGTTGTTGGTCAAAAGCCAGATGTAAGTGCCGATGCCAGTGCGGAAAAAGATGTCCGTGGGCAGGGCGACGATGGCCTCGATGTAATCGTTTTCAAGGAGCCAGCGGCGGATCTCGGATTCGCCCTGGCCGGCGTTGCCGGTGAACAGCGGCGAGCCGGAGAGGATGATGGCGGCGCGACCACCGCCCTTTTCAGGGCGCTCCAGCTTGTCGATCAAGTGCTGCACGAAGAGCATCGAACCATCTGACACGCGCGGCGTGCCGGCACCGAAGCGACCATCGAAACCCCTCTCCCTTGCCTCACGCTCAACGTAAGCCTGATCTTTCTCCCACTTCTTGCCGAAGGGCGGATTGGAAAGGCAGTAGTGGAAGTGCTTGCCAGCGAAGGAGTCTTGAGAAAGCGTCGATTTCGGGCCGGCAATGTTCGCCGAGAGATCCCGCGCAGGCTCGGTTTCCAAGCGGCGCAGCAGCATGTTGGCGAGCGCAACGGCGTGGGTTTCCGGTTCCAGTTCTTGCCCGAAGGGAATCAGCACGGGCGGCGCCTTGCCGTTGGCAGTGTAGCCATCGACGTGGTTCATCGCGTCGGTGAGAAAGCCGCCGGTGCCGCAAGTGGGGTCGTAGAGGGTGCGGATCAG
Organism: Gammaproteobacteria bacterium; assembly: GCA_016705365.1. Classification (NCBI taxonomy): domain Bacteria; kingdom Pseudomonadati; phylum Pseudomonadota; class Gammaproteobacteria; species Gammaproteobacteria bacterium. Next base: position 1,055,630 of record JADIYI010000008.1, on the reverse strand, counting down.
GCCGGGGTTGTTGCGGAACAGCGCGTCGTCCGGGTCCAGCAGCAGGGTCGTGGCCAGGTGAACCACGTCACGCGGCGTCATGAAATCTTCGGCCGCCTCGTTGACCTCCGCGCCGAAGCGGCGGATCAGGTGCTCATATATGTTGGACATCACCCGGTCGGGGACGACATCGGGGTGCAGGTCGGTGTTGGCGAAGTTCTGGCAGATCTTGAACAGGATATCCGCGCGGTGAAGGCGGGCGACGGTGTCAGAAAAATTGAACTGCTCGAAGATGGCGCGGGCGTTGTCCGAGAAGCCGGCAATGTAGGCCTCCAGGTTGGACTTGGTCTTGGTCGCGCCGAGCGTCGCCAGCGAGTATTGCGATGTGTTGTAGAACGGGAGCCCGGCGGTTTGGCGCAACACCAGGTCAACGTCGATGCCCTTGCTCTTCATCTTGGTGTGCATGGCATTGACCTTTTCACGGGTCGGCTCCAACACGCACTCCAGGCGGCGCAGCAAAGTGAACGGCAGGATGATCTTGCCAAAGTCGGTGTGCTTGAAATCACCCCAGAGATCTTCGGCGTTCTTCCAGATAAATGCTGCGAGGGTGGTGTCGGTCGACTTGGGGGCGTCGGCGACTGGCCTCGTGTCTTCGGGGGTCGTCTTCTTGCTGCGACTCATGGATTGCTGCCTTTCAAGGTGTTCACGAATTGGATTGATGTAGTGTTCGAAGCGGCCCTACACCAACGGGCAACGCCACAGGGTCAAGTGGACGTCGCGCCCGTTCAACCGATAATTCTTGAAGTCGAGCAAAGCGTCCTGCCACCCCCGATAGATCAGGGACAAGGACTGGCACTGGTAGGCCTGAGCATCCCCGCGTGAAGCCCCCAAATATTCGCCTTGTCGTACTTGCTCACTCGATTCCTGCTACTGCCTAGAGTTCGTCTCGCCGCGGCATCGATCTAACGCATCAACATAGCTGCCTAATGCATCGAGCAGCTGATGCTGTACGAAAATTCTCGTCGCCAGAATGTACGCACCACTCAGCGTATCTTGTCGCCACAATTCGTCGTCACGCATAAATTCGCTACGGAATGTAGTCATCGACCTCTGAAAAGCTGCCGGCGAGAGCCAAAGAAAACATCACACCATCGGCTTCGGAAACAGATGCTTCAAAATTGCTTTCAAAAACCCCGCCTCATTGAAATCACGAACGGGCGCCGCCTCTTCGAAGGTTTTAGGATCAATCCCGACCAGAACCCAGTCTCTAGCTCTTATGAAGCGATAGTCCAAATAATCCGTTACTCGATACAGGTTCGTTGTATGTGTTCCGCGTTTCCGCTTGGCCTTAACGATGTTCTCGATGATTTGCGCATACATCGCCCCGTTTTCGTCGATCCAGAGTTGATACTTGACCTTCGCGCCTCCACTCCTTGGTGCGATCCCTGAGAAGCCTTCTATCATTTTCATATGCAGGTACCACTTTCCGATTTACTTGAAATCACACTGCCAATGCCCGGCGCAGAATGCGCAAATCACAGCATCTTATATGAAGCGTAAGCGTCCGGCCAGCACCCTCTCGACGCGACGGTAGCGGTTCGTAAGCATACCCTCCTGGAGGAGGGACACACCAATTTGTGTCCACGAATGATTTATGGACACAAATTCGCTTGATCCTGTTTCACCTGCGCGGGGTCGCAGTCGGTATCGGCATCATTCTCAGGAATTCAAACGTGTCGTCGTCGAGGAGACCTTTCGTCCGGGAGCCTTGTCGGTCGCGCGGATTGCCCGTCATCATGGCATCAATGCCAACCAGGTGTTCAAGTGGCGCCGCGCGTTCCGTGACGGCACGCTCGATGGGGTGACACCCGCGCTGGTGCCCGTGGAGATCGTCCACAGCGCAGTCACACAGCCGTCTGCGACTGCACATCATGCACGTGCTCAGGGCAACGGTTCACTGCTCATCGAGTGTTCGCGTGGCCGGCTGCATATCGAAGGGCAACCGCATGTCGACACACTGCGCGTGGTACTCGAGCAGTTGCTGCGATGATGGCATTGCCGGCGGGCACCCGGATCTGGATTGCGGCGGGTGCGACGGATATGCGCCGCGGCTTCGATGGCCTGGCGGCACTGGTGCAGTTGCAGCTGCTCGCCGACCCGTTCTCGGGGCAGTTGTTTGTCTTCCGCGGTCGACGCGGCGATCGCATCAAAGTGCTGTGGTGGGATGGCGACGGGATGTGTTTGTTTGCCAAGCGCCTCGAGCGCGGACACTTCGTGTGGCCACAGGCACAAGCGGGCAAAGTGGCGTTGTCGCACGCGCAATTATCGATGCTGCTCGAGGGCATCGATTGGCGCCGTCCGGTGCGCACCGCGCCACGTCTGGCCGTGTAAATTCACGGCGTTTTTTGCGGCGATTTATGCGCGCAAAAACTATAATGCACGCATGCAAAACGCTGCTGATAACCACCCCGATAACACCGCCAAATTGCAGGCTGTTATTGCGACGCAGCGCAGCGAGATCGCCCATCTGAAGCTGATGATCGCCAAGCTGCAGCGCCTGCACTTTGGCCGCCGCGCCGAGCGCTTCGAGGGCCATGTCGATCAGCTCAATCTGTTGGCCACCACGCAGCCTACCCCAACGATCGGTTCGGTTGCGGTCGATCCGGGTGCCGCGCGTGCCGAGCCCCGCATTCCCGTACGCAAACCGCTCCCGGCCCATCTGCCGCGCGAGATACAGATCCACACCCCTGCCGGCACCTGCTGCCCCGACTGCGGGGGTCGGTTACGCCCGATTGGCGAGGATGTCGCCGAGATGCTGGAGTATGTACCGGCGCGCTTCAAGGTGATTCGCCATGTGCGCCCGAAGCTGGCGTGTGGCGGGTGTGAGCGGATCGTGCAGGCCGATGCGCCAGCGCGCCCGATCGCGCGCGGCATGGCCGGTCCGGGATTGCTGGCGCACGTGCTGGTCTCGAAGTACTGCGACCACCTGCCGCTGTACCGGCAGAGCGGGATCTATGCGCGCGAGGACGTGGATCTGTCGCGTTCGACGCTGGCCGGTTGGGTAGGCGAATGCTCAACCCTGCTGCAACCCCTGGTCGAGGCGATCCGCCGTCATGTGCTCGCCGGCGCGACGCTGCACGCCGATGACACCCCGGTGCCGGTACTCGCACCCGGACGTGGCCGCACGAAGACCGCACGGCTGTGGACCTATGTGCGTGATGAACGCCCCGCCCACGGCGACAGCGCACCGGCGGTGTGGTTTGCCTATTCGCCGGATCGCAAGGGCGTGCATCCGCAACGGCACCTGCAAGCCTTCCACGGCACCCTGCACGCCGATGGGTATGCCGGCTTCGGCAAACTGTTTGCGAGTGAGCAAATCGTCGAGTCCGCGTGCTGGGCGCACGCCCGGCGCAAGCTCTACGAGGTGCACCAGGCTCAGGGCAGCCCGCTGGCCGCTGCCGCACTGGCGCAAATCGCCGCGCTGTATGCGGTCGAGGCCGAGATTCGGGGCCACCCGCCCGATACGCGTCGCGCGGTTCGCCAGGCGCGGGCCGGTCCGATACTCAAGCAACTGCACGCGTGGCTGGACAACATCCTGACCCAGGTGCCGCGCAAATCGGGGCTGGCCGAGGCTGTGCGTTACGCACTCGGGCGCTGGGCGGCGCTAACGCGCTACCGCGACGACGGGCACCTCGAGATCGACAACAACGCCGCCGAGCGCGCGCTGCGTCCCGTGGCGCTCGGGCGCAAGAACTATTTGTTTGCCGGTTCCGACAGCGGCGGCGAGCGTGCGGCGGCGATGTACAGCCTGATCGGCAGCGCGCAACTGAGCGGACTCGACCCCGAGGCGTACCTGCGGCACGTGATCGGCTGCATTGGCGAGCATCCAATCAATCGGGTCGATGAGTTGTTGCCGTGGAATGTGCAGATCGCGATCCCAGGACATCAGCAAGAGGCGGCCTGAACCATGGCAACGAAGGTGCGTCCGATACGTCCCCCGCGTCCATGGCTGCAGTTGCGCATCGAACTCGCATGGGTCGAGCCCAAGGTCTGGCGGGTTCTCCTCGTGCCGCAGACGATCAAACTCCACCAACTGCACGATGTAATCCAGTACGCGATGGGCTGGACGGATAGTCACCTGCATGAATTCGAGATTGGTCAGCGCCGCTATGGCGTGCAGATCCGGACTGGGATGCACCCGGGAGCGTAACGGCGGAAAAAGGTGTTGCGCTCGTTTCCGCCTTGGGACGCGGAAAAACCTGCCGCTACGTCTACGACTTCGGTGACGGGTGGGAACACAAGATAAAGATCGAAAAGGTGTTGCCGGCAACAGAATCGGCGCAGGGAGCCATGTGCGTTGGCGGTGAAAATGCCTGCCCGCCGGAAGATGTCGGTGGCCCGCCGGGCTATCAATATTTTTTGGAGGCTATCACAGACCCCACGCACGAGGAGCATGCCGACATGCTTGCCTGGTGTGGTGATGGGTTCGATCCCACTGAATTCGACATTGAGATCGTAAACCGGAAACTCGGACGCCTACGCATCTGATTGTCCAGACGGTATTCGCCGTACGCTTACTATGAAGCCGGCAATCACGCCGCTTCACGTCCAAACCTAGTCATCCCCCCATCCCTCAACCCGAAGGAGATATTTCCATGGCCGTAAAGAAGCCAACCAAAGTGAACCCAGCGTCTACCGACCAAGCCGCATCGGCTCCACCTGACGCTATGCATACGGCTACGCACGAAGCTGCGCATTCGGCTACGCGCTTCCGCATCCTCAAGCAAGCCCAGTGCCCCACCATCAGCGGCAAGTCCGACCTCACCTACAACATCGCCTGTGATCCCCAGAAGAGTCTCTACCTCAGGGTCGCGTCCAATTCGGGCGGCGGATTCTTCAGTCAGGAGTGGGTGGCCCTGAAGGATATCCAGAAGGCCTTGAGCGCCGGTAGTCCCATATCGGCTATACGGCTCATGCCGTTGTTCCGGGGCCAGTCCGTCAACACCCCCGGCTTCCTGCTGGCGGTGCTCGCGGCCGAGAAGCTGATCCGGCCTATGCCGGGGAAGCAGCGGGTCCACGAGCTGGTTCAGAACGCCGACTTCCAAGCCCGGATGGAAAAGCTGATTGCCGCGAACGCCAACCTTCCCGATGACGCGGCCGGCACCAAGCCGAAGCTCCCGCCCAAGCCAAAAGCCGTCAAGGCCGATCTGTCTAAGCGGAAGCCCGGCCGAAAGCCCACAACCAAGACAGCATAGACCAGCCGTTCTAACGCCACCCTGCCCAAGCTGACTTTCCGAGTGGGAGTCGGGCGCTCTCCCGAAAATCCCTTCTGTAACTGTTTGAAGCACAACGCTTTTCTGCATCGCTTTTCCGAGGCAAGGTCCAAACCGAGCCTATACCGCCCCTAGTGCTTTCCGTTTCTTTTCAACGACTTACTGAAAACACCCACTTCCGCCACCATCCAGGAGGCTGCCTAGTGCTGTCAGTAACCCTGTTTGCCGCAACCCTCGCCTGCCTTGTGGTGCCCCGCTCAATGTCTGGGCGGGTCCGCTGCTGGTCGTGCTGTTCATCACCAATCCCCCGGTCGTCTGGTCTGCCCTCGGGCTCACCGGACTGGGCGGGCTTGCCTACTTGCTCAGGAGGAATCGCCCATGACCTGTGAAACCCTGCTCGAAGACTATCTCCAGGACGCGTTCGAGATCGTCAGCGCCTGGGACCTGCCGGATGACGAGCTACCAGACGCCGTTAACGCCCAGGCCCGGCTGATGGCTGGCATACTCCTCGACCACATGCCGCTGGCGCCCTGCACCAACCCCTACCTGACCCTGCAGTTCTGATTCCTTCCCTGCGGCCCGCTTAAGCCGCGCTACCCAACCACCGACACAAGGAGACCCCGATGACTATCCGCACCCTCGCGGAGGTCGGCGCTCGCCTGGAGGAAGCCGTCAGGTCTCTTCCCGGCGACGGCCATGACCTGTTCGACCGCTACGAGATGGTGGCCATCCAGATCCTGGACAGCGAGTTCCCTGACTTCGCCCCGGGGCTGCTGGAGCGCTACCTCTCGGCTTACCTCGACCTCAAGCGGCTGGAGCTCGGCTCTGGCCCGTCCACGTGAATCGACACCCTACCTGTCAGGAGACACTTATGACTGCGACCACGATCACCCGCCAGCTGGTTCCCGAAAGCCAGCGCCTTTCAATCACCGCCGAGCTGTTCGGCACGAACTTCCCGCTTCTCCTCGAACCGGCCGTGTTCAACTTTGCCGGGCAGCTGTCCTCCGACTACCAGGGCGGCTACTGGCTGTTCTACCTGCTCTCGAACGGCGGTTTCTTGATGGCGCCGGACACGGAAGCTCGCTTTCGGGTCGTTTGCGAGAACGGCTATGAAGGGGCCCTGTCGGCCGATGCCCTCGGGATCACCGCCTGCCTGTATGCGTATAGCCACCTCGCCTTCACGGCGCCCACCGCTATCGTGTTGATCCTCGCCGAGCACTACCACTGGCTGCGGGAGTTCATGTTCGAGCACCCTGAGGCGCGGCAGATACTGCGAGCCATCGACTGACCCAACCGGGAGCATGCAGCGGACCGCCGGATAACTGAAACTCTGGAAACCTGTGCAGCTGATGTACGCCGCCTCCAGGGCAGCCGTGCAGTTTTCCAGCTCGACAGTTTGCCGGTGCCCCCGCAACGCGATGATGCTCTGCGAGCCCGGATTCGGCTGTCACCCGCGCGCATCGACAAGACCGATAGGGACTCGTCGCCAACCTCGAAGCCGCTGGCCCGCAAAGGCCGACCGACCCCCGCGAGGCCATCTCGGGGAAAAACCCTCCGGTTAGCGGATGCTGAAGACGTAAATATTGCACAAAACACGGCCATGGAAGCGGCCCCTGCGTTTTAACTCAACGGGTTTGAATCTGGCTCTGGGCCGCTTGACCTCGACCGCAACAGCCTGCAATCCTTGCCCCGTAGATCGAGACCGACACGGATCGTCGGTGACCCCCGCAAGGATGCGCCGGCAAGTGCCTTTAGCTGCTCCTACTGCAAGCGCGACGAACTGCCCTGCCGAATTATCGATACGGGCCGTATCAGCAAGTGCAGGCACGCAAGTGCCGACCTTCACATCGGGACCATCAGGTCCACCCTTCCGCAAGTGCGGCCAAACATCACTGCGTCAAAACGCATGTGAGGCTTTTTAACAATACGGAGAAAAAGCAGATGTCGCACTCCGACAAAAAAGGGGGTGCCGACCCCCATGCTATCAATTCGGCAACACAACCGGCCGGTACCGCGCAGCCAGACTACAAGGCGGCGGCACTGGATTGGTTCGAATGTGGGCTCGCTGTCATACCGATTGTGCCGCTGCTGAAGAAAACAGCAGTGACATGGGATCCGTGGCTTGCGGACCTATCTGACAAAAAAATCACCGAATACTGGACTCAACATCCAGCCTATGAGGTGGGATTTGTCGTCAGCGAAGACCTCATCGTCTTCGACGCCGATACACCCCAAGCGGTCGCTGCACTCGCGGAAATCGAGCAAGCGTTCGACGTCACCCCGCGCTGGGTGCACAAGACCCGTCGCGGCGAGCACCACTTCTTTCGGCGTGCCCCTGGCACGTACGCAAAGAGCGATGCTCATTCCATTGCAGAGCACCCGGAGCGTATCGACGTAAAGACAGGACGCTCGATCGTGGTCTTACCGCCGAGCACGGGCAAGTCCGTTGAAATGCGCGAAGTCGAGCATGCATCTGATCTGAGCGAAGCCAGTCAGAACCTGATCGACGCCGTGTTCAGACACAACGGGCGTCCGGAACCGCGTCCGGCACCAGAGTGCACATCACGTCCCGCCGGGGTCGAACAACAATCCGTTCAGCAGCGTGACTTCGAGTTGCTGATTGAGTTGCTCGACCCGGACTGCGGTTACGAGGAGTGGCGCACGGTCTTAATGGCAGCCCACCACACCTACGGCGGCGACGAGCGCGGCCTTGAGGTGGTCGACAACTGGAGCGCGAAGGGCAAGAAGTACGATGGCTCAGCGGAACTGCGCGCAAAGTGGAAGTCATTTGGCGGCCATGCAGGCGCTACGGTAACCATCGCGAGCGTGTGCCACATTGCGAAGGACCAAGGTGTCGATCTGGGCCGCATCAAGGGCAGCAGTTGGGAGGCCTTTCAGGTTGTACCGACAGAAACCGTCGAGCAACGCGAATCCGCCATCTCGCCGTCGCCACAGCCCCAGCACGGCGCTCCTCGTACCGACCCCTTTCAGCGCTTTTCGTTGACCGGGAAAAGCGCAGAGCTAGCGAAACAAGTTGCAGACGAAGTCTTCGTCTTCGAACCGTTGGCACTGCGCGGACAATCAACGTGCATCTACGCTGCCCCCAACACAGGCAAGACATTGCTGGTGATCAAGGGCCTGATCAACGCGATAGCTCAGGGCCGCATTCCCCCGAGTCATGTGCGCTTTGTGAACGCCGATGACAATTCGAGAGGACTCGTCCAGAAGCTGCAGATTGCGGAGAAGAACGGGTTCGACATGCTGTCTCCCGGGCACAATGGATTCGAGACAACGATGCTTCCGGACCTGCTGATACAAGCCTCAACGGATGGAACGGCCCGCAACCTCATCATGATCTTGGATACCGCCAAGGCGTTCACCGACCTCATGGACAAGACGAAATCATCCACATTTACCCGCGTGGTGCGAAAGTTTGTTGCCCAGGGAGGAACACTGATTGCCCTGGCGCATGTCAACAAGAAAAAGGCAGTGGACGGCAGATCTATCCATGCCGGCACCACCGATATCAAGGACGACTTCGACTGCGTATATGTGGTCGACGTGATCGACAAGGGCCGCGAATCGGGTACGTGCGTCGTTGAATTCAACTACGAGAAGCGCAGAGGATCCGTGGCCGATACGGCTCGCTTCAGCTACCGCGTCGGCAGTGGCGTGTCCTACGAGGAGATGCTCGAATCGGTAGCGATCGTGGAGGCCACCGAGCCAGACAGTGGAATCCCCATGGCGGCCGTGGATGTCGATGCGGAAGCTATCAGCGTCGTCGAGCACAGCATCCGTTCGGGGCAATGCAAGAAGGCCGACCTGGTGAAGGCGCTGCGCAAGCATGCCGGGCTGAGCAGGCGCGCCGCCGAAGCGCTGCTGGAAAGGTACACCGGCCATGTCTCGACCCTGTCCAAATGGAACTACGAGGTGCGCGAGCACGGCTCCCACTGTTATTACCTTTTGATCGAGCCCGCAGTCATTCCCGACGAAGGCGCCTCCGACAGCGAGGCTGCAGATATTGCTTTTTAATCCGTTCCTTTAGCAGCGCCTTTTGACGTGTCTATTCCGCCCCCTGGAGTGCAAGCGCATCGCTCCCGGGGACCGGGCACAAACTTACTCCAAATGGAAAGTGTCGATCGTCACGCCGTAGTGCGCGGCGCGCGGCCAATCGTTACCGCGGATCCGTTCCGCAAATTCAATATTTACTGGAGTAACTTTTATGCGTAATGCAATTAGCTTTCGAACCGACCACCAGAATGCCTCCGCATGGGGTGGGCAGGACGATCCGATGGTCGAGTTCATGCTCTGCGGCGAATTTTTCCTGATACGAGAGTCGCTGGACACCTGGGTTTCGTCGCAAGTCGAAGAGTGGAAATTCGACCCGCGATTCACTCGCGCTGACCATGTCGACACTCTGCTCGACCCGGACGTTATCGCGGAGCTGAACGACCACCACGTCCAGCTGGTGAAGCTGTGTGCCTGCTATCACGCCGGTCGATACGGCTGGTGGTTTCCCGGCACAGAGGCTCTAGTCAACGACGCTACTGCAGCAATGCTCGATTAACAACCAACCACATAGCGGGGCCGCGGTGCTGAGGGGCATTGCGGCTACCCCCCTTCAACCTTCGAGGAGGCATTTCTATGCCCGTATTACCCCTGACCCAAGCCTACATCGATAACGAGCTGCACTGCCCGCCGGACAAGAAGCGCATCGAGATGTGCGACGCCAACTCACCCGGATTGTACGCCGAGGTCCGATCCGTCAACCCGGCCAACCCGACCTGGTATCTGAGATACCGCGACGCCACCGGGAAGACCTGCCATGAGCGCATCGGCGCGGTTCGGGATATATCGCTTGCCGACGCCCGCAAGAAGGCGAAGGAGTTGAAGGCGAAGATCGCCCTCGGCGCCAACCCGCAGGAACAGGCGCGGGCGGCTAAGGCGGTGCTGACCCTGAAGGAATTCCTGGAGGAGAAGTACACGCCGTATGCCAGCGCACGGAAGCGTTCGTTCACCTACGACGAATCGATGATCCGGCTGCGCATAGTGCCCACGCTCGGCCACTTCCAGCTCAACCAGCTGACCCGGCACCAGATCCAGACCTTCCACACGGACCTGCGTACCGAGGGCCTTGCGCCGGCCACTTGCGACCACCACCTGAAGCTGCTTCGGGCAGCACTGAACCTCGCGGTGCAGTGGGAGATGCTCGACAAGAACCCCGTCGCCAAGGTGCCGCTGTTCCGGGAGGACAATCGGCTCGAGCGCTATCTAACCGACGACGAGCTGAACCGGCTACTGCTCGCGCTCCGAACCTCCAAGGCCCGAATGGTATCCAATGCAATGTTATTCCTGCTCGCCACCGGCGCTCGCCTTAACGAAGCCTTGCAGACCCGCTGGGAACATATCGACAAGGCCAACCGGACCTGGAGGATTCCGGCGGCAAACAGCAAGTCGAAGCGCGTTCGCTCGGTGCCGTTGAACGACGCCGCCCTGGAGGTGCTCGCCAACCTCGGCACTGAGGGAAAGAACGAGTACTTGTTCATCAACACCAAGACCAAGGAACCGTTGACCGTGGTGAATACCGTATGGGGTCGGATTCGCATCGCTGCCGGTCTACCCAACCTGCGCATACACGACCTGAGACACCAGCACGCCAGCATGCTCGTGAATAGCGGGCGATCGCTCTACGAGGTGCAGCAGATCCTCGGCCACTCTGATCCGAGCGTGACGCAACGTTACGCCCATCTCTCGACCCGCACCCTGCAGGACGCCTCCAACAGTGCCTCGGAGAAGATCGCGCAGGCCAGCAAGCAACCGCCGGCACTCCGCGTCGTAAGCTGACGTCCCCCTGGCCCACGGACGGGCCACTCCCGCCGCTTCCCCGACTCGCACCAGTGCCGGTGCAGCCGAGCCCCCACCCCAAACGCCACGCTGCAGCCCCGCTCGCCGTGCAGGAGCGCCGTACAGGGCCCAGTCAGGGCTACCCCACCGGAGCGGACCCGCGCGGCACCTGCCCGCCCAGGGAAGTGACTTCGCAGTACCCCATCCCGCCCCCTTATGAAAGCACCTCTGGCTTATCCCCGCCTCGTTCGCACGGCAAAGCACATTCCGCAGCACCCTGCGAAACACCCTTCCATCAACCACACCGCCACTGTCCTGAGCTTCGTGCTCGGGGTGGTGGCAATCCCCGCCTATTTTTTTCATTGGAGCAACCTTATGACGTCAAAGCACCAGCCACCGTCTGACCGAGAATTCTTTGCCCATCTGCGACGCTCGGACCGAAGCATCCGCACACTGCAACGAGAGGCGGACCGAGAATCGAAGCTGCTGAAGGAAATTGGGTACTGGCAGGACATCCTCGACGCCTACCCCCCGGAATCGGCCGAGTACGAGCAGGCGATGGCGCACATCCTGCGTTTGCTGGACAGCCCCCCTCACCAGGACACCTGGCGCGATGAACTCGCCGACGGCTGGAACGACATGGTCTGGACCATCAAGGAGGCAGCGTTCACTTCGCTCCAGATCCTGTTGATCGTCGTGTTCAATATCATCTGGTGGGCGTTCCTGATCATCGTCGCGCTGCCGATCGTGTGGGACTGGTTCTGGCAGCTACCCCCGGGCTTGCAATGACGTAGCCAAGCCGCGATGTGGGGCGCACCATGGAATACATTAGTCGCCTCGTGACACAGCCTATCGCCATGGATCCCCACGCTCCCTGCCCTTGCCACCACGGCGCCTCTTACGGCGTCTGCTGCAAACCCCTGCACGATGGCCAAGCAACGCCCACCGCTGACCGCCTGATGCGGAGCCGCTATGCCGCATACGTGCTGAAGCTTGATTCCTACCTTCTAGCCACGTGGCATCCATCAACGCGACCGTCGTCTATCGATCTGGACACTCCGAAATGGCTGGGCCTGCAGGTGAGGCATCACCAGGAGACCGGAGACACGGCGACCGTCGAGTTTGTGGCCCGCTACAAGGTCGGAGGCAAAGCGCATCGACTGCATGAGGTCAGCCGATTCATCCGGGAAGACGGACGCTGGTATTACGTGGACGGCGAATTCCCGGGGTGATTCCGCAATAGCCCTTGAAGCGGCATTGCGCTTTGGCATTTCCCAGGACGCGGACCCCGATATGCGCGACCCATATGGGTCAACCTTGAAACGCCACGATTTATCCTTTTTCCGATACATGCCAACGACTTTGCGGCTTGCCCTGCAGAGCCCGTCGGAGGTTAACTTCATCAAGGAGGCAATCCATGCGCCACCGTCTACTCGTAGCTCTCGTGCTGACCTTCGGACTCACCGAAACCGTATGGGCGGAATCTGGCGACGCAATGCCGCGCGTCGGCAAGTCGTGTCCGTCGGGCTATCACAAATCCGGCGAGTACTGCGTGCAGGGGAGCGACAGGGCCAAGCCTGCCATCGAGCGCGCGGGGAAGTCGTGTCCTTCGGGGTATTACCGATCAGGGGATTACTGCATGGCTGGTTCGGAGAGAGCTAAGCCGGCTATTGAGCGGCAGGGATCTTCATGTCCGCGCGGTTATTACCGGTCTGGTGAGTACTGCGTGCAGAACCGCTGACAGGGGAACGCAAATGCGGCGTATCTGAGTTCGGCCATGAGGGGGTCATTCAAGCGCAGCCCCCAATGGCTTATTGACGCTGGCACGCGTGGCAATTCAATACCAGCAGCAACACCCTGCCCGCACCATTTTGACACATCCGCCAGTTGCATTTTTTCGCCTCTGCAATTGCGTTCGTCATATAGTCGTCTTAGGCTTGATGACCCGAATGTAGACGGGGTTATTGATTGGTTTCGCAACGCGAGGTGACACACATGAAAGCCATATACGCATGCCTTCTCGTCCCAGTGTTGATGTCCTTGTCCTGTCTTGGCTTGGCTCAGTCCGGCACGCCTGCAAGTCCCAGCGCCGAACCGACGCAAGTGCAGATGCAAGCGATGCAGCAACAAATGCAGACGATGCAGGCTCAGATGAACGCGATGATGAACGCCAAGACGCCGGAAGACCGGCAGGCCGCCATGAACGCTCACATGGCTACCATGCAGGACCATATGCAGTCGATGCATCAGATGGGCTGCTGCGGCCAGAAGGGCATGAAGGATGGGCACATGCAGGGCGGCATGATGATGGGAGATTGCATGCACGGGAACACCACGCACTGAACAATCATTCTGCCGACGCGTAAGATGATGGACTTCGGGGTGACTCGCTGTCGCCCCGAGGTTGATTTTGTGACCTGGGCTAGTGGTATCGCCAGCGGAGCTCGGAACCTTGCTGGTATTGAGGTTCCTGTGGGCCGTGGAATGTTCCGTGAATCAGCCTCATCAAGGGCACACAGGGGTAAGTCATGGCGTCCTGCTGCGAGAACAACTGCGCGATAGAGGCATTGCGCACGCGACAAAAGAGCACACTGACCACGGTGCTGTGGATCAATGCCGTGATGTTCGCCGTGATTGCTCTTGCCGCGCTATACAGCAAATCGACTGCCCTGCTTTCCGACAGCCTGGACAACCTGGGTGACGCGCTGACTTATGCACTCAGCCTGTACGTCGTATCCCAGAGCATCGAAGCAAAAGCCCGTGTCGCCTTGTTCAAGGGCGGACTCATTTTCCTCGGGGCATCCGTTGTCGTGGCGCAGGTGATCTGGAAACTGATTTACCCTGTCATCCCCTCGTACGAGCTCATGAGTGTCTTCAGTCTCGTCGGTGTGACGGCCAACGGGGTATGCCTCTGGCTGCTGTGGCGTCATCGCAGCGATGACATCAACATGAGTTCGGTTTACGAATGTTCCCGCAACGACATCGCATCGAACTTGTCCGTGTTTGTGGCCGCTTTCGGTGTCTGGATTTTCCAGTCCGGCTGGCCCGACATCATTGTGGCGTCTTGTCTGGCAGCCCTGCTCTTGAGATCGTCTGTTCGCGTACTGCTCGGTGCCGTTCAGGAACTTAGGCAGCAGCCAGCGACTCCGTGAGCGCAGGACGCTCGTGATCGATGGAGGCGCAAGCGAAAGTCACCCCTTGCCAGGATCACCTTGCTCGGGGGTGGATTCCGGCCCGCGCCCTGCAATGATGTCGCACACATCGGGCTGGATCGGCAGGCGCTTGAACATGCTTATATCGGTGCCCCCGGTATTGCCCGTTGGAACGACCCCGACCGCAGAGCCAAGTGCACCAAGCACGATACGAAAGACCTGTCCGATCACCGCGGCCGGTCGATGCCGTCGCAACTCTACTTGAAGCATTAACCAGTGGCTCCGTACGTGCGGCAATACGTAAACCTGCCCGATGACATGTGCACGCTCCAAATGAGCAAACGAGGACTCGAGCTCGCTTCGCGCCATCAAGGCTTTCGCCTGCGCGATCTCGAATTCATACGCGGCCTTCTGTATGGCATTCATGACTAATGTCCCCTTCGCGATTACAGGCTTCGCGCATAACCTGGTCTTTCCGCCGTCAATGCTCCCTGGTCGTGCATGCGACGTGCTCCAGCTGCACGGTTACGTGATGGATGCCGAATTTCGTGGAAAGATGTGAGCATACTGCAGCGACGGCGAGGTCTGCGGGTACGGATTCGGCAAACTGAACGTGCAGTGTCATGTGCGGTTCGTCCGAGCCAATCAACCACGCATGGATGTGATGCACATCGCAAACGCCGGGAACGGAATCCATCAGCGAGTCCCGAATGCTGGTCGCATCGAAGGTATCCGGAGTGCCTTCCAGCAGAATATGCGCGGATTCGCGGCTGATCTTCCATCCGGTACGAACGATCAACAACGCCACCGCCAGCGAGAGCAGCGGGTCGGCCTGTGTCCAGCCCGTGGCCATAATCACGCCGGCCGCGGTAATCGCTGCCACCGAGCCGAGCATATCCCCGACGACATGCGCCAGCGCGCCCCGGGTGTTGAGGTCCCCGCCACCCCGCAGCACCAGAAATGCGAGCACGTTTACCAGCAAACCGGCGATCGCCACCGCCAGCATCGGCCCCGCGAGGATGTGCGGGGGATCACGCAGTCGTTGCACGGCCTCGATCACGATCCAGGCCGCGATCAGCAGGAGCGACAGACCGTTCACGAACGCCGCCAGCACACGGGCTCGTCCGTATCCGTAGCTGCGCCTTTCATCCGCGCCGCGTCGGCTGGTCGCAGCGGCGTACAGGGCCAGCCCGAGCGACGCGGCGTCGGTCAACATGTGACCGGCATCGGCAAGCAGGGCCAATGAGCCGGTCCACAGCCCGGCGAGCACTTCCAGCCCCATGAAACCTGCCGTAAGCGCCAAAGCCAGCCGCAGTCGTCGATCGGAGGCAACGCCACTGTGATCGTGCCCCGCGTGATGACCGTGACCGTGCCCACGAGCTCCTCTGGTGCCCATTAGGGGCCCCCGATCGGTAACGCCTGCTCTACCGAGCTCACATACACATACCCGGAGATGTGCGGGCCGACACGGCCCACCTTGCGGATGATTGCGGTTACCTCGTCGACGTCCTGGTCCTCGACAACCAGCGACAGCCGCACTTCGGAGATAACCAGGCCGCTGGCCTCCGTGGAGTATTCCTGCTCATTTTCGGTGATTGGCTTGAGCATGCCCTTGACGTCGTGCAGCGTGAGATTTCGATAACCGGCATCCGCGAGCGCCTCGACAACGGGCGCGGTGCGAACGTGGTGGATAAAGGCCTTGATCAGTTTCATGCGGGAAGCTCCTCAGGGACGAGGGTGATTGCATTTGCTGCGCGTTGCGGGCGCCAGGCCATGCGATACAGGCCTGGCAACACCAGCAATGTCAGCAGCGTGGATGACAGGATTCCGCCAATCACGACGGTGGCCAGCGGGCGCTGCACTTCCGCACCGGTGCTAGTGTTGAGCGCCATAGGCAGAAAGCCGAGAGCGGCGACCAGCGCGACCATCAGAATCGGCCGCAGGCGCAGCATCGCACCCTCGCGGATCGCTGCCTCGATGTCCGCGCCGTTGGCCAGGCGGTCACGGATAGCCGAGACCATCACCACTCCGGTCAGCACCGCGACGCCGGAGAGGGTGATAAAACCCACGCCAGCCGTGATGGACAACGGAATATCGCGCAGCCACAGTGCAATGACGCCACCGGTAAGCGCCAGCGGCACACCGCTGAACACCAGCGCGGCGTCCTTGGCCGAACCGAAGGTCATCATCAGCAGGACAAAGATCATCACGAGTGTCATTGGCACCAGCAGCGTCAGGCGCTCCGTCGCGGATTGCAGCTGCTCGAAGGTGCCTCCGTAGGCGAGCCAGTACCCGGATGGCAGCTTGATCTGCTCTGAAATTTCTTGCTGCACATCGGCCACGAAACCGCCCAGGTCGCGCCCACGCACGTTGGCAGACACCACCAGACGGCGCTTGCCATTCTCCCGGCTGATCTGGTTCGGGCCGGGGGCGAGCTTCAGGCTTGCCACTTCGCCCAGCGGCACGTAGCCGCCTTGTGGCAAGGCGATGGGAAGCTGCTCCAACGCCACCAGATCGCTTCGCAGATGCTCCGGCAAGCGCACCACCAGGGCAAATCGCTGGTCGCCCTCGAACAACTGGCCCGCCTCCTCGCCGCCGGCAGCCGCAGCGAGCACGTCCTGCACGTCGGTGACGTTGAGGCCGTAGCGGTAGAGCGCGGCGCGGATGGGCTCGACGGACAGCACCGGCAGTCCCGCCACCTGTTCGACCTTGACGCCTTCCGCGCCGGGGATGGTGTTCAGCAGTTTGGCGATGGCATTGCCGGTTCTCAGCAATTGATCGAGATCATCGCCGTAGACCTTGATGCCCAGATCGGAACGCACGCCGGAGATCAGCTCATTGAAACGAAGCTGGATCGGCTGACTTATCTCGAACGCGTTGCCAGGCACCGCTTCCAACCGCTTTTCGATTTCCTCGGCCAATTCCGCTTTGGACTTGTCCGGGTTGGGCCAGTCCTGGCGATCCTTCAGCATCACGTAGCCGTCGGAGATATTCGGCGGCATCGGGTCCGTCGCCACTTCTGCCGTGCCGACCCGGGAGAAATAGGTCTTCACCTCCGGAATTTCCCTGAGCGCGCGTTCGAGCTGGAACTGCATCTCGAGCGACTGCGTCAGGCTCGTTCCAGGGATGCGCAGGGCCTGCACCGCGAGGTCACCTTCATCGAGGCTGGGAATGAACTCCGAGCCCAGTCGCGTGGCCATCCAGCCGCAGTACATGACAAACAGGATGGCGCCTGCCACAAACGGCACACGCAGTCTCAGCGCAGCATCCAGTACGGGTGTGTACAGGCGCTTGGCATGACGCACGATGAAGTTGTCCTTCTCTTCGATTCTTCCACTCATGAATAGCGCGACAGCCGCCGGCACGAAGGTCAGCGACAATACCAGCGCAGCCAGCAGGGCCATGATCACGGCCAATGCCATCGGCCGGAACATCTTTCCCTCCACGCCGATCAGGGCGAGCAGCGGAAGGTTGACCAGCACGACGACCAGCACGCTGACCAGGCTGGGCGTGAACACCTCACGCGTCGCGACAAAAACAACGTGGAATCGCTCCTCCATGGTCAGCAGTCGCCCTAGACGATGCTGCCGATCCGCAAGACGCAGGATGCAGTTATCGACGATGATCACCGCGCCATCCACGATCAGGCCGAAGTCCAGAGCACCCAGGCTCATCAGATTGGCGCTTACCTTGGTCTCGACCATGCTCGTCATGAGCATCAGCATCGACAGCGGGATGACCATCGCGGTGATCAGCGCCGCACGCACATTGCCCAGCATAAGCAGCAACACCGCCATGACGAGGATGGCCCCTTCGAGCAGGTTCTTCTGCACCGTGGCGATGGTCTTGTCCACCAGCACCGTGCGGTCGTATACCGTATCGGCCGTGATGCCTGGCGGGAGCGTCTTGTTGATCTGCGCGAGTTTGGCCGAGACGGCCTTGGACACGGTACGGCTGTTGTCGCCGAGCAGCATCACCGCCGTGCCGAGCACGGTCTCCTCACCGTCGCGGGTTGCCGCACCCGTGCGCAGCTGCTTCCCGAAACCGACATCCGCCACGTCCCGCACGGTGATCGGCACCCCGTTGCGGTGAGCGACGATGACCTTTTCGAGGGCCGGAATGTCCGCGACCTGGCCCGGGGAGCGGATCAGGTACTGCTCGCCATTCTTCTCGATGTAGCCCGCGCCAACATTGGCGTTGTTCTTCTCCAGCGCGTTGACGACGTCCTCGAATGTCAGGCTGAAGGCCAGCAACCGTGACGGGTCGGGCGTGACGTGGAACTGCTTCTCATAGCCGCCGATGGTGTTGACTTCCGTCACGCCCCGCACCTGCCGTAGCTGCGGGCGAATCACCCAGTCCTGCAGCGTGCGCAATGCGGTGGCATCGTACGGCTTGCCGTTGGGCTGCCGGGCGCTCTCATCCGCGTGGACCGTGTAGAGGTAGATTTCACCCAGACCGGTGGCGATCGGTCCCATCATCGGTTCGAGCCCACCGGGCAACTGGCTCTTGGCCTGCTGCAGCCGCTCGTTGATGAGATTACGGGCGTGAAAGATGTCAGTCCCTTCGTCGAATACGACCGTCACTTGTGACAGTCCGTAGCGGGAGAGCGAACGGGTGTATTCCAGATTGGGCAACCCGGCGATCGCCGTCTCGACCAGGTAGGTGATGCGCTGCTCGACTTCGAGTGGGGAGTAGCCGGGCGCGCTGGTGTTGATCTGCACCTGGACATTGGTGATGTCCGGCACGGCGTCGATTGGCAGGCGCTGGTAGTTCCAGATGCCAAGGCCGCCGACGGCGAGCACCAGGAACAGCACAATCCAGCGACGGGCGATGGAGAAGCGTAAGAGTGCGTCAATCATGGCGTTCTCCGATCAATGCCCGTGCTCGGCGGAACCCTTCCCGAGTTCGGCCTTGAGGATGAAACTGTTGGCTGCGGCGTAGGTATCACCGCTCTGCAGGCCAGCCAGCACTTCGGAGAACTCGCCATCGCTGCGGCCAAGCGAGACAGCACGCGGCTCAAAACCCTCCTCGCCCTGCACGAACACGACACTGCGTTCCTCCAATGTCTGCACGGCCTCGTTGCGGATGGCGAGTGGCACCGCCGTTTCGGCCAGCGTGACTTCTGCTGTCACATACAGGCCCGGCGCCCAACGGCGATCCGGATTATCCAGCAGTACCCTCGCGGTGATCGTCTGGTTGGCGGCCTGGCCGAAGGGAGCGACATAGACCACTTTGCCGACAGCGGCGAGGCCGGTGTCAGGACTCTTTACGCGCACGTCCTGCCCGACACGCACCTTGACCACATCGCGCGGAAACAAGGACAACTCGACCCATACGGTGGACAAATCGGCGACGGTGAACAGTGTCTTGTCACCGGTCTGCTCGCCTGGATTGGCATTGCGCGCCGTCACGACGCCGGCCAGCGGTGCGGCGATCGCGTAGGTCTCGAGGCTCTCGTTTGCTTCGACGATCGCCAGCTCCTCGCCCTCGCGTACCGGATCGCCGATCTTTTTGGCAACGCTGCGGATCACGCCAGGAAAGCGTGCCGCGACATCGCGCATTCGCTCGGCATTGGGCGCGATTACGCCATAGAGCGGCAGTGCTTCGCGTATGACGGCCGGACCGACCTGGTGCAACTGGATGCCGGCCGCTTCGATTTGCTCTGCGGTCAGTTCGATGTGGCCGCCCTCGTCTTCATGGTTGGCCTCGCCTTCCTTTTCATGCCTGGCAGTTCCCGCATCTGACGATGGGGAGACCGACGTGCCGGAATCCTCCGAGCGACCACAGGCAGAAAGGGCAAGAGGCAACGTAGCTAGCAATAGCAGCATCTTCAATTTCATGGGGATTCTCGCTCGAATAGGGTTCATGCTCATGGTGTGGCGGCAGTGAGCGGCGCGTTGGTCAGACGCTCGATTTCCGCACGCAGCGTGTGGGCCGTGGCTGCCGCTTCGATCAGCGACTCCCGCACCGACAGGTATTCGCGCTGCGCGTCCACCAGTTCGATATAGCTGTAGCGACCTCGCTCGTAGGCATACTCTGTTTCCTTCAGTGCCTCGGCACTGCGCGGCTGGATATCGTCTTTCAATGTCCGGGCAACCAGCGTCGCTTGCGTTATCTGTTGGTGCAGTTCGTAGAGCATGGCCTGCGCACGTATCCGGGCCACGCGTTCTTCCGAATCGACCAGTTCGCGATTGGCCTCGGCTTCCGCCACCAGGCTGCTTGCACGTCGCGCCGAAAAAAGTGGCATGGACGCAGACAGGACGAAGGCCTGGTCGTTCGTGGCCTCCAAATGACGCAAGCCGACTCCCACGGTGAGATTGGGCCTGCGCTGACCCGCGGCAAGCCGAAGCTCCGCGTCACGCAAGCGCGCCTCTGAAGCAAAGCGCAGCAGATCGGGATTGCCGGCAAGACGGGCTGCCAGTTCCGGAAAGTCCCCCGGTGGCGGCAAGGCAAAGAGATCCGCCGCGACGTCGCCAATGCGCTCGCCGTTGATCACTGGCTCCGTTTCGCCCCAGGTTGCCGCAAGTTGACTGCGTGCGGTATCCAGTTCGATACCGGCGCCGCGCTCGTCCAGCAGTGCGCGGTCCAACGCAATCCGCGCCCGATCGAGCTCGGCATGTGGCGACTTGGCGGCATTGACCCGACGCTCGGACGCAACGACGGTGTGTTGCGCCAGCTCGACTGCCTCCCGGCTCAGCTGCAACTGCTGCTGACGCTGCGCCACCGTTATGAAACGACGTGCCACATCGGCCAGAACGTCGAGCTGGGCTGCAGCCCGGTCAATCGTCATGGCATCTCGTCCCGCTTGCCCCAGGCCAATGCGAGATTCCCGCTTGTCGCCCAGTTCGATCACCTGCGACAGCGCAAATGTCGCTTCTGCATCATCGAATCCGCTGGTTTCACCAGTGCCCGCCACGTTTTCGAGATCCAGTGAGACTTCCAGCGCCGGGGGCAGCGCTGCTTGAGCGACGCGGGCATCTGCGGCGCGCAACCGGAATGAAAATGTTTGCAGGCGCGGGTCTTTCTGCAACGCGGCAGCTATGGCTTGCTCCAGCGTCAATGGCGCGTCGGCCGCAATGGCACACGTCGAAGAACCCAGAAAGGCAATTACGAACAGGCATGTGCGCCAGGCACACGCTGATGAATACCGCATTCCAACCTCCCATCAACGCCTCGTCGGAGACGTGATCGCATGGATAGCCCCGCAGCGCACTGCTCAGAGCGCGCTACGGAGAAAACGTCTTCACGTCAGGAGGAGATCGGGAGTGGCGGGCCGCGCAATGGCGGAAGTAGCAGTGAAGGTGAGTCGTGCGCAATGCGCACTGACCGCAATGCAACAAACGTAAGTCGAAGCCGCGGCAGCAGCCACACCATCACCGCGATCGACAGCAATACGGGAAGGTCGTTGAAGGCAGTGCCCAGCCTGGAATACATATCGCTCGTGAGCGCGATATCGGCATCCTGATGTGTCACGTCAAAGCCTGACAGCTCGTGCGCTGAGCCATCCTCGAATGCGTGATAGCTGACTGGCGGCTCGGTGCCGTCAAAGCACAGATGCAAATGGGCTCCACCGACGCGCACGATCACCAGTGCCAAGCAGAGCACGGCGGCGATAAGAGGATGAGGCTTCAATACGTTACTCATGTACGTCAGCACTTTACGCACAAATCAGAAGTCGATGCAATCAATCAATAAGAAACGTCCTATCCAGTCGACTCGACCTAACCGGAAGTTCGAACGCGACCGTGACCGCGCTGTTAGCCGCCACAGCGCTCGCAAGTGTCCACATTTTCACGGAGGCGTCGCTTTAGACGCTGCGCTTATCAAACGTCTCTTTCGCGTCGAACGCAGAGGCTGAATGCGCGGCTGACGGCCCCATCGGTCTGCAGTGAGTTCGGATCGGTTCTGGTTCGGATTTCGGTTTGAGAAAACCGTTACGATTCTTCGGCTTCCGAGCCCCCGTAGCCGCCCACCTGCCAACCAGGTTCGGTATACGCTCGGATTTCGGTTTTTCGGCGGGGATCGATAGAAAAACGCGTTACGTTTCTTCGGCTTTCGGGACCGAACTGGTCATTTTTTGATCGACTCATAATCGGCAGGTCCCAGGTTCAAGTCCTGGTGGGCCCACCATACTCCCTTAGAAATCATGCAGTTGCGGCTATGGAGACCATCCGACTGGGAGTGGTTTCAGGGCGATTCGATTACGTCCCGAGTCGGGAGGTCTGCGCCGGAGTCGGGAGGTCGCCTCGCACCCGCGCTACTGCCAGTTCGCCGGGGAGAGTGGTGCTGCCTCTCCGTACACATACGATCAATTGCGCTTGCCTAACTCAAAAGGATCGAAGAATGCCTGCACATCCGTAAAGGCAGACAGGCTATTGGCGGCCCTAACAAGATGCTGCCTACCAGCCTTCACGTCGCCGGCATCTATCGCCCTCATCCCCTCGATGATGTTGTCACGGACAGTGTTCGCCCAAATTGCATAACGAGACGTCGTGGCTCGGCCGCCGTCCATCTGGTTGAGAACACTGCGATGGAAGCGTGGCCACAAAGGATCAGTACCACCGTCCGAGAATGCTAACGACACTCGGAGATCGGGCTGGCTGTATTGATCAATGATTTCGTTGAGGCGGTCCTCGGTCAGTGGTGGTTGCGTTTCGCTCATGCAGATTTGCCTCGTCTGTACTCGTACCCGCTGATAGTCGAGTTGCAGGCACACATTTCATTCGAAGTGGAACCAGCGGTCAGCAACTTTCCCCAAAAGGACTCGCGAGCAGGAAATCGCGAAATCCTTGGCTGGATGCTGGGTGCTGACGGCGTATCCAACGAACTCGGGATGATCCGCCGAAAACGCGCGCAACCAGTTCGTGTCGTATTCAGAGACTGCGCGCTCATTGTGTTTCCACTCGATGACACTGATCGGGCGCACGGTCGCATCGCCATGCGCATCCCAGCAGGTCATACGCGGCTTTGGCCATATAACGATGTCCTTACAGACCTGGCTCTTGTTACCGCCCTTGCCCGAAAGACCGCGCTGGTCGGAAATTTGCGGCACAGCAACTTCGATCGCTAGCTGCGTCGGATCATAAAGTGCTGAGGATGTTTGGCAGTGTTGCAGGAGGTGGCCAAAGCAGAACAGGCTGATGACCTCGCGCTCCCTGCGGCCGCGCCAAGTACCGCTCGATAGCTCAAGGTGTAGGGACTGGAGCGACCCAGCGACAATCGAATCCAATTCGTGTGCGGTCAAAGCAGAGTCCTTTGATTATGTACTTCCGTGAGGACTATCAGGTTTGGATCGCATGCATCTTCGTCGATAGCGATTGAGTTTAGAAGCAACGACAGGCATTACCGGGCACTATCAATCGGCAACCTGCGGCGCGAACCCCAGGAGGCGAAAGCCACTTATCGGCAGGTCCCAGGTTCAAGTCCTGGTGGGCCCACCATAATCCCTTGAAAATCATCCAGTTGCGCCTATGGAGACCATCCGACTGGGAGCGTCAGCGACCTACTGGGAGTGGTTTTGGGCCCGTGTTCATAGACCCCGAGTCGGATGGTCTGCGTCGGAGTCGGGTGGTCAGAGCCAACTATTCTGACGCGGGGGTGAGGACGCAGACTCGGCTGCCATCGGTGCTTCGTCTTTCAATCGAGTCCACCTCAACCTTGCCCACGCCCAGAACACGATGATTGCGGAAATACTGACGGCCAACTGCAATGGGTCAACCGTCCACCAACCATTCTGCTCGTGCCCCCACAGCTGTAGACCGAACACAAAGACTTGGGGGATTACTACAGCTGGCAGAGCCGACCAGCCCCGAGCCATTGCCCTTTTGCTTATGAGCGGGCAGACAATAAAACTCCAGAACAAAATGCCAAGGAGGCCGCCGCCCACAGCCGCTGGATTGACGGCCTCATAATCCTTAACAATGAACCCGCGCTTATCGGCATGAATCATTTCCGCACCCGACACCGACAGTGAGCGAAACAGCGCGTCACTGAGCTCCGCGCCGTCGCTCTCCCCTACATCAATGCGAATCAATACATCATTGCTGGCTTCCAGAACATTGATCAGAAAAGCATGCAAGACACCACCAGATCCGCCTTCTCCTGTTGATTTTCATCGAATTTGACCCGCCATTTGCGGATTGAGCTGACCTGCCTCTTGGCGAAATTCCGCAAGCTATCCAGGTGCTTGTCATGCCGGCAGTGGGTCAGCCCTGAATGCAAATTTGCGCCCAAATGGGTCTGGATTAGATGCAATTCAACACGCGAGCAACTCTGCGGGATCTTCGGTGCCGCAGGCGGCGCCTGATGCCCTTGTCTGGCAGCGCGGCGACACGCCGACCGGTGCGGGCCCGCGGCCCGACGCGGGGGTGCGCCGCCTCGCCGCCGGCACCCGCCCTCAGGGCATGTAGGCCCCGCCGCTCACGCTGATCAGCTGTCCCTTGATGTGGCCGGAGAGATCGGAGGCCAGGAACAGCGCCAAGTACGCGATGTCCTCGGGGCGGCCGAGGCGCGGGATCGGCAGACCGCTCATGTTGCAGAGCGCGCCTGCGCTGCGACTCTTGTGGTGTTTGGGAGGGGTGCGCCCGCGATCGCGCAGTGTCTGGCCTTTTATAATCCCTATCCGTTGTGGCCTGCTGGGGAAGTGCCCCGGTCACTCCCACTCAATCATTTCCGAGACGCCCAAGTCGTTGTAGATACTGCTGATTCGCAGGTCCGCACAGATACTTTAGCGTCGAGAATGCCGCCAATTGTTCACGCTTGATCGTGCCAATAGGCGAAAGGTGGCGAAAGCCTAAAATGGGTCATCCGCTGCCCCGTGCAGATTTCTCTTGATCCACTCCGCGAACTGCGCTTCGTCAATGCTTCCCGCAGCGAGCGCCAGAATCGATTCGATAGCATCGACCGGCGTCGCCGCCAGTCGATGCCCGTTGATCGCGAGAAACACACCGACTGCGAGGAATGCCGCCCGCTTGTTGCCATCGATGAAGGGATGATTGCGTGCCAGGCCAAACCCGTATGCTGCGGCCAGGTCGGCGAGTTCCTTGCAACCCTCGTAGGTGTGCTTGTTGACTGGACGCGCGAGTGCGGAGTCCAGCAATCCCTCGTCGCGCAATCCGCCGGCACCGCCGAACTGCGCCAGACTCTCCCTGTGCAGCAACAGAAGCGCCCGCTTGTCGATCCAAGCCGGCGCCTTGGTCACTTGGCCAGGACCCTGAACGTGTCCCGGTATTCCTTCATGAAATCACGCCCGGCCTCAAGCTGTGCCTCGATGGCCGGGTCGAAGGGGGTCAACAGATACCCTTCCGGAGTTTCCACGACGTGCAGGGTGTCGCCGCGCTCGACTCGCAGGTGCGTCAACATCTCCTTAGGAATCACTACCCCAGTCGACGTGCCGACGGCGGTCAGTTTGAGCGTTGCCATGTTGAGCGCATCCTAATATACCTATATGCATAATTATGTTGTGGATGGATAGGAATTTCAATCCACTCGTCCGACCCGGTGTTGATTTGCACCGAAATCTGAACCGCTATTTGCGGCTTGTGCTGCCCCGCCTCCTGGAAAAATTCTGCAAGCTACCCAGGTCGTTCTCACGAAGACAGCGGGGCAGCCCTGAATGCAAATTTGCGCCTTGATGAGCCAGAAATCGATGCAATTCGACACTCGGCGTATGCGAGGATCCGCTCCTGAACGGTTTTGTGCTCGCCCGGCTTCATGAACAGGGTTTCAGATTCAACGTGCGCTGAATTTTCTCGCGCACGGCATCAGGCACGCCCGCTTCTTCTGCAAACGATCCCCATTTCGATACCGTCGCCTGCACCTCGGCAACGATTTTCGCAGCGCGCCCGCGTTTCATCGAAGCCGTCTTTGCGCAGGCGTTGAAGTCCTCCAGCGTGAAACTGTCGCGTTTACCGTTCATCGTCATCTGATGGCTTGCCGTCCACGCACCCGCAGGATTGAAGCTGTAGGTCATGTCAAAGGCCGGCGACAGCGACCACGCACCGGATTGATTCATCAGGAAGGCAATATTCTTCACGTGGTCATCCTGATTACGGGCCACGATGTTGAATACCATGCGCCGGAACAACTGCTCGATGGCCTGCATGGGCAACTGCAGTTGCCGCATCGCCAGCAACGCCTGCTCGTAGCTGTAAGCGCCCGCCATATTGAAATCGTAGTGCGCCAGGGCGCAGAGTGACTGCATATGAAGTTTTTCGCCGGCTGCAAGCCGATCAAAGCGGCGCGTCATGAAATGCGAGCGGCCATTCTCTTTGAACAGCCGGCATTCGCTTATTTCAATACCGCACTCCAGCGCCATCAGGTAATAGGCATACTCGATCACCCCGTAGCCTTTCGGGTCTTCCAGTTCCTTGTCCTTGTTACCACTGACACCGTCGAATTTCAGCAGCCAGTATTCAAATCCCTTGTCGGCTTTGACCTGGCCAGACCGCACTTCATTGGTTTTCGGGTTCCAGGCGATGACCGCCTTCGCCCTCGCGCCACCGGCGGAGGTGCCCACGCGCAGAATGTCCGTTAGCGCATCTTCTTTGCCTTCAGCCGCAAAAGACGCCTGCAGGTTATTCCGGTGGCTCAATACCTCCGATGCAAGCGCAACCAACTTGCTGACCTCAATGTGTGTTGTCTGCTTTGCACTGGGGCCGATGGCGGGGGCAAATTCAAGCGCACCCATGCCGCGTTCACCGGTATAGCAAAGCCGCTCGACGGCGTTGAAGGAACCCGGTTGCCGCCCCTGCGATGCCAGCCAGGCATCAATCAGCGCATTGCCGAATTTGTCGGGCAGCGAGTCGGCCAGCAGGCCGGGCAGCCCGAGAAAAGTCGGGCGGGAAAGCGCGGGGAAGCGGTACACGCGTCGGGAAAGCGGCATCACCATCGGCGCGACTTGAATCCCGCTTTGCGCAAATGCCGCATCGTATTCAAAGGCGGCGACGTCCTCCCCCTCCTGCAGGGAGACCGCGCCGATGGTTCTACCCCACAGCCTGACTTCGGCAAGTGTGCTCATGGCTTCTCATCCCAGCGCCATGGTTTGCCAGTCGCCTTTGCGGCACGTTTAGCCGAAGCCCGTTGCCGGACCTTGCCCTTTTGCTTCAACAAATCCATCGGTCTGGGCCCGGACTCCGGAATCAGGTTATCCAGCCCGGATGCGGCGTCCAGCACCCGCAGCACACGAACCAAAGTGCCCGACTGTGAGGTTTGCCCTGCCTCCATACGCTCGAGGGTACGCTTGGCGATACCCGCCTGTTCGGCCACGGCCGCCTGGGTCAGCTGCAATTCAATCCGACGACTGGCAATCCGTGCGCCCAATTCGGCCAGCACGGCATCATCTGTGAGCAAGCCAGTGATTTTCATAGTCGTTATACATTGCGAATATATCGGTTAAATTGCCATATATCGTCAGTTATTACGATATATATCTTGATAATTGACTTTAGTCAAGTCGCAATAAATAGCGAGACAATGATTCTAATCGTATTTAATCGCAATATATTGCGATATATACTCATTACTTGATGAACTGACCCCGGTTGCCGTTGCTGACGGATGATGGATGACTTTGAAGGGTACCTACGTGCAGCCACCGCAAGCGTGAGCGCCTGGGACCTCGACCCCGAGGACGTTGCCCAGGCCGTGAATGATCAAGCCAGGCTGCTCTGCCTCGATTACGCGCCCCTGCAGTCCAACACCAATCCCTACCTCGAACTGCAGTTCTAACTCCCTCCTGTCATCCACGATTGTCCAGCAATCGCGTTACACCGGCCCGGCATCAGCCGCAATGGTGGCCCCGCTTGAGCCGCAATGGGTGGCCGGAACACGCAATACTGAGCACAGCAAGCTCTCCCGGAAATTCACGGCAGGTGTGCATGAACGTTCATCACGTCGGTCCCGCTACCCTGATGCTCTTCTTCTTCGCCGCCTGGTGCACCTGCGCGAATGCCGGGCCGGCAGTGGCTGTGAAGGAATTCGCAGACCCGGATCCACAATCCGTGTACGGCTGGGGCCTGTCGGAACTGGTTGAAAACGACCTCGCCCAGCTCGCCAATGACACACCTGCCTGGAAACCCTGCGAGATGGCGGTGGTTGAGTGGAGACGGCGCGACGAGATACTGAAGGAGCTTGAGTTGCAGCAGTCGCCGCGGTTCGATCCGGCTACGCGGGCGAAGCCGGGCCAGCTCATCCAGCCCACGGTGTTCATTGAAGGTTCCGTCAGCAACACCGCGGGACAGGTCAGCTGGAACATCCAGGCCCGGGACGCCGCTACCGGGCGGGTGATCGGATCGGACTCCGGTTCGATTTCAGAAAATCACTTCTACGACGTGACAGAGGGGATCGCACAGCGCCTCGCCAGCATCCTGTGTGATCCACCGAAACCCAAGCGCCCCACACCGCCGCCCGAAGGCGTCTATGCGGGCACGGTCAGCATCGACACCCAGGGTGAGAACCTGCACTTCAGCGGAACGGGCCATATCGAACTCAAGGAGAGCCACCCAGGCAGCGGCAGCTACACAGCCACCCAAGGCGAACTCGAGCTCAGCTATACGGTGGACGACTGCCCCGACTACCAGGGCCGTGTGCGATTGCACGGGGAGATGCAACTCGACGCGCCCGGTGACGGGCAGCATATGCTCGTGCTGGTAGCGGACCCGTTCGAGCTGAGTTGCCGAGGCCTTAGCCTGCCCGTCGCCAGCGAAGGCATGATGCACATCTGCGAGGCCGGCAACGGTGGGGGCAAAGACACGCAGTTGCACGGCACCGTCCATTGCGGCGGCACGACGGTCAGCTGGCATCTTGATCGCCAGTAGGCCTCAGGGCGGCGGAAATCGGTTCGCGCACAAGTCACCGATCGGCAGGTCCCAGGTTCAAGTCCTGGTGGGCCCACCATTTAACCGCTGCGTCATGCTATCCAGTCGTTCGGCCAGCCAGACCTTGATGACGGATTGACGCGTCACGCCCGACCTCGCGGCTTCGCGATCCAACGAAGCGATCATCCACTCCGGAAAATCGGCATTGACCCACCGCGCCCGCCTGACGGAAATGATTCGGATGCTCACTACTGTCCGGAGATTCCACGACGGACCGTATGTAACTGACTGATACAGTGAAAGAATAGGACGTTCATGGGTGTTACCGATTGCAACTTGCGTAATGCTGCCGGTTTTGTCCGGGAGCGGAGTGATGCATTGCGAGCAGGCCTTTTATAATCCGCGTCCGTAGTTGCCGTAGTCACAAGCGCGGGCCAGGTGGCCCAGCCATTCATTGAGCGGGGGTCGACATGAGTGATTTCTGGTTGCGACTGCATCAACGTGCGATCGGCGCGCTGTTCGCCGCGTCGTTCCTCTGCACCCAGGGTATCGCTGCGGCCGACGGTAGCCTGTCGGCGCGCGGAGTCGCCGCACCGCCGATCGCCATGGTCAAGCCGCACGCCGTCGATTCCGCCAATGGCAGTCGCGTCGACAACTACTACTGGTTGCGTGACGACTCACGCAAGAACCCGGACGTGCTCGCCTACCTGAACGCAGAGAACGCCTACGCGGATGCGATGCTGGCACACATCGCACCGTTGAAGGCCAGGATCTACGACGAGATCATCGGGCGCATCAAGCAAGACGATTCGAGTGTCCCGTATCGGGACAACGGCTGGTGGTACTACAGCCGGTTCGAGACCGGCCAGGAATACCCCGTCTATGCGCGACGCGAGCAGTCCCTGGCGGCACCTGAACAAGTCCTGCTCGACGTGCCGAAGCTGGCCGTGGGCAAGGAGTTCTATCACGTGGCCAGCCGGGAGGTCGCACCCGACAACAGGTTGCTGGCGTACACCGAGGACACCACCGGCCGACGGCAGCACACCCTCCGGTTCAAGAGTCTCGTCGATGGCAGACTCCTCGCCGATCGCATCGACAACGTCGAGCCGGAGCTGGCTTGGACGGCGGACAGTCGCGCCGTGTTCTACATCGAAAAGGACCCGGTGACGCTCCTCGGTCTCGAGGTGCGCAGGCACGACCTGGGAACGGACCCCAAGTCAGATCCCGTCGTGTACGAGCAGGACGACCCCAGCTTCTACACCTATGTCTACAAGACCTCCGACCGCCGCTACATCGTCATTTACGCCGAAAGCACCGTGGCGTCGGAGATGCGCATCGCCGACGCGGCGAGCGCCGGGCAACCATTCCAGCTGTTCCTGCCGCGCGAACGGGACCACGAGTACCGGGCCGATCACCTCGACGGGCGCTGGATCATTCGCACCAACTGGAACGCCCGGAACTTCCGGCTGATGGAGGCGAAGGACGGCAACGAAAGTGATCGCGCGAAGTGGCAGGAATTGCTCCCGCATCGCGACGACGCGTTCGTCGGCGACTTTGCGGTGTTCAAGCACTTCGTGGCCGTAGGCGAACGTTCGGGCGGCCTTGGCAAGATCCGCATCCGGCCGTGGTCGGGCGGGAAGGACTCGTTCATTGCGGCAGACGATCCGACCTATACGTTTTCATTGGGCGCCAACCACGAGGTCGACACGGACCTCGTGCGCTACACCTATGAGTCCCTCGCCACGCCGCCGTCGACGTTCGACTTCAATGCGCGCACGGGTGAGCGAACCTTGCTCAAGCGCGAAGCGGTGCTGGGCAAATTCGATCCGGCAGAGTATGCGACGGAATTTCTCTGGGCCACGGCGCGCGATGGCACGAAGGTTCCCGTTTCACTGGTCTATCGGCGGGGCGTGAAACGCGACGGCACGGCACCACTGCTGCAATACGCCTATGGTTCCTACGGATCGTCGACGGACCCGTGGTTTCAGCTCGAGGCCCTGTCGCTGCTCGATCGCGGCTTCGTGTTCGCGATTGCGCACGTTCGCGGCGGGCAGGAGCTCGGGCGTGGGTGGTACGAGGACGGCAAGCTGCTGAACAAGCAGAACACCTTCAGCGATTTCGTCGACGTCACGCGATTCCTGGTAAAGGAGCGCTATGCCGATCCGAAACGGGTCTTCGCCAACGGCGTGAGTGCCGGCGGTCTGCTCATGGGCGCTATTGCAAATCAGGCGCCACGGGACTACCGGGGGATCATTGCCGAGGTGCCGTTCGTGGACGCCGTCACGACGATGCTCGACACGAGCATCCCGCTGACGACGAACGAGTTCGACGAATGGGGCAACC
The DNA here is from genome assembly GCA_016705365.1 of Gammaproteobacteria bacterium. Taxonomy (NCBI): domain Bacteria; kingdom Pseudomonadati; phylum Pseudomonadota; class Gammaproteobacteria; species Gammaproteobacteria bacterium. The sequence continues at coordinate 1,024,223 of JADIYI010000008.1, read as the reverse complement.
CCGCGCAGAAGGCCTACTACGACTGCATCCTCGCCTACTCGCCCTATGACAACGTGTCGCGCCAGGACTACCCGGCCATGCTGGTCACTGCCAGCCTCCGGGACAGCCAGGTGCAGTACTACGAGCCCGCCAAGTGGGTGGCCAGGCTGCGCGCGCTGAAGACGGACTCCCGGCCGTTGCTCTTGCGCACGAGCATGGCAGCGGGTCACGGTGGCAAGTCGGGGCGGTATCAGCAGTACGCCGACATCGCCGAAATCCATGCCTTCATTCTCGACCAGGCGGGTATTCGCGACTGAGGGGAAGGGCCACTACCGGCACCTCACACCGCTTTGCGCAGGTCGTCCCGCACCAGCATCGCACAGTGCGCTGCTCCCATCGAGCCGGCAAAGCCGCGCGGACAGCTTGCGTCTCCCACGTTGAACAGACCCCGGACCGGCGTGCGATGCGGCACGGGCAAGCCAGGCACGGTGCGAAAGCCCGGCCACTTGATCATCGTTATCGGCAACCAGCGCACGCACCAGCAGATTGGTATCGAAGGCAATCAATTCCGATATTCCGAGCATTCCTCATCGCTGAGTTCCACCGGTTTGCTCAGTTCCTCGGTGGAGACCGGCGGGCCGTCGTGCTCGAGCATGCCGATCAGATCGGCGAGGATGCGGCCAGTCTTCTTCGGCGTGGCCTTGAGTGTGACGCCGGACGCACTCGACACCAGCGTCAACTCGGTGCCGGCTTCCCAATGCAATTCGTCCCGGATCTCCTTCGGAATCACGACCTGCCCCTTGCTGGAAAGCGTGATGGTGGCGATGGACATGGCGAAACCGCCTCTGCAAGACCAACTGTAAGACGAATTTTCTGCCGACCACGGAAGCATGGCAAGACTGATCACCAAACCTTTAGACCGCGACGCCCCTTCCTTTGAGTAGCGAAACGCCGGCTTTTTTGATGTTTCGATGAGGGCCGGGGGGTTCCGGCGTGTGCGCTGCCGATCTATAGATGAAGCGGGCTGTGGGTGCTTAAATGCGCCGACGGACCTGCTTCGCAAGCCAGCAGCAGTCGAGCCCTCAAACAACGATACTTCCATCGGAGCAATCCCATGCGAGCAACTCTCGGCAAACGCATCCTGGCAACCGTGCTCCTGCTTTTGGTCACGCTCGCCACATGGACTACCAGCTTTGATGCTCCCGCAATGAGCCAGGTCGACGCCGGCATGAAACGGGCGCTGGTGAGTTTCGCTGGTGCTCGGGCGTTGAATGCAGCGATATCTCTCGCTCAAGGTACAGAGTTCTCTGCCGGCTTCGGCGCCCATATCACCTTCAGCGTCGGTGAGGTTCTGGACCCCGTGAATGACCTGGTGGAATCGTTCTCGAACCTGATGCTGCTCGCGTCCGTAGCGTTCGGTATCCAGAAGGTGCTGTTGATGATCGGCCAGGATGCGCTGGTCAAGTGGCTGTTGACGGGCGTTGTTGCTGCGTGGACTGCTTGCTACCTGATGGCGAAGCAGCGTTATCGCTGGCTCGATGTCACGTTGATTCTGATGCTGATGGTCCGCTTCGCGATTCCCGTTGTGACCTTGGCAACTGACGGCATCTACCAGCGGTTTCTTGCACCGGAGTACGAGCAGAGCAGCGTTGTTCTCGAAGGTTCAACCGATGCGATGAACAAGACCACCATGGATTTTCGAGAGCAAGCTGCCGGAGAGACTACCACGCAGCCCGAAACAGTGCCTGCACCGCCCACCCCTGCGCCGGCGGAGGCACAAGCAACTCGGGAACAGCCGCAACCCGGCTTTTTGGATAGCATGATTCGCACCATACGGGATAACGTCAATGACGTCACCGCGATCGCATCAAAGCTCGACCCCCGCAACTACATCGAACAATTGAAGGAGCAGGCCAGCAAGGCCACCGACCACATCATTCATCTCATGGTCGTGTTCGTGCTCCAGACATTGCTCATTCCGCTGTTTCTTCTATGGGCGATGTATACGGCCTTGCGCGGAGTGCTTGCGGGCGCGTTCGCCTTGTGAGGGCCGGCCGAGACCGCCCAGATTCGGTTTGCGCTCGGATTTCGGTTTGAATGAAAGCTCCGCGCAATGACTCGCTTGCCGTCGAGGATGACGGCGAAGCGTGCCACCTGGTTGATGATCGCGGGCGTGACAGTGCAGGGGGCTGATGGTGTCGCGTCATGCCGCATCGGCCTTTTTCAACAGCACGAAGTGTTCGACCAGCTTCACCATCAATTCCTTCTGTTCCGGCTTGCTCTCGGCCACCAACAGCGCCAGCGCCACCAGCGTGTTGTCGTTGATCAGGCGCTCCACCGGCCGGGCCAGCAGGTACTGGTTCAGACGCAGATACCACAGCCGGTGCGCTTGTTGCCGTCGGCCAGCGGGTGATTCTTGATGATGAAATACAGCAGATGCGCCGCCCGGCTGGCAACGTTGGGATAGAACAACTCGTCGCCGAAGCCCTGCTCGATGGTGGCGATGCTCGATGCCAGCCCCTCGCCCCGCAACTGCCCGAACAGTTCAGTGGCTTCGCCCTTGGAGATCAGCTCCCGCTTGAGCCGGGCAATGGCATGACTTGCTGGGAGACGCAAGACTCGCCGATGCGATTTTTCGGATTTCGAGCGGGCATTACGGGCCTGCGGCCGCCGGAGAGTTCGGTATTCGATCGGATTTCGGTGTTTGGGGGCGATCCTGCCGGAAAAACCCGTTACAATTCGCCGGCTTTCGAGTCCGAGCCGGTCATTTTCGAGCGACTCGTGAACGGCAGGTCCCAGGCTCAAGTCCTGGTGGGCCCGCCAGTTCACGACAGCAATCACACAGTTGCGGTTATACCGACCGCCCAACCCATGGAGTACAAGTACAAACATCATGCTTACAGCCAGAAAACTTGAACAATATCTGGAAGTCGAAGACAAAGTCCGCGGTGAGTTTCAGGAGAAACTCGAGGCCAGAAACGCCGACCTGGCGCGTTGCCAGCAGGAACTCGCCGCGCTGCGCCAGCAGATGCAGGCGACAATCGACCGACAGCTAGAGACCATTGCAGAACTGTCCGGCAAGGCCACGGCCAACCAGCACACCGAGCAACTCAACCGCGAACTGAGCAACCGCAGCGAGAATCTGCAGGAGGAAGCGAGCACCCTGAAGAAGCGCACCAAGGCCCTGCAAAAGGATCTGGGCGAGGCGCGCGAGCAGCTCAAGGTGCTGACGCAGTACGACCCCGTGCGGATGAAGAAGAACCTGGATGCGAACAAGAAGAAACAGGCCGAGCTGACCGCTGCAAACGAGCTGCTGCAAAAATCCCAGGCCAGGGCCAAGGCGGAAAATGCCGATCTGCAACGCAAGGTGCAGGAACTGGAAAGCAAACTGCCGGCTGTGGAGACCGTTGCGGAAACCGGGGAAGAAGCGGCGTAGGCGAGCCGGTCTATGCGACTCGCGTCCAGCAGTGTCGCTCCGTCAGTGAGGCGCCCTGTTTCGTTGCCTGGAAAACACCCTCCACCCCGGTGCCACCGATGCGCAGCGTCACGTGGTTGCCGGCCGCGATGACCTTGGCGTCGGCAACGGGATGCAGCGGCGGATCCTCGCGTGTCAGCGCGGCGATCACTGCGCTTTTGCCCGCCGTGCCGACGCTGCGCCAGGCACGCATGAAACCGAGCGTGCCGCCGGGTCCCTGCAGCCTGATCATGCGCCAGCCGAGGGCCAGCGCCGGCGGCAAGCCGCGGATGCCGCAGCGCAGCAATTGCATCAGCATGGGGCGCAGCTCCCAGTGCGCGGCGAGCCGGCGGATGCGCAGTTCACCACCTTCCCGGCACAGTTCGTAGACCAGATACATCGGTACCCGGATCACCACGCGGGGCGCCATGCGTATCTCGAGCGACAGGTCACGCAGCACCTGCAGGCCCGCCACATAGTCGCGCCCGTGCCGGAACTCGATGATATTGGGTTCGATGAAGGTGTCGTAAAAACGTTCGATCACGCGCCGGTCGCCGGCAATGTGTGGCCGCGACCCGACCGGATCCTCGATGACACAATCCGCGGCAAACAGCGCTATCCAGGCAGCGCGATCGTGCCGCGCGACCGCTGCGGGCGAGCGCTCCACGAAGGCGAGCACCGCGGCAGCATCGCCGGGCGCACCGCCCGGCGCATCAGCGCTCGAGATCACATTCACTTCTGCCAGTCCACGGCATGGTCCGCGAGGTAATCGTCGACCGCGGCACCCACGGTCGGATGGAAGACCTCCGGGCCGAAATGCTCCAGCAACTCGAAGCGCTTCAGCTTGTCCTTGACCGGATCCTTCATTTCGGCGAAGTGCAGCTCGATGCCGGATTCACGCAAGGTGCGCTCGAGCTCGGTGAGAATGTCGGCCGAGGTCACGTCCACGCTGGTGACCGGCTCGGCCGCGACGATGACGCGACGCACCGGCGTCGGCGAGTCGGCCACGGCCCGCAGCACGCTCTCCTGAAACAGTTCGGCGTTGGCGAAGAAGAGCGGCGCATCCCAGCGAAACAGAACCATGCCCGGCACCAGGCGCGCCGCGGGATAGCGCTTGATGTCGTGGAAGCCGCGGACACCATCCACCCGGCCCAGCACGGCGGAATGCGGGCGCCAGCCATCCCAGAGGAACTCGATGACCGCGGCGACGACAGCCATTCCGATGCCGGGAATCGCGCCGAGCACGGCCACGCCGACGAAACAGCCGATGGACAGCCAGAACTCCCAGCGCTGGATACGGAAGATGCGCCGCAGGTCGGCGAACTCGAACAGCCCGATGGCGGAGGCGATCACCACGGCCGCCAGCGCGCTGGTAGGCAGGTTGCGCAGAAGATCGGGCGCGAACACCAGCAGCAGGGCCACGGCCACCGCACCGACCACGCCGGTGAGTTGCGTCTTCGCGCCCGCCGCCTCGGCCACCGGAGTGCGCGAGGAACTGCTGCTGACGGGGAAGCCCTGGAACAACCCGGCCGCCAGGTTGGCGGCGCCCAGGCCGATCATCTCCTGGTTGGGATCGACATAGCTGCCCGTCCTCGCCGCGTAGGTGCGCGACAGCACACTGGTGTCGGCGAATGACACCAGCGCCACCGCACAGCCGCCGATCACCACGGCGCCGAGATCGGCCAGCCCGATCAACGGCAGCGCAAACGAGGGCAGACCCTGCGGAAGCGCGCCGAGCACTTTTACGCCTGGTACATCCCCGAGGTCGAACAGGCCAACCGCGACCGTTGCCGCCACCACGGCGAGCAGCATGCCCGGGATGCGCGGCCACGGCTTGAGCACGAAGATCACCGCCAGCGTGCCGGCACCGATGGCGAACGTCGTCCAGTTGGCCGCACCATTCAGCACCGCTTCCCCGGTATGCCACAGGTCGAGCAACGGCCCGACGCTGTCAATCGAGGTCCCGAACAGCTTCGGCAACTGGCTGATCAGCACCGTGAGCGCAATGCCGTTCATGTAGCCGTAGCGGATGGGCTTCGACAGCAGCTCGGTGATGAAACCGAGGCGCGCCAGTCCCGCGGCCACGCACACCAGGCCCGACACCAGCGCCATCATGCCGGCCAACGCGACCGCCCGCATCGCGTCGCCTGCCGCAAGTGGCAGCAAAACAGCGAGGATCACGGCTGCCAGCGCCGAATCCGGCCCCAGCACCAGGATGCGACTGGGGCCGAACAGCGCGTAGGCGAGCAGCGGCACGATGGTGGCGTACAGTCCGTAGATTCCCGGCACGCCCGATGCCACGGCATAAGCGATTCCGACCGGCACCAGCATCGTGGTCAGCACCAATCCCGCCACCAGGTCACGCGCCAGCCATGCGCGCTCGTAGCGCGCGAGCATCTGCAGGCCCGGCAGCCAGCGCCTCCAGCCGGAGACATCGGGCCCGACCGGGCGCCGGAGGCGACCGGGTTCCGGTTGCGCTGACGCGGCAGGGACATTGCTCATGGGACAACCTTTTCGGATACTCGAGCGCGCTGCGCTCGAATTGCTGCAAGCTGCGCAAAGTACCCGAAATCGCCGCACCCCGGATACCCACCCGCGCTGACTTCGGCATGTTCCCGATCGTGGCCACCACATCGAGCTGCAGCGTGGCTCGGTGACGGCAGCGGGCTGTTGCTTGCAAACGTATCGCCGCAGGTTAGAGTTGCACTCGAAACCGGCGGCACGAGCCGCGGCAGGTGCAGGTACGGTTTGGGGTGAACCGACCCCGGCGACGGGTATCGATCAACCACACTGAACGCGGAGGCCTGAGAATGGACCAGCACGATCTTGCAAATCTTTCGATTGCGCGCGCGATCACGCTGCCCGGCATCACCGAGGAAAACGGATGACAACCGACCGCTCCACCGTCTTGAACGAGCCCTTGATCCTGTGGGGGACGCCCCATTCGCTGTACACCGGCAAGGTGCGCTCCTACCTGATCAAGAAAGGTCTGCACTTCACCGAATCGATGCCGCATCGCCCGCGCTTTCAGGCGGAGATCGTGACGGCCATCCGGCACGTCGTGGTGCCGGTTGTCGAAACCGCCGACGGCGCGCTGTACCAGGACAGCACGGTGATCATCGACGAGCTGGAGCGGCGCTTCCCGGATCGGTCGATGATACCGGGCACCCCGGTGCTGCACGCAGTCGCGCAGCTGCTCGACGCCTTCGGCACCCAGGGGCTGCTGCCTGCGGCGATGCATTACCGCTGGAGCTATCGTGCCCGACAGGAGCATTTCCTGCAGGCGGAATTCGGGCGCGCCGTGCACCACGGACCGGACCGTGCGGCGCGTCTTGCGGCCGGTGCCAAGCTGATGGATTATTTCAACGATTTCCTGCCTGGCCTCGGCATATCCCCGGACACGTTAGCGGCGTTCGAGGCCGCCTACGAGGAATTGCTCGACGCCCTCGACGTTCACTTCCAGCACTGGCCCTACCTGCTGGGCGGACATCCCTCGATCGCCGATTTCGGTTTCATGGCGCCACTTTTCGCGCACCTCTCCAGGGACCCGGTTCCCTCCGCGCTGATGAAGAACCGCGCCCCCAATGTGTATCGCTGGACCGAACGCATGAATCTCGGTTGCATCGTCGACGGCGAGTATCCGGACCTCGCCGCGCAGTGGTTCCCCGACGACACCATCGCGCCGACGCTGGAACCGGTACTGCGGCTGTTGTTCGCGGACTGGGGCGTGCAGCTGCTGGCCGAAGCGCGCTTCACCAATGCCTGGCTGGACGCCAACAAGGATCTGCCTTCCGGGCACATTGCCGCCGGCGACGGCCAGCGGGCCGTGCATGCGGCGCTCGGCAAGGTGCGCTACCCGTGGCGCGGCGTAATGGTGGAGCGCGGCTGTATGCCACAAGGACTGTGGCACTTCGAGCGTGCCGCCAGCGCAGCCCGGGAACTGCAAGGCCCGGCACGCGAGTACTTCGATGCGTTGGTGGAGCGCGTCGGTGGCGCCGAGGCCATGCGTATCCGCCTCGCCCGGGCGCTGGTACGCCGGGATTACGTTCTGACGCTGGATTGAGCCGACACCGAGCGTGGGGGTGCGGAATCCACCGCGTGGTTCGCGGTTGCTCCCGCCTGTTTTTCGAGTTCAGTTTCCGGTGATTACTGGCACTGGGTCTGCACCGGGCGGCCTATCTCGAATTCGCATTTGACGTAATTGCGCATCAGCCACCATGGCCCGCTCGGTTGGGTGCAGCCGCGGCGCCGCTGTACCGGGTCGCGCTGGTTGAGAAACCAGGTAGCGCCGGCCAGTTCGAGGTTCTCGCGCCTCTCCTTGCGCCCACGAGGATCGCGGAATATGCCCGTGTAGTCGATCTGCATCGAAGCCATCTCCGTTATTGATTGTCCGAATTGACGAATCCCGCCACTGTTGCGCCAGAATTCCGCCTACGGGGCTTCGGAAGGCACATTGCATGCCAGACCGTTGTCCGCCCAGGCAAACTCGGCGAGGCGGCTGCGTCCAGGACCGCAACCCCCGGTGCCGGCTCCGGCAAGCTCGAGCAGGGTTGGCGCGACATCCACGAGATCGATGCGCGGCAGCAGGCACGCCCCCTTTGCGATACCCGGGCTGCGCAACAACAGCAGCGAATGCATCACATGCTCGCCACTACGCGTCTCGGCGCTCGCCCCGCTCACGGTCCCGAGCGCGGGTGAATCGAGCACCTCTATCGGCCCTTCCTTGCTCCACCAGATCATCAGATCGGGTGCCGGTCCCAGCGCCAGCGCTGCCGAGCCGTGGGCCGCGCGGTGGACGCTCGCGACGGCCTTGTGACCGCCAACGCCGGTGGTCCAGGTGTGGATCTCGGTACACAAGCTGGCCAGATAATCGTCGTACTCAGTGCCCGGCGCGACCATGCCCTGTGGCTCGCGGCCACGCAGGTTGACCCGCAGCGCGGAAAAGCCATCGAGCCCGGGAAGCGCAAAGGCCGCCGATGAGCGCCACTGCTGCGTGTTCTGGCGGCGCTTGCTGCTCAGCCATTGACGCAGATACATCGGCAAGCGCAGTCGCGCATGGTAACGAATCCGCGGTGGCAGTTTCGCGATGGTCGACTCCCACAGCCAGTTGAGCCGATTCACCGGCATTTGCGCGCGCGACGCACCGAAGTAATGCCGATCGAAGCGTGCGAGGAACCCGGGAAGAAGGTGGTTGCCGTTGTAGTTGGGCCCCATGCCGTGTGACAGCATCACGGCGAGAGGCACGTCCCTGGCCGGCCCTCGAAGCAGGCACCCGAGAGCCGTATCGAGCGCCTGGTAGATCCTGAGCAGGCCGTTGCCGTGTGCGGCCGACTCCTCGGCGCTGAACCGGGGATGATGCGGGTCGCCGAGATGCCACAGGCAGTGTCCGGCGGAGTGCGCTTCATGGAATACCGTGTAGAGGAATTCCCAGTCATGCGTTCCGCTCAGACGCTCGATTATCTTCGTGCGCCGTTCGATGCCCTCGAGCAGCCCGCCGATCAACTCGCCCGCCCCTCCCTTCTCCCAGGCATCGTCGATGGTCTGGGCGATCGGGTAAGGACCAAACTCCCGGTCGATTTCCGCCAGCAGACCCGTGGGCCAGGATTCGCGGCGCGCGCTCCACTCGTGCCCGCCCCAGCCGGCGAGTTGCAACCCGCGGTAATTCGGATCGACGCGGCAGAACGGGACATCCATGATCAGCAGCCGGCGTCCCTGCGCGGCGAGTTCGCGCCAGAATGGCGCTCCGCGGATATCTCCCTGCTTGCGCGGGCGCAGACTGTAGCTTCCCTCGACCAGCCTGGAGCCGAAATTCGCATTGTGCACCGCCGGCGGCAGTCCGGTATTGATGGTCGGCCAGACCATGCCGCTGGAGTATTCCGGTGCAATATCGAACTGGCACCAGCCGCTGGAATCGAGCAGGCGGGCAAATTCGGGAAGATGGCCGGAGGCGGCCCATTGCCGAACCAGGGTGGCGTCCATGCCATCGAAGCCGATCAGCGCCAGGCGTCGCGCACCGTGAGGTGAACCCTGTTCGCCATCGATGAACGACATCATTTGCAGCCAGCCCGGCTCTAAATGCCAGGCCAGCCGGCAATCGATCGCCGTTCCCGCCCACGCCGGACGCCCGGCACGCGGGACACCATATCGAAATACACCACCGGTTATTCAAACCCCGAAAAGGAAATCTCCATGAATGATAGCCTCTCGGTGGCGGCGGATGGGCAAACCGGTGTCGCGCCGCCAATCCGGAAGTGGCGTGCGCAGACCAGGAAGCGGCCCCTTCAGGCACCCTGGGCGATCCCATCGCACGCCCGGAGCGGCTACCCCGCTTCGGGCGACCAATCCATCAGGACAGGGACATGAAGCTGATCTGGCAGGCTTCAATGGTGCGGCGAAAACACCCTTCCCAAGTAGCATCCAGGACATCCGCGCCCCGGATTTCAGTGACATTTTCACGGCGCTCCTCCGTGCCAATCAGCAGCTTGACGACCATAATGTGGTTCTGGAGCCATCTGCTCGTTCCAGCGTGTTCAAGCAGTTTTTCAATCAAGAGGGTATCAAGCAATGTCCAATCGCATCTACCTCGCAGCCGCAATCGGCTGCCTGAGCCTGCAGGCCGCCATGCCGGCAGCCGCCGATGACTCCAAGTGCTGCCTGCGTCTGACCCCCTACTACTGGGCCGTGGGTATCGACGGCAGCATCGAGGACAACCGGGGTTCGACCACTGACCAGGTCGACTTCAACAACGATATCGGTGACATCACCGACAACCTGGAATTCAATGGTTCCCTGATGCTCGAGCACAATGCGGGCCACTGGGTGAACTTCGCGGCCCTCGATTACATGAAGGTCGACAATAACGACACCGGCCTCGTGACCATGACGGGTAACCGGGTCAAGATGGAAACCGACACCACGCTGCTCACCGCGGCAACCGGCTACCGTTTCGGTACCGGCGAAGGCTCACACGTGGACTTGATGGTCGGGGTGCGCTACGCGAAGCTGGATGCCGAGGCAAGTGCCAACGGCTTCAGCATCAACGGCGACTCCGACCTGACCGACGGGATAGTGATGCTGCGCCCGCGCCTCGCGCTGGGCAAGAACTGGGCATTCAGCCCCACGCTGTCGGTAGGCGGCGGCGATTCGGATCTGGTCTGGGAAATGGCGCCCGAGTTCGTCTATACGAACAATTGCTGCAACCTCGAGTTCCGTTTTGGTTACCGTTCCGTGAATTACGAGTACGAAGAGAACAGTGTCAAGCTCGACTTCTCGTTCGCGGGACCGATGGCGGGCGTAGGTTTCGCTTTCTGAGGCCCGCCTGAAATATCGAGCCGCCTGCACCCGGTGCAAGGCGGCTTTTTTTTGCGGCTCCAAATTGACGCGGCTCCACCCGCGCTGCGCGGATTTTTCCATCGCAGGCGTGCAGTCACCTTTGTCGGGTAGGATGAGTCTGCGGACGAGATTGTTGAATCGATTATTGGAAGGGAACGTTGCGACTGCCGGCGCAGGCGCAACTCCGCTGAATCACGAGGGGCAGCGTCAGATTTCGGCCAGGCTCAGGCTGTTGATGCGACGCAGTGACTCCTGGTCGACCAGCTTGCAGGAAGCGAACTGGATATAGCCCTCGAGGCTCTGTTGCGCTGCTTCGCGGTTGCCGAACGGTCCTTCGACCGAGCCTTCGCGGGTCGCGTAGAACCACTTCCCGTCGACCTCCTGGATGCGATTGCTGCTCGGAGAGCCGACGTGGTGACCGATATTGAATTCGCCCCTGCGAACACCCATTTCATTACTCCAGTTTCAGGTACATCAATGCTGTCATGGCACTTCGAAGCTCGCGGCGCCATCACTTCCGCACCAAGCAACTTGCTAAATCCGTGCCATACCTATAATTTCTTTTAAGATCAATAAGATAATCGATTTTCAGGAAAGACGTGAACGTGTGGATGTCAATTGTTCCGACAGGCCGGGGTCGCGGGCTCACGAGCGCTTTGCGCCTGGTTGCCAAGTGCCGAACCGCTGGCTACGCTGGCTCCCGGAATTCAGCCCACGCAAGGTACTCGTCATGCATCACTTCGATCTTTCCGGAAAAGCAGCCATCGTCACCGGAGGCAACGGGGGAATCGGTCGGGGCATCGCGCTGGCGCTCGCCGAGGCGGGAGCCGCGGTCTGCATCGCCGGGCGCAACCAGCAAAAGAACGAAACGGTCCGTACCGAGATTGAGCATCTCGGCGGCAGGTGTATTACCGTGAATTGCGATGTTAATAATCCCGGTGACGTCGATGCCACCATCGCCGCTACCGAAAAGGCATTCGGCGGCCTCGATATCCTGGTCAACAACGCCGGAATCGCCGGACTGGAGCCGCCGGAAGCCACCACCGACGAAGCCTGGTCCCAGGTGATAGGGACCAATCTCGACAGCGTGTTTCGCTTCTCCCGCGCAGCCTACCCTCGTCTGTGCGCCCGTGGCGGCGGCAAGATCATCAATATCGGTTCCGAGTATTCGATCTTCGGCAGTCCGTTCGCGGTGAGTTACGCGGCCAGCAAGGGCGCGGTCATCCAGCTCACCAAGTCACTGGCCATCGCCTGGGCAGCGCACGGCATCCAGGTCAATGCCATCATTCCGGGCTGGATCGCGACCGACATGACCGCAGTGGTCAAGGAAATGGGCGAGGTTTATCAGCAGATCCTCGAGCGCACCCCGGCCAGGCGTTTCGGCGAGCCGGAAGAGTGCGGGGGCGCAGCGGTCTTTCTCGCTTCCGCAGCCTCGAATTTCGTCACCGGCCACAGCCTGATCGTCGACGGCGGCTACAGCGTCAACTGAGGGCAAGCATTCCCGAGACCAGCCTCAGCTCAGGGCGGACGCAGCAGACATGAATTTCCCGGACCTCGGACTGATCGACCCTCTGCTGCGAGCCTTGGTCGAGCTGGACCACCAGGCACCCACGCCGATACAGGCGCAGGCCATTCCGCTGGTCTTGGCTGGACGTGATCTGATCGCCGCCGCGCAGACCGGCACCGGCAAGACCGCCAGCTTTGCGCTGCCGCTGCTGCAGCGACTCAGTGACGGCACACCGCCCGCCGCCAACTGCGTGCGCGCCCTGGTGCTCACGCCCACGCGCGAACTGGCCCAGCAGGTCCGCGACAAGCTGCGCGACTATGGTCGACACCTGCCACTGCGCATCACCGTCGCCTATGGTGGGGTCAGCCTCAATCCGCAGATGATGGCCTTGCGCCGGGGTGCCGACATACTGGTCGCCACGCCCGGGCGACTGCTCGACCTGCACGCCAAAAACGCGCTCAAGCTGGGCCAACTGCAGGTGCTGGTGCTGGACGAGGCCGATCGCATGCTGGATCTCGGTTTCAGCCGGGAACTGAACCAGATCCTGGCACTGCTGCCGAGACGCCGCCAGACCCTGCTGTTCTCCGCCACCTTCTCCGAGGCCATCCGCGAACTGGCCACCCGCTTGCTGCACAACCCCCGCGAGATCGATGCCAGCCCGCGTAACTCCACTGTGGCGGAGGTAAAGCAGTGGCTCATCCCGGTCGACAAGCAGCGCAAGCTGGAACTGTTCTGTCACCTGCTGCGACAGCGGCGCTGGCCGCGGGTGCTGGTGTTCGCCCGGACCCGCAAACGGGTCAACGAGCTGGTCACCAGCTTGAAGTTTTCCGAGGTGAGCAGCGACGCCATCCACGGCGACATCCCCCAATCCGCGCGGCTTGCGGCCCTGCGACGTTTCAACGCCGGTGAGATACGGGTGCTGGTGGCCACCGACGTGGCCGCCCGCGGGCTCGACATCAGCGCCCTGCCATTGGTGGTGAACCTCGATCTGCCGCCCGGACCCGAGGGCTATATCCACCGCATCGGCCGCACCGCGCGCGCCGGCCGCAGCGGCGAGGCAATCTCGCTGGTATGCGCCGACGAGGCGCCATTGCTCGCCGCGATCGAGACGCTGACAGGCAAGGTGCTGCCGCGTCGCGAGATCCAAGGCTTCGAACCGCGGCACCGGGTACCTGCCACCGGCCCCGGCAAGCGACCGCCCAAAGCACGGGACGCGAAAGGCGCCAGCAGCAAACCGGTCGAGAGAAAAAAGAAAAAGAAGAAGAAAAAGACGGCTCGCCGGCGGCCACAGGCGCCAGCCGCTGGTACCCAGAACGGTTCCGCGCGCTAGACGAACACCCGGCAGTCGCCCGCTGCACTCGAACTCATGCGGATACTCCGAGTCGTGCCCGTTCGCCGGCGCCAAGCCAGCGCCACTGCCCGGGTTCGAGGTCCGGCGGCAGGACAAAATTGCCAATGGCTTCGCGATGCAATGCCTCGACCCGATTGCCAACCGCCGCCACCATCCGCTTGACCTGATGGTACTTGCCTTCGGTCACGGTCAGCCGCAAGCGGCATTCCCCGGCTATCTCGCAGGCCGCGGCAGCGATCGACTGCGGCTCGCCGTGGAGCGAGACGCCTGCAAGCAATTGCCCGAGCTGATCCTGGTCGACCGGGTGCCTGGTCGTGACCAGGTAGGTTTTTGCCACCTTGCGCTTGCCCGAGGACAGCGCATGGTTGAGCTGGCCGTCATCGCTCAGCAGCAGCAAGCCGGTCGTATCCTGGTCGAGCCGCCCGATCGGCTGTACGCCGCGATCGCGCAGGGGTCGCGGGAGCAGTTCGAGAACGCTCGGGTGGTGTTGGGGCTGGCGCGAGCATTCGTAGCCGGCCGGCTTGTTCAGCACCAGCGTGGCACTCTCGGCATAGTGCCACTCAATACCGTCCACCGTGAATACCAGGGCGTCGGTGTCGATATCGACCCGGGGATCCTCGCAAACCCTGCCACCGATGACGACGCGTTCGTGGCGCACCAGTCCGCGGCATTCCTTGCGAGTGCCGAAACCGTGCTTGTGAAGGATTCGTTCGAGGTGCATGCCGGGAATGCTATCACCGCGCGCCGCATCCCGGGGCCGGATTCATATTGCGGCCGGCGCTGCAAACCATGCGTCAACCATCAATGCTCTCCGGTGATGGCAGCCGTCGACGATGCGATTGCAAGTGGCTGGGCCGATCACCGGGGCAAGCGCCACGCTGTACGTCGCCAATTACGGCCACGATTGGTGGGAGCGGGAACTCGGCCTTGCCCTGGGAGCCCGAAGCGCGCGCCCGCTAACAGCGCCTGTCTCCGTACAACGCGCTCGCCTCTACCCGAAACGCTCGAGCCGCCGCAACAGCCGGCGGTTCTCCCGCTTCAGCTGCTGCAGTTCGTCGAGCAATTCCAGCGCCAGCGCCACTCCCGGCCAATCGATCTGCAGGTCGCGGTGCAAACGCACGGCGCGGGCAGCGAGGGTTGCGGTCTCTGGCGTGAATTGCCAGTCATCGGGATCGGCGTTGACCGGCTCGATGATGCCGTGTGCCACGATTTCCCGCATATCCGTAACTGTGACCGAAATGCGCTGACACAATTCGTCGGTGCAGATCATGATTTCAGCATGCGTAGCCATGGCTATTTCCTCCACTGCGAGCGCGGATCGAAAGCGGCGCGCTCCGCCAGCGCCTGCCACAACGCTTTTTGTTCGTCATTCATGGTCGCTGGCATCACCACCTTCAAAATCGCATACAGATCACCCGGGCCGGTCTTGCCGGGCAGCCCGTTGCCCTTGATTCGCAACTTCGTGCCGCTCTGGCTGTTGGCCGGGATCTTGAGCTTTATGCTGCCGCTGAGGGTGGGGACTTCCACCTTCGCACCGAGCGCCGCTTCCCAGGGCGCCACCGGGACCGTAACGAGCAGGTTGTGACGCTCGACATCGAACAGCGGGTGCGGCACCAGGCGCACGCGCACGAACAGATCCCCCTCGGCCCCGTTGCCGATGCCGCGCCCTCCCTGTCCCTTGAGCCGGATCAGCTCGCCATCGCCGATACCCGGCGGCAAGTTCACCTTGAGGGATTTCTCCGCATCCGCAAGCCGATGCCCCTGGGCATCGAAACAGGGCACCTTGAATGCGAGATGTTGCGGCGCATTGCCGACCAGATCCTCGAGAAACACCGGCAATTCCATTTCCAGGTCCTGCCCACGCCGCTGCTGTTCACGATCCGCCGAAGCCTGGGCCCGGGCAGCCCCGAATATGGCCTCGAAGAAATCCGAGAACCCGGCCTGCGGCCCGGCCTCGGTATAGGCAAAACCGCTCGAGGGTCGCCAACCGGGCGGTGGCTCGAACGAGTCTTCACGATGCTGCTCGCGGTGTGCACGCAGTTGATCGTAATCAGCCCGCTTGGCGGCATCCTTGAGCACCTGGTACGCCTCGGCCACTTCCTTGAACTGGGCCTCGGCATCCGCATGGTCGCTGACATCCGGGTGATACTTGCGAGCGAGGCGACGATAGGCCGTCTTGATGGCCGCCTCGTCGGCACCGGGCTCCACGCCGAGTATCCTGTAGTAATCCTTGAATTCCATGATCACTCGTCCTGCGACACGAAGGCCGCGTAGATCGCTCGCACCGCGCCCGGGTAATCCTCGGGCGCCACACCCACGATGATGTTCAGCTCGGATGCGCCCTGGTTGATCAGGCGCATGTTCACGCCCGCCGCCGCAAGCGCGGAAAAAATCTTCGCGGCGATACCCACACTATGCGCCATCTCCTCGCCGACCACCGCGATCAGCGCGATCTGCGGCACGTATTCGATCTCGTCGGGTTGCAGCGTGCGGCGGATTTCCTCCAGCACCTGTTCGACGCGACCCTCGAGCTGCATCGCCTCCACCACCACGCTGACGCTGTCGATGCTCGACGGGCAATGCTCGAACGGAATGCCGTTGTGTTCGAGCACGCCGAGCAGCCGATAGACAAAACCCACCTCGCGGTTCATCAGGTGCTTGGCGATCGTGATCATCGCGAAGCTGGTCTTGCCCGCGATACCGGCGATCTGGGTATTCAGCACCGTCTCGGGCGATAGCTTGGCAACGATGCGCGTACCGGGATCGGATGGATCGTTGGTGTTGCGGATATTGACCGGGATGCCCACCTCGCGCACCGGCGCCATGGCCTCGTCATGCAGCACGCTGGCGCCCATGTAGGACAACTCGCGGATTTCGGCGTAGGTGACTTCCGCCATCGGCCGCGGCTTGTCCACGATGCGCGGGTCCGCCATCAGCAGGCCAGAGACATCGGTCCAGTTTTCGTAGAGCATCGCGCCCGTCGCGCGCGCGGCGATCGCACCGCTCACATCCGAGCCGCCGCGGGTGAACGTGCGCACCCGCCCCTGCGCATCGCGTCCATAGAAGCCGGGCATGACGTACAGCCTGTCGGTGGCGGCCAAGCGCGCGCCGAGCAGGTCCCAGGTCTGCGGATCGACCACACCATTCGATTCGATCACCACGCACTCGGCAGGCTCGACAAACTCCGCGCCGAGCCAGGCCGCAAGCAACAGCGCACAGCAATACTCGCCACGCGACGCCGCGTAATCGGCACTCACCCCACTTGCCAGCTCCGCGCGAAACGCCTCGAGGCGCGGCTCGATACCCGCAGCGACACCAAGCTCGCGTTCGATGCCGCAAAAACGCGCGACGATCTGCGCGAAGGGCGCGGAGAAATCGGTACCGACGCTCGCCGCATGATGGCAGAGGTACAGCAGATCGGTGATCTTGGCATCCCCGGTATCGCGCTTGCCCGGAGCGGACGGCACGATGATCCGACGCCGCTGATCGGCCTCGATGATCGCTCGCACCTTGTGGAACTGTTCGGCGCCGGCCAGGCTCGAGCCGCCGAACTTGCACACGATGCGCGGGAATGCCCCTGCACTGCACCCTTCCGCCGTACGATTCGCTTCGCTCACCGCAATATCCCTGCCTCGTTCAAAGTACCGATGAACGGCTGCGCACTACTCGGGTAGCATGTCGCCCGACCCGCCCATCTCGGCGGGCATGTCATGCATTTTCGGCAAGCCGTCCTTTATGGCGAGCACCGACTCCGAATAGAACACATGCAACGCAGGCTGAAACTCCAGCTGCGGCAGCAAGGCCGCATATACATCGACCAGGCCCATTTGCGGATGATCGGTCATCAGGTGACCGCCGCAACTCTTGCACCACTTGCGATGACTCCGGTCGGTCCTGGCGTAGGTGCCGATATTGTCCAACCCCCTGGTGACGCGCACCGAATCCGGTTTCCACAGGGAAAACGCATTGACCGGGCCCGCGGACCAGTGACGACAGGATTCGCAATGGCAATATCCCATCGCCTCGGGCGACCCCGACACTTCTATTTCGACCGCCCCGCAGAAACACTTGCCCTTGCAGACTTGCGAACTGTTCATGACCAGATACCTCCGGCAGAAGCGTGATGAATGGTTGCTTTTGCGTTGTGCTGCCACAACGCAAAAGCACTTTATCACGACTGCGAACACCGGACATCGGGAGCAAACTTGATTACTTTCTGTCCCCGCGGCGTAAAATCGGTGACTTGACCGAATTGGATGCGATGCAATCGCTGATCAAGGGAGTTGGGATGGCCGGCGGGTGGGCAAAGGACGGTGCGGTACAGGACCAGATCGATGCCAGCGTGGAAGACGCGGTGAAGCGCGCGCGCAGCCGTCTTCCCAGCGGTGAGAGCCTGAGTTGCTGCGAGGAATGCGCCAGCGCGATTCCCGAAGCGCGCCGCAAAGCCATTCCGGGTGTTCGCTTGTGCGTCGCCTGTCAATCCGCGCACGACAGGACACAGATGGACAACACCGGCTACAACCGCCGCGGCAGCAAGGACAGCCAGCTGCGATAGCGACGAGGAGCACAGCGCCGCGGGAACGGGAAGGCGCATCGGCAGCGCCGGTAATCCGATGCCCCCCGATCCGGTATACGATTGCGCGCACGTCATCGAACAGGGAGCGATGAATGAAAAACAGCCTGGATCAGTTCTGCATCAACGTCAGCAACCTCGAACGCTCGGTCGAGTTCTACAAGCAGGTGCTCGGACTGGAAATCACGCACCGCATAGAAATTCCGAATGTCAGCGAGGTGGTGCTCGCAGGCGCCAGCGGCAACCGGATCCAGCTCGCATGGCACCACGACCATAGCGGACCGATCGATCACGGGAACGCGTTGTGGAAACTCTATCTGAACACCGACGACTGCCAGGGCCTGTACCAACGGGCAATCGATGCCGGAAGCGAATCGGTCGCGGCACCGGTGCGTCTCGAGCAGTGGCCGGTCACGGCCGCATTCATCAAGGATCCCGACGGCTACCAGATCGAGATTCTTCAGCACCACGCGCAATGAGGGCTGTGCGCCGGGTGCGAACCCGGAGCATGGGTGCCGAGCAGTTCGAGGTCGCCTGATCGCGCGCCGCGCATCAGCTCAGAGTTTTCGCACCCGGATATTGCGCCCCTTGATCTTTCCGGCCCGCAGTTTCCTTGCCGCCGCATCGAGGCAATCGCGCTCCAGCGCGACATAGGAGCGGGTCGGAAACACATCGATCTTGCCGATCTG
This sequence comes from Gammaproteobacteria bacterium, assembly GCA_016705365.1. NCBI lineage: Bacteria > Pseudomonadati > Pseudomonadota > Gammaproteobacteria > Gammaproteobacteria bacterium. Next base: position 1,005,338 of record JADIYI010000008.1, on the reverse strand, counting down.
CGAGGCCTGCAGGCCCGCTTCCCCGGTCAGTGCGCCCAGGATATCGCCCGGACGCAACTTGTCCTGGCGCCCCGCTTCGATCAACAGGGTTTTCATTGCCGGTACCGGCAGCGGCAGCAATCCGCCCGCCTGCGGCAGCCGCGTCCACTCGATCGGCCTGCCCAGTGCACGCTCGATGGCCGCGATGCGGCCCATCTCGCGCCCCGCCACCAGGCTGAATGCCGCGCCGCTTTCGCCTGCCCTGCCGGTGCGACCGGCACGATGCACGTGCACATCGGCATCGTTCGACAGTTCGTAGGCAATCACCATCGGCAGCGCCTTGATATCCAGACCGCGGGCCGCGACATCGGTCGCCACCAGGACGCGGCAACTGCCGTTGGCAAACTGCAACAGGGCCTCCTCGCGCTCGCGCTGCTCGAGATCGCCATGCAGCGCGATAGCCGGCACACCACGTTTCCACAGCACATCCACCAAGTTCCTGGTATCGATCCGGGTGTTGCAGAAAACCAGGCAACTCTGCGGCCGGTGCGCCAGCAGCAAGGCAATGACCGCATCCGGCTTGGCCGAGGGCTCGACCTGGTGGAACTGCTGCCGGATCACCGATTCATCGTGCCGGTCCGCGACCGTGACCGGGACCGGGTCCTTCTGGAACCGGCGGCTGATCGCCCGCACTTCTTCCGGGTAAGTGGCCGAAAACATCCAGGTGCTGCGTGTTGCCGGGGTTTTCTCGAGGATCCGCCCGATCGCATCGAGAAAGCCCATGTCGAGCATGCGGTCCGCCTCGTCGACTACCACGTTGCACAGCGCATCGAGCTTCAGCGCCTGCCTGTCGATCAGATCCTGGATGCGCCCGGGCGTGCCGACCACGATATGCGGCTGGTGGGCGAGCGAAGGCAACTGAACCCGGACCGGCACGCCCCCACACAGGCTCAGCACTTTAACGTTGGGAATGAATCGCACCAGCGCGCGGATCTCCTTGCTGATCTGATCGGCGAGTTCCCGCGTCGGACACAACACCAGGCTTTGCAAACACGCGTTCTCGCTCTGCAAGCGCGCCAGCAATGCCAGGCCAAATGCCGCTGTCTTGCCACTACCGGTCTTTGCCTGCGCCAGCACATCGTGAGCTGCAAGCATGGGCGGTAACGCAGCTGCCTGTATCTCGGTCATCTCTGTGTAGCCGAGCGCCTCGACTGCCTGCAGCAGTTCGGGAACGAGCATCAGTTCGGAAAATCTGTTCATGCCGCATTATCACACGTCCGGCATATCGATCCGGGGATCGTGCGGCCAAACCGCGCCCTCACCACATCAGGTCATCGGGTATCGGAAAGTCCTTGTACGGATCGTCTTCGCCCGACTGATCCGTCGCCGGCTGGTTCCACACCACGATGGCCCCGGGGTCACGACTCCTGATTCTCTCGCCGGCCGTGACCGGCACCAGTTCGTAGTGCTTGCCCGAGCGCACGATCACCAGCTGGCCGCGAATCAACTGCTCGCGCAGACGGGCAGTGACCAGCAACTTCTTGATGATGCCGGCATCGGAAAAATTGTAGGGAACATCGCCCCCTTCGCGTGACTGCCGGTAATGCTGCACCAGCTGCGCGACCTGGGCCGCGAGCTCGCGCTGATGCACGGCGGCATTGCGCTCCCGGGCAAGCTGCCGGTCGCTGTCGGCCTTGTCGCGCAAGGCCTGCTCCGCGAGGCGTCGCTCCTCGTCGAGCTGCGCGGCGTTTTTCCCCGCCTGCCTGGTCTGCTTGCTCTTCGCGCGGCTCGCTTCCTTGAGCTTTTTTTCGTTGACCAGACCGGATTTCAGCAACTGGTCCTGCAGGGAATTGCGCATCATGAAATCCTCAGGCCGCTGACAGCACGCGCTGCAGCCATCGTGAAATATCCGGGATCTGCTCGGCGCACACATTGTGCTCCATGCGATACGCCCGGTACTGCGCCTGGTAGCCCATCGCGAGCAGGGTGCTGTGCGCCTGGTGACCGAGCTCTTCGGCGACCATCGGATCGCGGCTGCCGTGATGGATCACCGTGGCGCGCGCCGCGAGTTCGGGCTCGATTTCAATGCAGGGCAGATATGACATGCGAACACTCACCACCGATTCCGGAACGTCGATCCGCGCTGCCCGGCGCGCCTGCGAATCACTGCGTGGAGCGATGAACTACAGACTGGATCGACAATAAAACGAGGCCGCCGATTTCACTTGGCGGCCTCGACAGCATGGGTATGACCCGTCCTGGCGCTCTCGATGGAGCGTCCTGCGCGCCCGATTGCACGAGCACGACAAGGTATACGCCGAAGCGGCCTGCGGGTCAACCGTCGCACGCTGGAACCGCTTCATGTCCAGTTGCCGGGTGAGTTGCGCAACCGGATCCCGCGGCACCATCGTGTGATTGACCTCGCAGGCGGGTGCGGCTAACGTGGCCGAACCGCGTCCTGGTCCTGAGCCGCATGAATGTCAGCGCACTGAACACCCAAACATTGCCGAGCGCCCTCGCGGCGGGTGGCCGCATAACGGAGGCGTACGAGGCTGTCTGGGATGCGCTGTGGATGCAGCCTCACCTCTCCTCGCAACTGCTCGAATTGTGTCGCCTGCGTCTTGCACGGTTTCACCAGGCCCCGGCCGAACTCGAACTGCGTCGCGATACCGGCCTCGACCCGGGAAAAGCAGACTCACTGCTCACCGGCAACTATTTCAGGGACCCGCAGTTCAGCCCCGCGGAGCGTGCGGTTCTGGAGTTCACCGAGATCTATGCCCAGGACCCGGCCGCGATCAGTGACGATCTGGCGGACGCGGTGAAAGAACATTTTGGCGAAGCGGGACTCATGTGTCTTATCGAAGCGCTGGGGTTCATCGATGGACGCATCCGGCTGGCGCTGATATTCAGCACTCTGCACACCGCCGGCACACCCGCTCACGGAGCGTTGTCATGAGCGGTTCGCGGCCGCGGGCGGGAACGCCCGGCACCAATACCGGCAACTTGATCCGCGACAGCAGTTTTGGCCTGGTGCCCGAGACGCTCGACCCGATCGTGCAACTGAACGACAGCGTCTGGCGGCGCAACAGCGTGCGTTCGGCGTTTCTCGAGATGCTCAGGCTACGCAACGCACGCACGGTAAACTGCGTGTTCTGCCGCAACGTGCGCTATGACGTGGCGCGCCAGGATGGCCTGACCGAAGAAAAAGTTGCGCGCATCGAGGACGATTTCGACACCAGCGATCTGTCGGAAATCGAAAAACTCGTGCTCGCTTTCGCCGACGTCTATCTGCGCAGCCCCGGGAGCATCGATCCACAGCTGGTGGTCCGGCTGCAGACACATTTTTCGGCCGAGCAGATCTGCCATATGGCGATTTCGATTGCCGCCTTCAATGCCACCTCGAAGTGCGCTGTCAGCCTGGGTGGCATGCCGGAAAGCATGCCGGTAACGGAAATACCGCTGCCACCGGCGTAGTCATGCGCCATCGCGGACGGTTGCGTCGGAACATGTCCGGACAAGGCATTTGCCGCCGCGTCCGGACCGTTTGCGATCAGGGACGCTCTTTCAGCAGATCACGGATTTCGGTCAGCAGGACCTGTTCCGCGCTCGGCGCCGGCGGCGCCGCGGGCGCGGCCTCCTCGGCCTTCTTCAGCTTGTTCATGCCCTTGATCGCCACGAATATCGCAAATGCGACAATGGTGAAATCGAACACGGTCTGGATGAACTTGCCATAGTTGAGCGTGACTGCCTCCACGCCGTCGCTCGCCTGCTTGAGCGTGATCGCGAGCGAGGTGAAATCGACGCCACCGATCATCAAACCCAGCGACGGCATGATCAGATCGCCGACGAACGACGACACGATCTTGCCGAACGCGGCGCCGATGATGATACCGACAGCCATATCGACCACGTTGCCCTTCATGGCGAACTGCTTGAACTCGGAGATAAAGCTCATTTTATGGTTCCTGTCGCGATAGTTGGTTATGGTGCGGCCATGGCCACGCGACGCGAGGATACACCACCCGCGGCAGCGCTTGCGAGTCGATACCGGCTCCCCGCGCAGTTCACAATCGCCCGATGCAGCGATCGAGAGTATCGAGCAACTGCTCCGCATTGGCCGGTGAAAACACCAGCGGCGGGCGTATCTTCACCACGTTCTCGTGGGCACCGGTGCGCCCGATCAGGCATCCCTCGTCGCGCAGCAGATCGACCAGTCGATCCGCCTGCTCCACGGCCGGCTCGCGGGTGACGGAATCCTTGACCAGGTCGAGTCCCCAGAACAGGCCCTTGCCGCGCAGGTCCCCGATCAGCGGGTACTTTTTCCGCAGCCGCTCGAGCCCGAGGTGCAGGCTTTGGCCCGCGGCAATCACGTTCTGCTGGGTATTCTCACGCGCCAGCACATCGAGCACCGCCATGCCGACGACCGCGGATACCGGGTTTCCTCCAAAAGTATTGAAATATGAAAATTTCGCCGCGAACGCCGCGGCTATCGCCGGCGTGGTGATCACCGCCGCCAGCGGGTGTCCGGCGCCGATCGGCTTGCCAAGGGTCACGATATCGGGCACCACGCCGGAATAATCGAAGCACCACATCCGCTCGCCGGTTCGGTAGAAGCCCGACTGCACCTCGTCGGCAATCAGCAGGCCGCCGGCCGCGCGGATCCTGGCCGCGGTGCGCGCAAGAAATCCTTCCGGCGGCAGGATGGTGCCGTTGGAATCGAAGATGGTGTCGCACAGGAACGCCGCGGCGCCCTGGCCTCGCGCCTGCAGGCTTTCGATCGCGGTATCGATGCAGTCGGCATACCTGATGCCGAGCTGTGGTGTGCCATAGCGATACTGGCCCCGAAACCCGTCCGGTGCCGGGATCGTGGCGATCCATGACGGCTGCTCCGCGCGCGGGTACATGCAGGTCGAAGTCGCGGCAACCACGTTGGAGTTTCCGTGGTAGGCATCGTCGGAGACGATCACGCCATTGTGGCCGCTCACGGTACGCGCGATCCGGATCGCCAGGTCGTTGGCTTCCGTGCCGGTGCATACCAGCAGACAGACGCTGAGTTCGGTCGGCATCGTGGCGGTCAGGCGCTCGGCATACTCGACCACCGCCTCGTGCAGATAGCGGGTATGGGTGTTGAGGGTCGCGGCCTGGCGCGCCAGCGCCGCCACGACATGCGGATGACAATGGCCGACGGAGGCCACGTTGTTGTAGCAATCGAGATAGCGCCGGCCCTGCGCATCGAACAGCCATACCCCTTCGCCGCGCACCAGGTGCACGGGTTCGCGGTAGAACAGACTGTAGCTGGGCCCCATGACTTTCTCGCGCCGGGCTCGCAATTCCGCGCTCGACGCGATCGGCCGCAACGTCACCCGGCCGCAGGCAGCACGGTAAGCCGCCGTGACCTCGGCGCGATCGAGCGCCAGGAACTTGCGCAATGCGACGATGATGTCGGGCCGCTCTTCGGCAAGCCAGCCTGGCGGCTCATGGGTGGCGCCGAGACGAAAGTCGTACATGAACAGGGCGGTCACCATGCGCAACAGCACCGCGTCGTGGAGCAATTCGATTTCCTCGTCCTCCAGCGGCAGCACGGCGTTGTAGGCTTCGATCTGGGTAACGGCATTGGCGATCGACATGTCGGCGAGGCGCGTGAAACTCGCGATCACCACCGCGATATCCTGCACCACCGGTGCGTGCACCATATCGCCGAAATCGATGACTCCGACAACCTCTTCCGCGGCGGCGTTCTCGCGCAGCACGTTGCCGGTATGTCCATCCGCATGCACCACCTGCGCGCGCAGGGTTTTCAGCCGTGGCAGCATTTCGTGCTCGGCATGACGCAGAAAATCGGCGCACAAGGCCAATGCATCGGGCTGCACATGCGTCTGCAGCCCCGGGTCGAGAATCAGCGCGCGCTGAATGTCCCAGGCGACGAAATGCCGGGCGTTCGGATGGAAATAGCCGCGCAAGCCGCGCGCAAGCTGCGCCTGGAACGCGGCGATATTGCGAAACGCGAGCGGCGTCAGCGCCGCTCCACGGCTGAACGGGATCCCCGGCAACCACGACAGCAGGCGCACCATGTGCCGCGCGCCATCCTCTCCTTCCAGCCATTCGACGGGATTTCCGCGCAGCGAGGCGATCACCCGCGGCACCGGCAGTGCCGGCGCAAACTGCGCGAGATGCAGCAGCGCCCCGACCTGGAAATCGACCGCGGCGGGATCCTCCCCGATAGCGGAGACCTTCAGCACGAAACACTTGCCCTCGGCAGTGACCAGGCAATGATTCTGGTCCCGCTCCCCGTCGAGCGCCTCCAGCGTCCCCGACACTCCGAAATATTCACCGGCAAATGCCCGCAGGCGATCGACCGCAAACCGCGGCGGGTTGAAATTCAGGTCTTCCGCACTCAGACCTTTCACGGTGTCCATCCTTCTGGTAACGGCCGGCGTTCTCGAACAGAATCCTGCATGGTATAGAGTCCGCGGGGCGCCGCGCCGACTCAGTCGCGATAACGCAACACCAGGTCCTGGTAGGCATCGATGCGGCGGTCGCGCAGAAACGGCCAGATCCGCCGCACCTGCTCGCTGCGCCCCGGATCGATCGCGGCATGCAGCACTTCGGCGCTTCCGGTCCCGGCCGTTGCCAGCATCTCGCCCTGGGGACCCGCGACGAAACTGTGGCCCCAGAACTCCAGTCCCGGATTGTGACCTGAAGGGTCAGGCTCGAACCCGATGCGGTTGCACACCACCACCGGGATGCCATTGGCCACCGCGTGCGCGCGCTGCACCGTGACCCAGGCATCGCGCTGACGGGTCTTTTCCTCGGTCGTGTCGCGTGGATCCCAGCCGATGGCGGTGGGGTAGAGAAGCAGATCGGCGCCGGCCAGCGCCATCAGCCGCGCGGCTTCCGGGTACCACTGATCCCAGCACACCAGCACCCCGAGCTTGCCGAGCGAGGTCCGGATCGGGGTGAATCCGATATCGCCCGGCGTGAAATAGAATTTCTCGTAGTACGCCGGATCATCGGGAATGTGCATCTTGCGATAGCGGCCCGCGATGCTGCCATCGCGCTCGAAGACCACGGCCGTGTTGTGATACAGGCCGGGGGCACGCCGCTCGAACAGCGAGGCCACCAGCACGATGCCGAGCTCGCGAGCCAGCGCTCCGAAATACTCGCAACTCGGACCGGGCACCGGTTCGGCACGATCGAAACAGGCCACGTCCTCTACCTGGCAGAAATACGGACCGGTATGCAGCTCCTGCAACAACACCAGCTGCGCGCCCGCACCGGCCGCGCTGCGCAGCATGGCTGCGCTGGTCTCGAGGTTGGCTTCGCGGTCATCGCCGCACGCGTGCTGGATGCACGCCACGTTCAGCAGGCGGTTCATGGCGGTCCTCCGGACAAATGGACGCTGGATTATAGCGGCGCCAGAACGCCCGCCGGCAACTGCATCGTGATGCAGTGCAGCGAACCGTATTGCCGGATCAACGGCAGACAATCGATCGCGATGATGTCGCGCCCGGGAAAGCAGTGCGCGATCTGCGCGAGTGCCGCCTGGTCCGCGGCGTCACGGTAGCTCGGCACCAGCACGGCGCCGTTGATCAGCAGGAAATTGGCATAGGTGGCCGGCAGACGTTTGCCCTCGACGTTACGCTTCGCGGCCGGCCACGGCAGTGGCACCAGCCGATAGGGCGCGCCGCGTTGATCGCGCAAGGCCATCAATTCCTGTTCCATGGCCGCCAGCGCCGGATGATGGGCATCGTGTGGATCGTCGCAACGCACGTAGGCAATGGTTCCCGGATCGCAGAAGCGCGCCAGGGTGTCGATATGGCTGTCGGTGTCGTCGCCTTCCAGGAAGCCGTGCTCCAGCCACAATACCCGCTGCAGCCCGAACAGCTCGCCCAGGCGCTGCTCGATCTGTGCGCGCGAGAAGGCCGGATTGCGACCCGGCGCGAGCAGGCAGGTGGCAGTGGTCAGCAGCACGCCGGCGCCATCGGACTCGATGGCGCCGCCCTCGAGCACGAAATCGATGGCATCGAGCGGCGTGCTCCCGAAGCTGCCCGCGGCCGCAAGGGTGGCGCTGATCCGGTCATCCAGCGCCGCCTCGTACTTCCCGCCCCATCCGTTGAAGCGGAAATCGAGCAGGCGCGGCGAGCCTTCGTCGAACACCGTGATCGGTCCATGATCGCGCGCCCAGCTGTCATTCGAACCGGCAATGCACAGCTGCACCCGCGCCGACGCCACGCCGCCCGCATCCAGCAGCGCCTGTACATGCTCGCGGTGCTGCGCATCGCGCACACACACCAGCAGGCGCTCGCGCGCACAGACGGCACGGGCAATCTCGACATAGACCGGTTCGACTTCGGCCAGGAAGGGCCGCCAGTCGCTCTGGTCGTGGGGCCAGGTCAGCAGCACGCCGTCCTGGGGCTCCCACTCCGCGGGCAGGCGACGCGCTGCGGAGTTCTCGCTGCTGTTCACGGCATCTCCTGGTGGTGACTGGTTTGGCGCGGCGCCGAAGTGTAAACGAATCACGTTTTCGCTGCCGCAGCTGTCCGTTATTTCGCGGAGCCGGCGATGGTACGATGAACCGGCATCACGCACCGGATACGACCGCCCCGTTGGACACGCCTTTCAGCCAGAAAATTGCCACCCGCCTGCGTGAGCTGCGCGGCGTGGCGTTGCTGTGCGCGATGCTGGCGCTTGCTGCGGCGGCGGTGGCCGAGCCGCCGCAGTTGAAGATCAAGGGTCTGACACGCGGCGCCGCGCAGAACCTGCGCATCCACCTTGGCGCGCTGGGTGACGAACTTTCACGGGATACATTGCGTAGTCGGCGAATGATCGACAAGGCGTTGCACAACGCGCTGCAGCCTTTCGGCTACTACGCCGCGCAATACTCCCTGAAGCGGGAGAACGGCTTGCTCACGATCACCGTCGAGCGAGGACCACGGGTGCTGTTCATCCCTCCCGACATACAGGTCGGGACCCCGGCGGATACGCACCCCGCGATCGCAAAAATGGTTCGCGAAGCCCCAGTCGGCGCCGGCAAGCCGCTGTTGCACGAGCGCTACGACGATTTTCGCGACGAGCTGTTGCAGACCAGCCGCAGACTCGGGTTTTTCGAGGCCCGCTACACGCTGTCGGAGCTGCGGGTCGATGCGGCCCGGCTCGAGGCCCAGGCACGCCTGCATCTGGAGCCCGGCCCGCGCTATTCCTTTGCCGAGACCCGTATCAGCGGCACACAGGTGGATACCGCATTGCTCGCCATGCTGGCCGGGTTTCAAGCGGGCGATCCGTTCGACCGCGAGCTGGTCGCGCGTTTCGAGCGGCGTCTGCGTGATACCGGGTATTTCCGCGAGTTGGTGCTGAAGGTCGAGCGCGAGCCCGAGGCGAAGGCGCGGGTTATCGTGCTCGCACAGGACAACAGCACCACGCGCTACGATGTGGGCGCGGGCTTCAGCACCGATTCCGACCTGCGGCTGCGTTTCAACCGCCACACCCCGCTCATCAACAGCGCCGGGCACTCGCTCAGCATCGAGTCGGAAATCTCGGAACCGCGCCAGACGGTAGAGGGCATCTACCGCATACCGCATCATGACCCGCTGGACGACATCCTGGAGCTCACCTCGGGTCTGCAGGGAAAGCGCATCGAGGACACCGACTCGAAGGTAGCCACCATGGGGATTCGCCATGCCCTGAAGCTGTTTGGCGACTGGTCCTACAACTACGGCGTGAGCGCCGAGTTCGAGCGTTACACGGTTGGCAGCGAGACCGAGAAGGATGTCGCCTACCTGCTCCCGGCAACCAGCATCAGCCGCACCCGGCTGGACCCGGGCATCGACCCGATGAGCGGCTACAGTTACTGGAGTTCGTTCGACTTCAGCACCCGCGAACTCGGGGCCTCGGCCGATTTCACCCGCTGGCGCGGCAGCGCCAAGTGGCTGTTCAAGCTACCCGACAACAACACCACGCTGCTCAGTCGCGTGGAACTCGGCGCCATCTGGACCGACGGCTTCAACCAGGTTCCCGCATCGCTGCGCTTTGCCGCGGGCGGTGACAACAGCATTCGCGGCTACGACATCGAATCAATCGGCCCGCGCGATGCCAACGGCAAGCTGACGGGTGGCCGCTACCTGAGCGTCGGCAGCATGGAAATATCGCGTCGCGTGCTGCCCACCTGGCGCATTGCCGCGTTTGTGGACGGCGGCAGCGCGTTCAACGAAAAGCACGACAAGTTCTACCAGAGCGCCGGTATCGGCGTGCGCTGGTTGTCGCCGGTCGGACAGATACGCGTCGATATCGCGATGCCGGTCCAGGATCGCGAGAATTCCGGCTTCAAGCTGCATATCAGCATGGGGCCACCGTTATGAAGGCGCTTTCCGTCACGGCACGCCGCGCACTGCTGGCGCTCGCCCTGTTCGCCGGCCTGGCAGCGCTGCTCATCAGCCTCGGCTCGACGTCGCGCGCTACTGCCCTGCTGGCAGAACTGATCAACCGCCTGGATCCGCGACTGCTGCTCGAGCACCGGGACGGCAACCTGCTGCACGGCCGATTCGACCGCATCGCCTGGCGCGATGGCGAGCTGCAGATCGTGCTGCTCGATGTTGCCTGGGAGCTCGACCCGCTCTGTCTGCGCCGCCGCACCGTGTGTTTCGACACCCTGCGAATCGGCGCAGTGGAGATACACACCGCCAGCGCCGCGGCTGACGACGGGCCGTTTGCGCTCGCGCCGCTGGCGCTGCCGCTGGCGATAGAACTGCAACAAGGAACACTCGGTTCACTCGGCATATGGCGCGGCGACCAGCAACTGCTGCAGCTTGGGGATATCGAACTGCAGGGAGCGCTCGAGGGCAGTGTGCTGAGCGCGGGGCGCCTCGCGGCAAGCCACGACGGGATTCATGCCGTGATCGAGGGTCGCATCGATCTGCGCGATCAGCTGCCGATCGATGCCCGCGCTCGCCTCAGCCGGGGAGACGCGCTCGGCGCGGATCTCGACGCACACGGCGATCTCGCCAGGCTCGAATTCAGCGCTCAAAGCGACGGTGATTACGTCGCGAATGCCACGGGCTGGATCGCCCCGCTGGCAACCCCGATTGCACTCGAAGTCGAGGTGCAAAACCGGGCGCCGCTGCAACTCGCCGCCGACGGCGATGGTTTCTTCACGCTCGGCGAAGGCGAGCTTGCGCTGCGCGGAACGCTGGATACTATCGACGCCACGCTGGACGCCAGCCTGCACTCGCCGACACTCGGCGAAAATGCCCTGCGCGGACAGGCGAGCTGGAGCTCCGGGGTGCTGCAGCTGAAGCGGGTTGTGCTCGACGGCGAGGCCGGAGAACTCACGGTGAGCGGAACGCTCGGCACGGACGCGACACTGGCGTTCGATATCGAAACCAGCCTGAGCGATTTCTGCGCGCCGGGCTGGTCGCCCGCCGTGCAATGCAAATTGAGTGGCCACGCGCAAATCGTCGGCACGCTCGGTAGCCCGTCACCGCTGGTATCGATCGCTGCCCGGCTCGCGGGCAGCGTCAACGGCTTCCCGGCCACCATCGCCGGTCGCGTGCAGACACTGGCTGCGGGGCGCTGGCGCTTCGAGGACGTGCTGATCGGGAGCGGCATCAACACGCTGCGGATCAACGGCGAATATGGCGAGCGAGTCGCGCTCGAGGGCACGCTCGAAATCGGCGATCTGGCGCAGACGCTGAGCGGTGCAACGGGGAGCGGCGGCGGAAGCCTGGCAATCTCCGGGACCGCGGCCGAGCCGCGATTGCTTGGCACGCTGCGGATGGAGCGGCTTTCATACGAGGGCATGGATGCCGCGGTGGTCGAAGTCAACGCGTCGTCGCCGGGTTGGCCGGCGCAGGCCGGCAGCCTGAAGCTCACGCTGCACGATGCGCACGCCGCAGGTCTCGACATCGAGACACTCGCGATCCGCGCCGATGGAACGGACTCCGCGCACACCCTGCGGCTGAGCGCGAACAGCTCCGCAGGGAAGCTCGAACTCGAATGCCGGGGCGCGCGCCAGGCAACCCGCGACTGGCAGGGGCGCTGCAGCCGCTTGCAGCTCGATCCGGTGATCGGTACCACGCGCTGGACCCTGGATCACGAGATCGCGATGAACTGGCGCCAGGCGAAAACCGCACTCGCCATCGCCCCGTTCTGCCTGCGCAGCGGAACCTCTTCCCTGTGCAGCGAGGAGAACGCGGTATTCGAGCCCGGCACGTTTCGCGGCGTTGCGTTGCACGCCGCAGCGCTGCCGCTGGATCTGCCGGATTCATGGATGCCCGCGGAGCTGCAGGCCGAGGGCACCTTCGATCTGCGCCTTGCCGCCCGGCGCGAACCCGATGCTGAAACTGTCATGGACGGGGAGCTTTCTGCCCACGCACTTTCCATCACGGCACTGGCGGCGGGCAGCGAGTTGCCCCTGGCGATCAGCGATCTTTCGGCAACGCTGAACGGCAATGGCGATCGCGCGCAACTCGACTGGCAGTTCGGCATCGGCGAGTCGGGCCGCTGCAGCGGCGCCATCACGATGAGGCAACCGGGCGCCGCGGGGACCCTGAAAGGGCATATCGATCTGCGCGCAATCGATGTCGCACCCTTCTTTTTCGTGATGCCCGGAGTAGTGGATGCCGCCGGCATGCTCGAGGGCGTGATCGATGTCGAGGGTCCATTGGTCGACCCGCGCCTGTCCGGCTACATCGAACTGCGTGACGGACGCTTCGCTCACGAGAGTCTTCCTGCCGCGGTCGACAGCTATGCGCTGAAAGTCGATTTCGGCGGTGCCGAAGCACAGCTCCAGGGGCACTTCGAAACTGTCGCCGGCAACGGCACCATCGATGGCACGGTGTTGTGGCTCGACGAGGACTGGGCCGCGAACCTGCACCTGCAAGCCGAGCGCCTGCTGCTGGAACCCATACCCGGCAGCAAGCTGACGCTCGCGCCCGATGTGCATATTGCACTCGGGCCCGATCTGGCCACGGTGACCGGTGAAGTATCGATCCCGCAGGCGGACATCCACCTCGAGCGTTTGCCCGAGACGGCAGTCAGCGTATCGCCGGACACGGTGATCGTCGGTGCCGAAGCACCCGCCGCGGGTTTCGATTATGCGCTCGACCTGCGGCTTCACCTCGGCGACCAGGTGCAGTTTCGCGGCCTGGGTGCCGATGCGCGCCTGGGTGGCTCGATCGAGCTGCGCAAACAGCCCGGTGACAGCTTCCAGGGACGCGGCGAGATCAGCATCGTCGATGGCCGCTACAGCGCCTACGGACAGACCCTGGAGATCACCGAGGGTCGCTTCATCTTCCGCGACACGCTGAGTCGCCCCGACCTGCGCATCACCGCGGAGCGCACGATCGAGGACGAGCCGATACGCGTCGGGGTGCGGGTACGCGGCGATGCGCGCAATCCCGATGTACGGGTGTTCTCGTCACCGCCCATGGAGGAAAACCGGGCGCTTTATTACCTGCTGACCGGGCGCGCACCCGCGGAGAACACCGACACGGACCTCGCGGTCGCGAGCGTGATGATGCAGATGGGCCTCTCGGGCACCAGCAAGCTGACCGGCGGCCTCATGCACCAATTCGGGATCGAGGACTTCCAGATCGATGCGCGCAAGGTCGAGGGCGGAACCGAGGTGCATCTCAGCGGTTATCTCACCTCGGACATCCAGTTCCGCTACGGCGTGTCGACATTCGACAAGGTCAACACCTTCAGATTGCGTTACCGGCTTGCGCGCCAGGTTTTCGTGGAGGGCATTTCCGGCGTCGAGAATGCGGTGGACTTCCTGTATTCTTTCGAGCGCTGAACGCGCCTGCCCGGGGGGCGCGCCAACGAGCCTCGATGCAAGGTAGTTCCAGGACCATGAATGAAGCCGAATTCACCCTGCCCGAGCTGTCCGACGGGCTGCGCGATGCGGAGATCGTGCAGTGGCATGTGGCCCCCGGCGACACCGTCAGCACCGGCCAGGCGCTGGTCTCGATCGAGACCGACAAGGCGGTTGCGGAAATTCCCTCGCCCCGCGATGCACACATCGCGCGCCTGTGCGTCGCCGAGGGAGATATAGTCAGCGTCGGCGCCACGCTGCTGGTATTCGGCAATGCACCGCTCAGCGTCAGGAGCGCAAGCAGCGCTGCTGCGGAGAGCAACCTGAAGCAGGCGCTGGCTTCACCCGCCGCGCGCCAACTGGTGCGCGAGATGCGGCTCGAGCTGGAAGCGATCCGCGACAGCGCCCCGCAGGGCGCAGTTTCCCCGGGAGACGCACCACTCTTCGCTGCTGCTGCCCCCGCGCATGACCCGGGCACGAGTGTTCGTGCCACGATGAGCGCCAGCGCGTTCGCCGCGCTGCCCGTGATCATCGAAACCGCAATCAATGGTGCGACCCAGCCCGCGCGAAACCCGCACGTCCCGGTGACCGTGGAGGCGATCACCCGCGATGCGATTGCCTGTCTGCGCGCCGGCGCCTCGATCGTGCATACGCACGCGCCGCTCGGCGATTTCGGCCTGCCGCCCGAGCAGGCGGCCGCGCGTTACTTCGAGAGCTACCGGGCCATCCTCGCCGCCGAACCCGATGCGCTTCTCTACCCGACAATCGGCGGCGGCAGCACCATGAGCGAGCGCCTCGCGCATATCGACATACTCGCCGGCGCAGGGGTGTTGCGTATCGGGCTGATGGATCCGGGAAGCATGATCCTCGGCTGGGCCGGCGCCGACGGCGCGCCGAGCCACGACAGCTTTTTGTACATCAACACGTTTGCCGACATGGAGACTGCACTCGCGCAGGCCACACGCCACCGTCTCGGGATCAGCCTCGCGATCTACGAGCCAGGCTTTCTGCGCAATGCGCTCGTGTACTGGCGACTCGGGCGTCTGCCCCCGGGCGCCATGATCAAGTTCTATTTTGGCGGCGACGCCGGTTATTTCGGCTCGGGACAGGGTGTGAGCTTTGGTCTGCCGCCGACCGCAAAAGCGCTCGATGCCTACCTGGAAATGCTGCAACTCGCGGGTTGCGAGCTGCCGTGGTCGGTCGCGGTGATGGGCGGTGACCTGTTCGAGACGCCCGTCGCACGCCTGGCGCTCGAACGCGGCGGGCACCTGCACACCGGGCTGGAAGATCATCTTGGCAGCGGGCAGCCCGACAATGTGGAACTCACCCGCCGCGCCGTGCAATTGTGCAATGAAGTCGGGCGCCCGGTCGCTACCGCCGCGCAGGCCGCGCTGATGCTCGAGCTGCCGCGGATAACCGCAGCCGCATCCGGCTAGCCGATCAGCGCCTCAGGACCCGCTCGCGGAAATAGCGTGGCTCCTCTTCGATACCGAGAATCTCCCGGCGCAGCAGATCGAGCGCGGTCGCTGCGACCATGGTCTGGAACAACTTGCGCGCCACCGGGAAATACAGCTGCCTGGCGCGCAGCCGGCCCTGCCCGCCCCAGCAGATCCATACCGTTCCGACTGGTTTGTCGGCACTGCCCCCATCGGGCCCGGCCACTCCGGATACCGATACCACGTGCTCGGCACCACTCAGCGCGAGGGCGCCGCGGGCCATTTCGCGCACCACCTGCTCGCTCACCGCGCCGTGCTCGGCCAGCGTATGCGCCTCGACCCCGAGCAGCTGCTGCTTGATGCGGTTCGAATAACTCACCACGCCGGCCTCATAGACCGCCGAAGCGCCCGGCACCTCGGTGAGCATCGCCGCAATCAGCCCGCCGGTGCAGGATTCGGCGGTCGCGACCCGCTGCCCCGCCCTGCCCAGCAACTCGACCACGCAGCGCGCCAGGCTCGTGTCACCGGTACCGATGATGTAATCGCCGAAAAGCTCCCGCACCCGCTGTTCGCAGGCGAGCCGATCCCGCTCGTCGGCGGCGCGAAGGCTCGAAATCTTCAGCTCCAGCGTCGGCGCGCCGGCACGAAAACCCAGCTCGATATGCGGCGGCCAGTCGGGACACTGCTCGCTCAGGAGCTGCTGCAAACCGGACTCGCCGATACCGAAAAACTGCAGGCGGGTGATCACCACCCTATCGGCGGCAGGAAACTGCGCGCCAAGCCACGGCACGATTTCCCGGTCGAGCATCACGCGCAATTCGCCGGGCACGCCGGGAGTACAGAGAATCTCGCAATCGCGGTAACGCACGCGAAAACCCACCGCGCTGCCGACGGCGTTGGGGATCACCGCGGCTCCCGCGGGCAACATCGCCTGCTTGCGATTCGCCGCATTCATCGCATAGCCACGCTGCGCGCTCCATGCCTCGAGGTGCGCCAGCGCGACGGCGCTTTCCTCGAGCGGCACACCGCACACGGCAGCCAGTGCCTCCGCGGTCAGGTCATCCCGGGTCGGGCCCAGCCCGCCGTTCACGATGAGCACATCGCTGGCGCTGGCCAGGCGCTCGAGCTCCGCACACAACAGGTCCCGATCGTCGCCGATGGTGTGCTTGGCGCAGACCTGCAGGCTCAGCGGTTCGAGTTTCCGCGCAATCAGCGCCGAATTGCTGTCCACCGTGACTCCGCTCATCAACTCGTTGCCGGTCAGCAGAAGCCGCAATTCCAAATCCATTCCTCCATGGCGGGTCCGGCTCGATTGTCTCGGACCCCGTTTAGCGCAGAGAATACACCAGCCCGTTATCCCCATGCCTTGCCAGGGAGCCAGAACAGCGCGTGGAAAACCGACGAATCGGCGAACTCCTGATCGATGCGAAAATCGTGCATCCGCAGGATGTCGAGAAGGCGCTGCAATTACAGGCCGCCGCCGGCGGGCGGCTCGGCACGATCCTGTTTCGAACCGGCGCGCTGTCCGAGGAGGCGCTGCTGCGCGTGCTGGCGCTGCAACTCGATGCCCCGGTGCTCGGCGTGGACGCGCCGATACCCGACGAGAGCCAGATGCTGCAGGGCGCGCTCGAGTCGGGCATACCGCTCGACTGGTTCCTCGACCAGCGCGTGCTGATGTGGCAGATGCCCGATGGCACGATCGGCTGGACCGCGCAGGACCCGCTTGCCTCGCTGGTGCTGCAATCGCTCGCCGCGCGCTCCGCCGGAGCACCGCTCGCAATGCATCTCGCACGCCGCCACGATATCGATCGCTGCCTCGATTACCTTGGCCGCGAGCGGGCGATGGATGAACTCGCCACCGGCACCGACAAGGCATTGCGCGAACTGGCCGAGGAAGCGCCGATCATCGAACTGGTCAACAACATCCTCTCGCAAGCCGTGGAAGCCAAGGCATCCGATATCCACATCGAGGCCGGCGAGTCGCTGTTCGTGGTGCGCATCCGGGTCGATGGTGTGCTGCACCAGCGCATGACCCAACCCATGGATCGTTTTGCCGCGGTGGCTTCGCGCATCAAGCTCATCTCGGGCGCCGATATCGCCGAGCGCCGCCTGCCGCAGGACGGGCGCATGAGCACGCGGGTGAGCGGGCGCGAGTTCGATGTGCGCGTCTCGACCGCACCGGATGTCCATGGCGAGTCGATCGTGCTGCGACTGCTGCCCAAGGAGCGCGCCGACCTCGATCTGGAACACCTCGGAATGGAACCCGATCATCTCGCGCTGATGGGCGAGTGGGCGCGCGAGGCGCACGGCATCATCCTCGTGACCGGGCCGACCGGCTCGGGCAAATCGACCACCCTGTACTCGATGCTGACTGCCGCCAACGATGGCATCCGCAAGATGATCACGGTCGAGGACCCGGTGGAATTCCAGCTCAGCGGCATCACCCAGATTCAGGCGCGCGCGGACATCGGTTACACCTTTGCGCGCGCGCTGCGCGCAATCCTGCGCCAGGATCCGGACGTGATCATGATCGGCGAGATCCGTGACCTCGAAACCGCCGAGATCGCGATCCAGGCGGCGCTGACCGGTCACCTGGTGCTGTCCACGCTGCATACCAACGATGCCGCTTCGGCCTTCACCCGCCTGATCAACATGGGCATCGAACCGTTCCTTGCTGCCGCGCCGGTGCGTGGCCTGCAGGCCCAGCGCCTGGTACGCATGCTGTGTCATGCCTGCCGCGAACCGAGCACCGTGCCACAGAACATTCTCGACGAAGTCAGCGCAATCGTGGCCTGGAGTGGCGAGCAGGACTGGCACCATGCGCGCGGCTGCAAGGCCTGCCAGGGCACCGGTTACCGGGGCCGCACCGGGATCTACGAGATGATCCCGGTCGATGAGCAGTTGCAGGCGCTGGTCGCGCGCAATATCGCGCAGGATCAGATCAAGTCCCATGTGCTCGCACGCGGCTGGCGGACCCTGCGCCAGGACGGGCTGTTGAAAGCAAGCCGCGGGATCAGTTCGGTCGAGGAAGTGATGCGCGTCGTGAGTCATTGAGATGCGCTTTGCCTACGAGTTGCTGAGCGCCGATGGCAAACTCGAGCGTGGCACGCTGGAAGCCGCCAACGAGGGCGAGGCCCGGCGCCAGCTGCAGCGTCAGGGTGCAACCGTGCTCGGCATCGGCGCGCACGTGCCCGCCGGCGGCGGCGGTGCGGCCTCGAGCGCGGAAATCCTGCTGGCATTCACCGAGCTCACCACGCTGCTGCATTCGGGGCTCGGCATCGCGGAATCCGTGGCCTCGATCGCCAGCGCCCACGAGCGCGATGCGCTGCGGGTGACGCTGGAGGCGCTGGGGCGCGCGATCGCCCAGGGCAAATCATTTGCCGAGGCGTTGCGGCTGTGCGGAGTGCGCCTGCCGGAATATTTTTTCCAGCTCGCTGCGGCCGGCGAGATGACCGGCAAGCTCGCCGAGAGCCTCGACGAGGCCGTCGCCCAGTACGCGTATCAGCAGGAAGTTGCCGGTGACCTCCGCAACGCGCTGATCTACCCTGCGGTGCTGGTCGGTTCGGGCATTCTGGGCGTCGGGGTGATGTTCGCCTTCGTGGTGCCGCGCTTTGCCGGCATGCTGCAGGACGCCGCGCAGCTGCCCTGGCTGGCATGGGCAGTGCTGAGCGCAGGCAGCTTTCTGAACCGCAACCTGCTGACCTGCCTGCTGCTGGTCGCGGCGCTGGTGGCGGGTGTGGTCTACGCGCTGCGCCGGCCCGGCGTACGCGCCGCGCTGCTCGACCGGCTCGCGCACTGGCCGGTGCTGGGTCCCTGGCTGACGGAATCCGAGACCACCTCGTGGGCGGCGCTGCTCGGCGCGCTGCTCGGACAGGGCGTGCCGATGCTCGATTCGCTGGCACTCGCCAACCGCGGCGTGCGGCTGGCCTCGCGGCGGCGCCGGCTCGAGGCCGCGGCGCGCGCGGTGAAAGCCGGACTGTCGTTGTCGAAAGCGCTCGAGGAACAGGGCGCTTTCGACGCCACGGCTTACAATCTGTTGCGTACCGGCGAGCGCGCGGGCCGATTGCCCGACATGCTCAAGGCACTGGCGGCGCTGAGCGGCAAGAGCAGTCGCAAC